>JBBRGF010000297.1:0-3552 GCA_038240975.1 Gemmatimonadales bacterium
GGGCCGCTACCAGCCTCCCGACAAGCTCCTCGCCTTCCTCGAAGCGTTGTGATTATCCGGGACCATCGGCCCGGCCACCCCTGCACGACACGCCGGCCCGCGGCTCGTCCCGGATAACCGCGCGTCCCGGATGATGTGTGCTATCCGGGATCCCGGATAGCTCACAGATAATCACCACAGGGTGTGCACCGGGTTTTCGCAGCGCTACAGGGAGTAACTCAGGGAGTGCGGCTTGGTCCAGTGGGGCCATGTTGAGCTCGACACTGGGACCGCTGCGGCCATGGTCGCGATGTGGCCGCCGCACTGGCCCGGCATCTGGCGTGACCAACCGGTGCTGGCGGGCCCACTGCGGTCGCAGGCGTGTGAGTCCTTACTGCGGTCATCGCCGTCAATTCGACCTAGAAGCCGTTTGGGCGGGTGGGGTCACCTCAGGAGACAGTTGCCTGCCCGGTCCCCGACATGCGCGACCGACACCAGGTGGGCGACGGGTGAAATCGGCGTCGGTTCCGTTGGTAGCGCACAATTGATGACCCGGCCAACGTGCTGCTGCTCGATGATAGTGAGGGACCGGCGGAGGTGGAGCGCTTTGGCCGCATCTCGGTCCATGCGCCCAGGCATCGGGCTGCCGACGCCGTCGGGAGAGCGCAAGCGCGCGAAGGAGGCGTGTCAGGCCGGCTCGCCGGTATCCGGCGTCGAGTCACTCGTAGCAGCCCCATTGTCCCGAAACGATTCGCTCGCGGCGCCGGTCCTGTCTCAGTCGTTCTCGCCTGGCCGCGCGTACTCGTGCCCCGATCCGTGTGGCCCGATCAACAGACCGATCACCAAGTAGTTTCCCGGAATCGAGACCCGTCGTTGGCATGGATATTATCGTCAGCTCCGCAGCCAGGGTCGTTCTACATTTGATACGACCCCCTTGCCGTGCGCGGGTGCTTCTCGACCGCACGGCTGTCATGTCCCACTGCACTTGAAGACCCGAGGAGTAACCCGTGGCCGCCTTGATCGTCGTGGTGCTTCTGCTCGGACGGATAGTGATCGCCTCTCAACGGTCTGGTCCGTCGACGCAACAGGGTCCACGCGGCCTGGTCGCAGATAGATGTGCAGCTGACGCGACGCTACGACTCGATCCCGAATCTGATCGAGACGGTCAAGGCCTACGCGGCCCACGAGAGGGCAACTTCGAGGCAGCCACCTCGGCGCGTTCGGTGGCGACAAACGCGCAGGCCGGTGCGGACCCGGCCAAGCCGACAACATGCTCACGGGGACATGGCAGAGCCTCTTCGCGGAGGCAGAGGCCTATCCCAGCACGAAGGCGAGTAGGACTCCTTGCAGCTCCAGGAGGAGCTCGGATCCACCGAGAACCGGCTCGCCGCTACCCGCCGGTCCCACAACGACAGCGTGCTCTCGTATAACACGAAGATCCAAACGTTCCCGACGACATTGCCGCTTTGGACCGCTGAGCGGTCGCGAGCAGCCGTCACCTGCCTCAAGCGCCCACCTGCCGCGATCAGATGCCGCAAGCGGCTAATCAGCGGCACTGTCGTCTGGTCCAGCAGGGTCATCGCCGCCTTTCGCACGGTGCTGCCTGATTCGTTCTTCTCGGCTGCGCCGTTGATCCGCGAGGCGGGGATCGTCCGCAAACATCGGGTGGCTACTGAGATCCCCCTCGATCCGTCTTCCGTTAATCCAAACATGGTAAGGGTCGCTGCTAATGATTTGCGCCATTGGGCCTCCACCTGGTCGGGGAAGCGGACCTTGCACGAGTCCCGTGTGCGCCGGAATTACCGGTTGGGATCGAAACCCCACTTTCTCCAGCTCGACATGCTCACCCTTTGATAGCCGAAGCTGCTGGCGTTGGCGGCGAGCCACTTGTACGCCGCACTTGAATGCGATCCCACACTTGAGCCGTTGTAGGTGAAGTCGATCGCTGGTCCACGCTCGTGCATCGAGTGCCCGGGGATGGCAGTAGGAGGGCGGCAGGCCTGGGGATCCATTTGATAAATGGCCTCGTAGCTCGTGCCACAATTGGCCTTCCGGAGCTCCACTTGTCGTGCGGCGGAGCGGTAACCCGAACCGCAGAGCTTCAGGCCGGCTCGGTCGGCGGCGGCCAAGAGTTGTGCGACGTTCTGACCAATGGACGCGTTCACGACGACAGAGGTAGAGGTGTGCGGGCACGGCACGGCGACGTTGCCGCCTGTGACGACCGGTTGGCCGACAGGCGCCGGGTTGCTGAACGTGGTCGCGGACCCCCAGAACTCACTGTTGAGCGTGAAGATGCCGCCGTCGGCGGCGAGCAGCCACAGCTTGTTGGCGGAGCCGGACGCTCGGACCGCGTCGACCACCGGAGCGTTGAGCGCCACTCCCGACAGGCTGCCCGGGAACTTTGCGTCGCCGAAGCTGAAGACTCCGCCATCCGCGCCAACTAGGAAGTGTCCGGCTTTCGTCGAAACGATCGCCACCATCGCAGCGTTGAGGCTCTCGCCGCCTGTTGACCCGTAGAACGGCGCTCCACCCTGGGCGAATACGCCGCCGTCGGCTCCGAGGAGCCAGACACCGCCGTGCGGGGCCACTCGGCATCGACGATCGGCGAGTTCAGTGGTGTGCCTGCCAGACTGCCGGGAGACGGAAAGTCTCCAAACGCGAAGGTGCCCCCGTCTCTGGAGACTAACAGGTAGCCGTAACCTGTGCGCGACGATACAATCGCAGTGATCGGAGCGTTGAGATGTTGGCCTCCCATCGACCCGTAGAACTGCTGGTTCCCGAGGGTGAAGACGCCGCCGTCGGCCGCTGCGAACCACTTGTCGTGCGTCCCAGGAATGTTCGTCGCGTCGACGATCGGAGCGTTGGGCGTGCCAGCTACGACACCGGTGAAACCGCTGGTGCCGAAGTTGAACTGCTTCCCAGTGGCGTTGATGATCGCATAGCCCTTTCCGTCGGGTGAGCCGACGACGGCGACTCCTGCCTCTGACCCCCCGAGGGCATGTGCCTGCTGAGGCAGAGGCCCCATGCTCGTAACCAGCAACGCGAGCAGCACCGCACCGATCACGAGGCGGACGCGCACGTGCGCAACTCCGACCGAGCGTTCCCTCCACGACTGGAGCCTGACCCATCGTCGGCTCCTACGGATATCCCTCATGCTCATTAGTCCCTCTCCTCGTTGCGCCGCCCAGGTGGACGTCTCGAGGCCATGATCAATCGATCAGCTCTGAACATCTATAGGGACTACTCCCCAGAACAGCGAGGCCAGCCTTGCGAGAGAGCGCCTCCGGTGATCGTCGACCGGGACTGCCGCGCGTTGAGGTGACAGGTTGGGTCAGGCGGCGGTTGCCGTCTGTGGGGTCTTTATCATCTCGTATTCGATGGGGGTCAGGCGGCCGAGGGCGGTTTGGCGGCGGCGTCGGCGGTAAGTGCGTTCGATCCAGGTGACGATCTCCCATCCGGAGGTTGTCGCGGGTGGTCCATCGGTATCGTCGGTCGAGGACGTTCTTCTGCAACAATGCGAAGAATGATTCCATGGCGGCGTTGTCGCCGGCGAACCGACCTGGCCCATCGACC
>JBBRGF010000298.1:0-3551 GCA_038240975.1 Gemmatimonadales bacterium
GATCACGATCGACGAACTGCGGGCACTCGTGACGGCGGGGTCGCCGGTCGTCATTGGCGACGTGCGTACCGAGCGGAGCTACCGCGACGATGACCTCGAGGCCGCCGTCGCCATCCGGCTTCCTCCCGACGACGCGGTACGGCTCGCCCGCGAGATGAAGCTCGCACAGTACGCGACGCTCGTGCTGTACTGTGCGTGACCCGATGAAGCCACAAGCGCCCGTGTGGCGCGAGAGCTTCGAAGGGCTGGTTGGACGAGAGCGAGAGCCCTCGTCGGCGGCTGGACCGCGTGGAAGCTGTCGGGTATGCCGGTCGTGAAGAAGTCGAAATGAGTGGGTGCCCCGCAGGCGCCTCGGCACGCTGGTTGCCCTAAATCCGGCGCCAGCCCCTTCCAGTAGTCTCCCAAGTGGGACGCTCAGCGCTGGCACATCACTAACTTCAAGCGAACTCGTGTTTTGGGGGCTCGCCGCTCAGGGAGGCGGTACCGATGCCTTTTCCGCATTACGCAAGGCGCTCTCTCGCAACCGCCATGCTCCTGGTGATGGGTCTTGCCGCCTGCTCTCACGACGAGGGACCCAGCGAGTTCAACCCCAACGGCATGTCGGCCGACCTGACCAGCGCTCAGGGCGCGTTCGACTCGCCTGTAGCCGCGAGCTTCGACGCCACTGGAGACGAGATCGCCGCGAGGCTCGGTGCCACGGCGCCGGCCGTGATGTCACCGATGGCCGCTCTGCTTCATCCCGCGGGCGCGAGAGGCTATGCCGCGAAGGTCGCGCGCATGCTCCCGCCGGAGTCGAGCCGGATCAGCGCCTCCGTTGCCGCGATACCCTCAGACCTTCTCGGCACGACCTTCGTCTGGGACGTGGAGACCGCCGCCTACGTCGCTTCCGACCGCCCGGACGCGCCCGCAACCGGTGTGCGGTTCCTACTCTATGCGGTAAACCCTGTCACCCATCAGCCGGTCGAGCCGCTCGACGAGCTGGGATACGTCGATGTGACCGACGTGACCACCGCCGCCGGCAGCGGCGCGCGGGTGGTGGTTTACGCGGGCGGGGTCACCTATCTCGACTATACGGTGATCGGCAGCGGCAACAGCGCCTCAGGCACGCTGACCGTCTCCGGCTCCGCCTCCAACGGCGTGACCAGGGCCACCTATACGCTTCAGAACACGATCGCCCAGAACAGCAATGGCATGTTGCTGACGCTCGACTACTCGCTGGCGATTCCGACCCGCGGCCTTCGTGTCGACTATACGGTGACCTTCGGTAACATCGCGCCCGACCAGGTCGCGGTGACCCTCGACTTCTCGGTGTCCGGACGCAACGGCGACGTCACGTTGTCGGGGACGTACGGAGCCTCGGGTGGCACCTTCTCCGCCAAGGTCAACGGCAGCATTTTCGCGACAGTGACTCTGGGGGATGGCGCAGATCCCATCGTCACCGGCGCCTCGGGTGCGGTGCTCACCGCGGAGGAGGAGGGTGCGCTCAAGTTCATCCTCGACTTTTACGACGGCTCCCTGGTCGTGTTCGACAACCTGCTCGCTCCTGTGGACTGATCGGGCTCACGGTGTATGAAAGACGACAGCCCGGCCATCACGGCCGGGCTGTCGTGTTATCGTCACTCGAGTGGTCCCTGCTAAGCTAATTGGGACAACCTGACGCCTTTCGGTGCCTCCAAGGTCGCAGCGAACTCTATCAGGACCCAGTGCGAGCCGCAGCGTCTTACCTGTCCCCAGGTCTTGCCGGTCAGGCGTTTCACCGTCCGGTAACACGATCCGGGATCCTTCCCTTCGGCGAGCGCTCCGCTGCTCAGTGCCACGCCCGATTGCTCTCCCTCGAGAGTCCATCCGAGTATGCGAATCCAGCCGGCGAGGTCTTCCAGGCAGGGGAGGTGATCTGCCGCGAGAATTCGTCGTAGCTGATCGCGATTTCGTAGCCCGAGGGAGCGTGCGAATCCATTGGCTGTTACGAAGACGCCTCGGCGCTCAACGAGAGCGTGAACCGCACGAGTAGTGATAGGGGACAGACAGGGCAGGATACAGAGAACCATTCTCGCGAGCGATTCTGTCAAGGTCTGCGTCCGGAAATGGTAAGCCCTCCCTCGCCCTTCGTCGAAGCTTTCCTGTAGCCGCCCGACTTCCGATGTGTAGAGCACCTCGTTCTGAGAGGTGGCAGCTGGACAGTATATAACCCCTCCATCAACCGATCGTCAAAACGTTGCGAGTGAATGACTTCGGTAGCGGCCGAAAAGGGGGCGAGCCCAAGTGCCAGGCCTTCTACTCATCGTTAAGTGGATCGGCGGCAACGGCTCGTCATATCCAGCGACATCCCAAAGACCGAAACGTCCAGGTAAATCGGTTTGCAGCTGCATTCAGCGATTGAGGCTTGCGGATTTACAGGTTCTCCGCCCGGAAGTGGTGTTCGGCCGGCACGGAGCACTTGCCGCTCGCCCCGGCTGCACATAAGGACGCGCCACAGGTCATAGCGAAGCGTGTCGACGTATCGCAATTTGAGCCAACCGTTTCCACACACTGATTCATTCGGCTTCAACCTTGAGCGTTCTCGGGATCACCCTCAGAACGCTTCATGGTCCCATGTCCACCTTGATGGTAAGGCCGGCACTGGACTCCGTCCCGGTCAATCGTTACCCGAACATTTCAACGAGATGAGGCGAGAGATGGCGGATCAAAGGGTTCGAGCGACAACGCTGCTCCTACTGTGTTGCCAGGCGGCGTGTAGTACGGACACGCCCCTCGAGAGTCTACCACCCATTGAGCCCCATCCTCTCACGAGTGTCGTCGCAACCAGCGACACACTGGTGGCAAACGCCGACGCCTACGTTCGGGTCTTCGCGCCCAACAAGAACTACGGTACTGGCGACTCGCTCACGGTGCGCTCGTTCACCGCCGATGCCAATAACCGCTACTCGGTCTATGTCCGCTTCGATCAGGCGGCCATCGCAAGCCAGATCGGCGCCGGGCAGCTCGATTCGGCCCGCCTCGAGCTCATGCTGCGCGATGGGAGCGCCCTGCCGGTGGCGGGCACCTTGTTGAATGCGTACCGGATTCCCAACTCCTGGGCGCCGGGCGGGTGGACCGAGACCGGGGTTACCGCCAACTGCCCGAACGACACCAACACCGCCAACGCCGTTCTCAACTGCCCTGTCGGGGTGTGGGATACAACGGGCTTCAGCACCCTGGCGCCGACGGATCAGGCGCTGGTCAAGAAGGACACCCGGGGCTGGGTGAGCTTCGACGTGACCGCAGACATCACGGCATTTTTGGCCGGCACAGCGAACCAGGGCTGGTACCTGGCCAAACAAAACAATGACAATAACGAGCGGATGGTGTTCTGGTCGAGGGAGTCCAGCTCGAAGCCCCGACTCGTCCTGTTCGTTAGGCGGTCTGATTCGACCCGACCGCCGATTCCCGATCAGCCCAATTACCCCGACGACTCCCTGTACGTCGTCACCGATCCCGACAATCCCGGGCCGATCTACTATCGACGGCTGGCGTGGATCCAATTTACGGCTTCGGCAACCGATGCCGAGGTC
>JBBRGF010000299.1:0-3535 GCA_038240975.1 Gemmatimonadales bacterium
CATCACCGCGATCGCGGGCGGGAATGAGGTCGCCGGAGCGATCGGCGGGCTCGTCGGCGTCGTGGGCTACCTCGTGTATTGGCGGTGGCGTTGGCGTCAGGAGGCGAGCCGGCGAGGGTGACCGAGCTGACGGCCGAAGACCGACTCCGAGGCGCGGAGCTTCCCACAGTCGTGGCGGGCTGCGACCTCCTCGAAGGCATGGCCGGCACGTATGACATTCAGTCCCGCGGACGACTAGGGGGCCAGCACGGGACGCTGTTTCGCGCCCAGGGCGATACCGCAGAGATCGTCGGCATTGGGAAGATCGGCTGGATCGGCATGCGCCACCTCAATGTGCCGATCGAGAAGCACGTCGACGCTTTCCGCGAGCTCGGCTTCACTGAGATGGTGTTCCCGAGCGGGAAGCGCTACGAGATCCGAGGATGGCCTGGGGTGCGGCGGATCCGTGACTGACGCGTTCGTGTCCGGAGTGCGCCCGGTCGAGGAGGCGGATGGTGGTCCATTGAGAGATGAAAAACCCCGCCGCAGCGGGGCTTTCCTCCAATCGGGGCGCCGAGATTTGAACTCGGGACCTCTTGTCCCCCAGACAAGCGCGCTAACCAGGCTGCGCCACGCCCCGTTCCGCGAACACGATAGCGCCTTTGTCGCATGCAACTTGTTGCCTCGAAAATACTGATCACACGGCCAGTTCAACCTGGCTTCACATGTACCGCTCGGATGAGCGATGCTCTCGCCATGGGAACGGCCCCTGCCGCCGAGGCAATCCGCGTTCTGATCGTTGACCCCCACCGGCTGTTTGTAGAGGCCTTCCGCGCGACCCTCTCCTCTGAGCCGCGCGTGGAGGTCGTCGGCGTCGCGTTCGACGGCGCCGAGGCGATCCGGCTCGCCGCGGAGCTATCACCCGACGTCGTCTTGATGGACATCGATATGCCGGCCATGAACGGCATCGAGGCCACGCGGTGCATCTGCGACGCAGACCCGGAAGTGCAGGTGGTCATCCTCACCGGTACGGAGTCGCGGCTGGACTACGGCCGCGCCCGGGCGGCGGGCGCGGGTGCCTTCATGCGGAAGGATCGCTCCGCGGCTCAGCTCGTCGAGGCTGTTCCTGATGTTTCGACCCTTCTCCGCGCATTCGGCCGACGGCACTCATCCTGACGCGCTTGCCGCCACTCAGGCGGTGACTGCGTGCGCTGACGTGTCCAGGAGCCCGTGGACCTGCGCCCACCGGCTCGCCTCTGTCCGGTTAGCCACGTCGATCTTCCGGTAGATGTTTGAGAGGTGGAACTTCACCGTTTGCTCCGTCACCCAGAGGATCTGGGCGAGCTGGCTGTTCGAGTGTCCCTCGGCTGCGAGCTGGAGGATCTCCAGCTCGCGCTTCGTCAGGACCGCGATAGCGTCCTTTGCCGAGGAGCTGATGCCGTTCGAAACGGACACGGCCCCCGGCGTGGGCACGAACACCGAGTGCTCGAACGCTTGGCGAATGGCAACTCCTACATCCTCCGGCTGCGCCGTCTTCAGGACGTAAGCGACGGCGCCGGCGGCGAATGCCGCCTGGATCTGCGCAGAGTCGCTTGCCGCCGACAGGACAATCGCTTTCAGTCCAGGTACGCGCTCGCACGCTTCCCTCACCGCGCCGAGGCCGTCCGGTTCCGGCTCGACCACGAGCACATCGGGAGCAAGCTCCTCGACGAGGGCAATCGCGTGAAGGGGATCTGTCGTGCGTCCCACGACCGTAACGCCATGACGCGAAATCTCATTCTCGACCGCATCCAGCCATAGCGGATATGGGTCGACAAGTACAGCTGTTCGTTCAACGGGGCTCATTCGAAAGGGCCGCCTTTCTTCCCCCATCAATAGTCTAAGTTGAGACTGTCATATCTCATTTCAGCCTGTGTGTAAAGCGGTGGAAACCTCAGCGAAAGCCCGAGATCAGGCTGAAATGGGCTTTGTTCACAATCCCTTGACTCCAGAAGTTGGCCGGCTCCTCAGAGAGGCGGTCTCCGTCGACTAAACGATGGGACAGGCTGCTCTCACCTTCCGACGGTTGAAATGCACGTGCCGAAGAGCACACTTTGGTTGGGAAGTTCGTGGCACCGCCCACGGGCGGCCCTTTTGCGGCAATGGTGCAACTACAACTCACCGACACAGCGCTCGCATCGGAGTTGGGGATGTTTCTCCGGCGATGCGAGTGTGTGGTGGAGCATCTCGGCCCGAACACGCTGGGGGTCGCAGTCCGGCACGGGATCGACCTCGACGCGGCGGTTCGCCACCTACTGCGGGCCGGCCGCTGCTACCGCTGCGGCGACGAGATCGAGTCGGGGGTGTTTGGCCTCGGCTCGCCGCTGTGCCTCGATTGCCGTTCCGGGAGCAACGACGTCGCCGAGGGTCTCATCCGGGACGAGTGGGCCCGGATGGAGGTTGAGGCGTACGTGAAGGTCTGGCAGGCGCTCCACCCCGCCGAACGCGTCGAGCTCATCGCATAGGAATGGATGCCACTAGGCAGCAGGCGGCGCTGGCGCCGAGGAGGTCTGCTCGACTAGAGCGCCGGCTTGATCTGGCGTAGCCCCCAGGCGAAGAGGGCGAGTGAGACGGCACCGGCAAGAACCAATCGTCCGCCGAGCCCAGGTTCACGTTGTCGAGCCCGCTTTGCCATACGTGGCTTATCGGCAACTCGGGAACGCTTCTGAACGCGCACGACGTGTCGCCGAATGCGGGAAGTGCGACGCCGTGCGGCACCCGGCAACCCCCCGCCAAAACCGACAGTCGGGGCGTGCTGCGACTCGCACCGGGTGCTCGGACGGCATCGACTAGTGTCCTCCCCATGCCGGTTAGAGCGACTGCGGATGCTTGCTCGGCAGATCTCGTCGTTGTCGGCGCGGGAATCATCGGCCTCGCCGTCGCGAGGGAGGCTCTCCTTCGGCATCCGGGACTTCGCGTCGTCGTTCTCGAAAAAGAGGCGGCGCCCGGGCTACACCAGACCGGACACAGCAGTGGCGTAATTCATGCTGGGATCTACTACGAACCTGGATCCCTCAAGGCGCGGCTCTGCGTTGAAGGAAACCGCGCTCTCTACGCATATTGTGACAAGAATGCAATTCCGTACGAGCGGTGTGGAAAGGTTATCGTCGCGACGCACGAACGGGAGCTTGCCCGCCTCGATGAACTGTTCTCGAGGGCGCAGGCCAACGGTGTCCCGGACGTAGAGCTCGTCGACGAGAACCGCCTTCGTGAACTCGAGCCGTCTGTCAGAGGCGTTCGGGCCCTCCACTCGCCTTCGACCGGTATCGTCGATTTTCGACGCGTCGCGGAAGCTCTCGGCCGTGAGGTGACGACGCTTGGTGCGGCCATCCGAACTAACGCCGCCGTACGCGGTATCCGACGTTCAGCCGGTGTCGCCGAGGTCGCCACCGCCGGCGGCCCGGTAAAGGCGCGCTTGGTAATCACCTGCGGGGGGCTCCATTCGGACCGGCTTGCACGAATGACGGGCGCCCCGGCGTCGCCGCGGATTGTCCCGTTTCGAGGCCGATATCACGTG
>JBBRGF010000300.1:0-3523 GCA_038240975.1 Gemmatimonadales bacterium
GTCTCATCGGCGCGGGCCTGGCCGCGGGTTTGGCGGTTGTCGGCGCCGGCATCGGCATCGGCCAGTTCGGCGGACGCGCCACTTAAGGCATCGCCCGCCTGCCGGAGGCAACGGCCCTAATTCAGAGGGCGATGATCATCGCCGCCGCCCTGGTAGAAGGCGTGGCTCTGTTCGTGGCGGTCATCGCGTTTCTGATTCAGGGAAAGATCAATTTCTAGGCCCGAACTGGAGCTGTCATGCTGACCCTGACCCTCAGCGCCCTCCAGGAAGAGCACCCCTCCGGCCCGCTCACGGTCGAGGGCGGGCTCATGCTCTGGACCGTTTTCGTCTTCCTCCTCCTGTTCGCGATTCTGAAGAAGTTCGCTTGGCCCGCCGTGCTCGGCGCGGTCGAGGCACGCGAGAAAGCGCTGGAGGAACAGCTCGCCGAGGCCGAACGGAGCCGGTCCGAGGCGGCGGCACTGCTGGCGGAGCACAAGAAGCTCGTGGCCGACGCCAAGTCGCAGGCGCACGCGGTGGTAGCCGAGTCGAGGGTTCTCGCTGAAAAGGAGCGAGCGCTGGCGCTCGAGAAAACAAAACAGGAGCAGACGGAGTTGCTGGCGCGCGCCCGCCGCGAAATCGCCGACGAGCGTGACCGCGCCGTCGCCGACCTCCGCCGCGAGGCGGTGGATCTGTCGCTCGCGGCGGCGTCGAAGCTGATCGGCGAGCGCCTCAGCTCCGACGCCGACCGCAAGCTCGTCACCGAATACCTCGGCACGCTGGACTCGACCCATTGAGTGCGGTCACGATAGCCCGAAATTACGCCGAGGCGCTGTTCGACCTCGCCGATCGAAGCGGGCAGAACGAGCGCTACGCTGAGCTGATGGACGCCGTCGCGGGTGCCATCGCGACGACTCCACAGGTGCAGTCGGTTCTGATGTCGCCGCGGGTCCCGAAGAGTGAAAAGGCCCGCTTGCTCGGATCGGCGCTGAAGGACGTGCCAAGGGAGTTCGTGCTGTTTCTTCAGGCGGTCGTGAAGCGCGGACGCCAGCACCTGCTCGGCGAGATCGCGAAGGAGTATCACACCCTCGTGGACTTCAAGCTGAACCGGGTGAGGGCGGGTGTCACGCTGGCGCGGTCTGCCGATGAGTCACTCCGCCGCTCGATTCAGGACGCCTTGAGCAAGCAGCTCGGCAAACAGGTCTTGGCGTCGTTTTCCGAAGACCCCGAGATTCTGGGCGGGGCGATTGTCCGGATAGGTGAGCGTATCCACGACGGCTCGGTGCGTCGCCGCATGACCAAGCTCAGGAGAATCCTCCTCTCCCGCTAAGCCGCGGGCCGGCGAGTGCCGGTAAAGGAGCTCGGGCGCTCCTTTTCGGCCGCGGGCTCGGCCCGCGACGAGAATTGAATCCACAGTACCGATCCCAGAATCAGCGCCATTGCGGCAACCGTGCGTGCGGTCACCTGCTCGTGAAGGATGAGCCAGCCGAGCAGCACGGCGACGACGGGATTCACGTAGGCAAACGTGCCGACCACCGTGGCAGACGCGTTGCGAAGCGCGTACGCGAAGGCGGTGTATCCGACAATCGAGCCGAAGAGGATCAAATACGTGAGGGCGCCGAGCCCCGCCCGGGTGAGATGCCACGCGGGCGCCTCGCCGAGTGCGAGTCCGATGACGATCAGCAGCGCTCCGGCGACCATCATCTGAATTGCGGCGGCCGAGTATGGCGACGCGCTGGTTGGGCGCCGCTTCGAGTACACCGAGCCCATCGCCCAGGACGCGCTCGCCAGGGTCAGTGCCACGGGCCCGCGCATCTCGGCGGACAGGAGCTGGCCCGGTGTGACTCCCGCCAGCAGGACGATCCCGAGAAATCCGGAGAGCAGGCCGAGTCCCATCTTCCAGGTCAGCTTCGTCTTGCCCCCTGGCACGATCGAGTCGAAGAGAGCGGTCCAGAGTGGCCCGGCTGCTACATACACGCTTGCCAGTCCCGAGGCCACGGTCTGCTCCGCCCACACCACCATGGCGTTGCCGCCGATGAGCAGGAAGATCCCGACGACGGCGAGGATCTTCCATTCGCGCGCCGTGCGCGGCAACTCGCCGCCGGTGGCGACCACCGCCCCTCCCAGCAATATCCCGGCGATGAGGAACCGTACGCCTGCGAAGAGGAATGGAGGCAGGTGCCCCACCCCGATGCGAATCGCCAGGTAAGTGGACCCCCACACGACGCAGACCAACAGGTAGGCGATGAGCGCGCGACCCCGAAGCCCTGCCATGCTAGGCCTCCACCTCGGCGGGCGCGATTCCGGACTTCTCGAACACCGACGAGAGCACGATCGTCGTGCGGGTAGTGATCGGCTGCCCCGAGCCGCGGAGCTGCCGGATGACCCGCTCCAGGTGCTCGAGCGAAGGGGCCGCGACTTTCAGGATGTAGCAGTCCTCGCCGGCCACGTGATGGCACTCGAGCACGCTGGGGTTGTCGGCCAGCTTCTGGACACCGGGCTCCAGCCCGACCAGATCGGTGGGCGGGTAGCGGACGGCGATGAAGGCGGTGACCGGGTAACCGACCTTGGCGCGATCGATCCGGGCGGAGTAGCCGAGGATGTATCCGCTCTCTTCGAGCCGCTTGACTCGCTCCATGACCGCCGGCCGTGACAGCCCAACGTCGTCGGCGATGGCCTGGTAGCTGGCGCGGCCATCGTCGGCAAGAATCTGGAGGATGCGGCGAGAGATAGGATCCAGAGTGGCGGTCAAAGAGATCTCCACGGTGTGCAGTTCGTGGGCGAGTCTCCAATTTATATTCTGCGGCTACGTTTCGTCAACAGGCGAGATTAAAAGCAAGCTATTAGCAGGAGTATGTACCTTGGCGCACAGCGAATCGTCAATTAGAATGATAATTGACGGAGAATATCGTTGGTGAGCGGCGGGAAGGTTGTGCTTTGCGTGTGGAAAGTCGGTAGTTGCACGGTATTTCAATGGTAGACGCATGGCAAACCATTGACAGATGCATGGTAAATGCACTACGTATGCACACACGATCCCTAATTCGGTATTATCGGGATTCTGTAGGACTGCGCGCGACGGGATTCGAACCCGCATTGCCGCTAGGCGCTGGCTCCCAAGGCCAGTGTGTTTACCAGTTTCACCACGCGCGCGACCAGCAGGAAACCGGGGTTCCAAGGCCCCGGAGAAGTAAGGGGCCCGTCTATCGCGGCTTTGGAGTGCCGCAATAGACGGGAATAGAACAACAAGAGAGGTTTGGAGGTCTCTCAAGTTTGACCAGGGCGTTACGAGCGCCCTGGCCGCTTTTCTGCTCTCGCTCCACGATACGTGAAGCCTTTGCTAAAGCAAGGCCTCGGAAATCTTTTTGTGCGGATCGGTCTGACAACCGTTCAACGGCGGTCAGATAGACCCCAACCGGCCGGGACTACTTCCCCCGGCCCTTCTTCTTTGGTGGCTTGGGCCACCCGCCCTCTGGGCGCTTCTTCTGAAGAGCCTTGCTCACCGCTTCTTCCCACGGCCCCTCTAGCTTTATTAACTTAGGCTTTG
>JBBRGF010000301.1:0-3496 GCA_038240975.1 Gemmatimonadales bacterium
CTGCCGGAACCTCGCCATCAGCGTGCTCCGCCTCAACGGCCACACCAACATCGCCCGGGCGCTGCGCCACATCGCCCGAAACGCCACACGAGCACTCACGCTCCTCGGTCTATAGCCCGCCGACTACCGCGCAACCCTGGCATGATGGTGGGATGGAAGCTTCTCCGCTTGCTCGGGCCATCGCAGCAGAGCAACTGACCTACGTGGAACGGCTCTCGGAGCGGTTCGACTTGGAGCCCGCCGTTCGCTCGCTCCTCGTCGACGACTGCGGCCGAGCCGCCATGCTGGGCGCCCTGGCGCTGGTCTGCCCAACGTGTCGGGGCCGGTCCTTCGTTCTGACGGCCAAAGCGTCGGGGATCGATATTTGCTTACGCTGCACGGACTGTGGGACCAGTGCCTGGCTGGAACTGAAGGGATACGGGACGCACTTCAATTGTCATTGGAGAAGCTGCGGTCACGCTGCCCATCCGGAAGGACACTGCCAGCTCGGCGGTGGGGCCGCCGGCCGCGCAGCCTTCATCCTCGACGTGGAGGATCGGCCCGCAGAGAAGGACGCTGGCGATGCGTGCGGGAACCACGACGGATGGATCGTTCTCGACTTCGCCGCCGTCACGGAAGCCATTGCTGACGCAGGTATCGCCGCGGGCCCGGGCGGGGGAGACGTAGCCGTCGGTGTGGCACGTGTGTTTGCCGTCGCCAAGGGCATGCCCGAACTCATGGCCAGATTGGCCGGACTGCCTGGGCGCTCGGGGCCCGAGCCTGCCGCTACCCCTCCCCAGGTCGCCCGGTACCTGGTCCGCGGCGTGTTCCGGGATAGGCGGAAGCTCGACCGAGTCGTGCGGGTGCTCGGTACCCGAGGCGTCGAGTCACAGGCACTCGTTCGCGCCTTCGACCTTCGGCTTTGGGTCAAGGGCGACATCTACGTAGGCTGCTACGACAGCCTGGGCGAGAGCGGTGAACCGGTCACATACACCGTTGGCCGTATGGATGATGACGCTGCAATGGTTTGGGACCTGGAGGATGGTCAGCAGGCGTCAGTCAGGTTGTTAGCGCCGGACCATCTAGGGCTGATGACCTGGCCAGGAGCCCAGGGGATCGCAAATGACCCCGCCGAATATGTAGCAGAGCTGGTGATGACCAATGCCATTGGTTGATTGGTGACAAGCTTGCTGATGCCTGATCCAACCGTGCCGGTGATGTGGTGCCCGCTGTCACTGATAGGAGGATTCGCTCAACCTGGGAGCCGTCACCGTCTAACGGGACGATCGGAACCCGAGTTCGCCGGTTGGCCACGAAAGTCTTCGAGGCTTGAAGCGTCGTTCCGCTGAACCATCCACGTCCACTGCGTAGTCAGACGAACAAGTCGTCCGACCCCCTCGGTTCCGCTGGAGCCTGACCCTTCGCGAAGCTTGCCATGCTGATCGCCTTGTCGGGAAGCCAATCGGCGTTCGCTGCGCACCAACGCTCAAACGTTGTGAAAATGCTGGTATAGAGCGGTGCCATCGTGAACGACAGCGGGCTGATAGCGCCTACCAACATGAAGGGGTACTGCCGGTTCTGGTTGCTTGGCTGGGTGAAACTCCTGTAAAGAGCGATGGATTCAGGTTTGTCGACCTGCTGTCGCACAAGTTCGAGGTCGGCGCCGGTCAGTCCGTAGCCCAGTGCGCGGAACCCGGACTTGAGCTGGTCCCACACGTCACCGTGAAGAGTGTGCGGCGATTGGAGAATGTACATCCAGCCCACGCCGGTCTTCCGGGTGTCACGGGCATATCCGGCGAGCTGGTTCGACAAGACCTTGACCTCGCCGATGTCCGAGGACTTCGGTGCGTACCGCCACGCCTCGTCAAACACCACCATGGTGTTCAGAAGGCGCTCCTTCGAGTTGTACGCCTCCTCGGCGATGCGGACCATGTTGTCGAAGAGCGAGCGCAGGATCCTGGCCTTGGTGTCATCGCCGTTGAGCTTCTTGAGCAGATCAGCGTGGTCTTGGTCGGTCCCAGCGGAGACCGGAAAGGCCATGTTGAGGATGACGAGCGGTCGTGGCTTGCCCTCCTGGCGCTCAAGGGCCAAGTGCAGGAGCCGTGAGATCTTGAACCGCTCCGTGCCATTCGGGCCTTCCTTGTTGAACAGCGACGCCACCGGCTCGAACATGTCTCGGAGCCGGCCCCAGCGACTCCCTCGTGCGGCGGCGTCCTTGAGCAACTGGAGCAGCTTCCAGGCGGCCCCCTCGGGCTTGATGGTGTCGTCCACCTTGTCGCGCTTGAGGTCCTTGTAGATGTCGCTTTCCTCGGTTGCCTCGATCAGCCCATCCAGTACGACCTGCAACAGGTCGTCGATGGAGAGATCGGCCCACTTGGTGGTCTTGTCGAGGATGTCAGTCACCCCCGCCACTGCGGCCTCCAGGGCGCCAGCGGAGCGGATGTTGAGGCCCACCCGGAAGAACTGGGTCTTGGCCAGCAACTCAGAGAACAGGCCCTTGTCCTGAGGTAGGCGCAACTCGGTGGCCAGAGACTTCACCACCACGTCTCGACCCATCCCCCGGGCGAACCCTTGGAGGCTGAACGGGATCTCCCCCTTGCGTTCGATGGTGAACTGCCCTTGGGGATCGATGATGAACACGCCGAGGTCGGTGTGACGCATCATGCCGGCGAGGTAGTACTGGGCGAAGACGGACTTGCCGACACCTGAGGGGCCGAACACGCCGGAGTGGAAGGCACCTCGCCGGCCGCTGAAGTCGCTCGGGTTCAGGGGCAGCCGCACGCCCGACATCTTGTAGATGTCGCCGAGGTAGAAGAGATCGTCGCCCTCTCGGCCGACGATCTCGTGAAGGTGCTTGTCCGTGACTCGCATGACGGTCGTGCCGGTCGACGGTGACATTGAGAGGGTAGCCCCGGACGGCGAGGAGCCCTCCCCGTCTTGTCGGTAGACGGCCTGGACAGCCACCTTTGCCGATCGAACATCGGCCCGTCCGGACAGGTTCGGCAAGGCTCCGCGAGACGCGATCACTCCACGCATGGCGATGTTCTCGTGCCACTGATTAGACGTGGTCACCTCGGCAACGGTCCCAAGGGCGAGTTCCTCGCAGTCCCGAAGCTTCTGTTCGAGCAGCACCATCGAGCCGAGCAGTTCCCTCTCGGAGGCGTCGCCCACGATGTCGAGGGTGATCTCGCTCGTGCTGGAGGGGCTGCCGACGATCCCGACCTGCTCTGCGTCAAATACGGTCACTACGAGCCTCCGGTCCGGTACGAGCGAAGCAGATATTCCAGGTAGTCGACGCTCGCGTCCTGGGCCAGGGTAAGCCGGACCCCGTCCATTTGCGCGCTGCTGGCGATTTTCGCCGACTTGGCCCACAGGTCGGCCAGGTGCTGGCAGTAGGGCTCCTGAAGGAACGGGCCAGGCGTCTCGGCGGCCACGACGGCGGCGACCTGGCGTCGCCAGTCGGCCCCGAGCTGCTCCTTGAATTCGATCTTCACAGCCGTCGAACACTCACGAGGCT
>JBBRGF010000302.1:0-3492 GCA_038240975.1 Gemmatimonadales bacterium
GAAGGAGCCGAAGGCCGCGTTGATGGCCGCGCCGAGCTCGCCGCCCGGCTCGCCGCCGCCGTCCGGCGCCATGCTGCGCCAGAACATGCAGTGGTTGTACTGGCCGCCGGCGTTGTCGCGGACGACGGTGCGCAGGTCTTCTTTGCGGTGCGCTTGGTCGCGCTCAGTTCGCTCCGAGTTCGACGTTTCGGGATACGAGCTGGGGATACGACGTCACCGCGGCGTGAGCACGTGGAGGCGAGCGCTTGGGCTTCGGCGATCATCCGGTGGTCGTAGGTGATCAGAGCGCCGAGTTCGTGCGAGATGCTCGCCGCGGTGGCGATGTGAATCGCATCGTGAGCGCAGCGAAGCTCCTCCGACTTGCATGGCGGCGGGTACGACCGGGTCGATGGCGAGCATCCTCAGGCCGCAAGGATTCGTGGCGCGAGTGCGACTGCGTTGCCGCCCAGCCGCTGCGCTGCTCGCGTGATCTCTACGGCCGCCAGCATGCTCGTAACACGGCGCGGCCAGCGGGCCAGCTCGCCGCGGAGCGCCTGAGTCTCGGCCTCAATGGCAATGAGCTTGACTAGCGCGGACGAGTCCAGATACGCGACTTGCGGGCTACCGCCGGCCACGCTTGCGTCCGTCGGCGGGCGCCGGGCCGCGCTCGGCGGCGAGCGCGGCGGACCCCGGCGCACCCGGTCCCATCTCGAGCGGATCTACATTGAGGAGATCGCCGCTGGCTTCGCGCACCGTCAGCTCCCTCAGTGAGAGCGGTGGCAGTGGGGGATGGGAGGGCTCCGTGCCATGCCACCAGTATGACGCGCCCGACCATGGGATCGGGAGAGTTGTGGCACGCGCGGCTCCGCGAGCCGGTACCTTCTACTTCCGGAGGCTGCGCTCTGCAGGTCGCAGTCGCTGGGTCTGATGTCTGGCCAGCGACTGTCGCATGGGCTGCAGAAGCGTCCCGCGAAGGGTTCCTCAGTCCGCGATCGCGCGGGTGAAGCGCGGAGTGGGGGAGGTCTCCTCTGCGCCGTCCCGGACGGCTTGGATCCCGTTGGGGCTACGCAGGTCGAGCGACACCACCGAGTAGCGGTCACCGTCGTGCAGGCGACGCAGCACATCAGCGAGAACGATGCTGGCTGCGATGGTGCCAACGAAGGCCGCCCCGACGGTGATACCGAGTATGTCGAGCATGCCGCATCGCACTGCCGCTTCGCCCTCGCCGGCCGCGAGGCGGCGCTGTACCTCCGCCTCGTATGGTGCCGGCAGGCCGCCTCGTCTTGCCGGATTGCGCGAGAAAACGTTGCTCGGGTCCCCGGCGGCCGGGAACGTGTGGATGACCATGTCGAGGTATTCGACAGGCCCGGCGCCCAGGCCGGCATCGACGGCCAAGTTGAATCTCGCCCCGCTGAGCTGCCGCCGAGGTTCGACCGCGTCGAACCCCGCCAACGCGGTCGTGGGTTCATCCCTCGCCGGATCTGCCGAGATGACCGGGCGGAAGCTGGCTTCGAACGCGCGCTCGACGATGCGGGTAGGCAGGCCTAGGTCCTCGAGGGCTCCGGAGACGGTTCGCGTCTTGAGCTTGCCGACGTCGGCCCGCGCACGAGCATCTGGGTGGAGGTGTTGCCGCTGACGATCGTGTCGAAGTCGACGAGCCCGATCCGTGCCTCTCCTGACGTTGCGTATGGGAGCATCCCAATGCCCCACGCATATGCCTGACCGAGATGCCCGAGTCCCAGCAGCCAGAAGGTGGCCGGCAGGAATTCGAGAGCTTCGGCCCTGGCTCCGCGTGGCGCCACGCCAGGTCAGGATGCCAGCGCGAGACCCCGACGTCGCGACGCCCGGCCACGATGTTGCCGAGTTCCTGCTGAATGATCTCTGACACGCCCAGCGCCGCGGCCAGCACACCGCGCGACGGATTATGAGTCGAGATGACCAAAACCGGTTGGCTCTAGACCGTGCGATCCGGGGCCGTTGAATCGGTTCGAGCGGTTGCGTCGGGCGACTCGGGAGTAGCTGGAGAGTAGAGCTGGTCTCTCAAAGCTCGGTGGCGACCGCGGCCCGATTCCGTTCGGTGCTATCTGCATTCCAGGCGAAAGCGACAGTGTCCATTCGGCCTGCTCTTCGTCAGTCGAGCGGGGCCGGTGGGTGCGTCGCATGGTCGCTCGATGCGTCGGCCCGGATCAGGAGACGCTCGCGGCGCACGGGCAATCGCCGTACGATCGCGAACCGTGAACGTCATCAAGATCATCGTCAGTCGGGCCGGTGTGAGGAGCCTGAAGCGATGCTGATCTACTCGATGAGCGTCTCGGTGGACGGGTTCATCACCGACCGCGAGGGCTCGTTCGCGTGGTCGGCACCGAGCGAGGAGCAGTTCGAATTCCATATCGCGCAGGTACGCGAGCTCGGCGGTTATCTCCTCGGCCGCAGGCTTTACGAAACGATGCTGCCGTGGGAGACGGACCCGTCGATGCGCGACAACGCGCTCCAGGCCGCGTTCGCCGACATCTGGTGCGCGCTCCCGAAGGTCGTCTTCAGCCGCACGCTCAACAGCGTTGAGGGCAACGCACGGCTCGCAGAAGCGTCGGTGGCCGAGGAGGTCGCTGCGGCGCTCGACGCGACCGAGAAGGACGTCTCGATCGGCGGCGCAGGCCTGGCCGCCGAGGCGATCGATCTCGGCCTAGTCGGCGAACTGCGCACGTTCCGCTACCCGGTCGTCGTCGGCGGCGGCACCCCGTTGCTGCCGCCGGTCACCGACGGAGTTCCGCTGGAGCTCATCGAGACGAAGACGTTCGACTCACGGGTGATCTACGAGCGCTACGGGTGCGTTCGCGATCGATCGGACTGACACCGCGGGCGAGTCATCCAAATCTTGCCGGCCAGATGATTCCATTGACTGCCGCATTGAGGCAGGAGCAGCAGTGCTGGTCTCAGGCGAAAGCAGCATCGGGGGTTAGGCGCCGGTAGCCGAACCCCTGTGGGACGCCCGAAGTGGGTCGCTGGCCTTCCGCATCGGGAGCGGTGCCTGGTAGACGTATCGGAAGCCGGCCTTCAGCTCGCCCGGCGGTAGCGGATGTGTGTGGCCAGCGGCGAATGCAGCACGTCGATGGGCTCCAACCCGAGAGATTCGACGCCGTCGAAGATCCGCTCGCCGGAGCCGAGCAGGACTGGGGCGATGTCGAGCGTGAGCTCGTCGACGACCCCGGCGACGAGCGCCTGCCGAACGGTGGAGGCGCCGCCCGCGATGTCTACGCCGTCGTCGCCGGCCGTCTCACGCGCCTGTGCGTAGGCGGCGTCGAAGCCGTCGGTGACGAAGTGGAAGGTCGTCCCGCCCTCCATCTCGATCGGATCGCGGGCGTGATGGGTGAGCACGAACACCGGTGCGTGGTAAGGCGGCTCGGGCCCCCACCAGCCGCGCCAGTCCTCCTCCCACTCGCCGCGGGTCGGCCCGAACATGTTGCGGCCCATGAGGTAGGCGCCGCGCGGGCGCATGAGCCAGCCGGTCGCGGT
>JBBRGF010000303.1:0-3480 GCA_038240975.1 Gemmatimonadales bacterium
TGGCGGTGAGACACAGGGCGATCATCGCGAGTGCGGGATGGTCGGCCAGCACTTCAGGAAAGAGCGGGCGGAGCACCGGCCGTACCAGCTTAACCAGGCCGTAGATGATCCCGGCCTCCTCGGCGATCTTGAGCAACCCCAGGAAGAGCGACATGACGCCGACCAGGCTCAACGCGATCTCCGCCCCCGTCTTGGCGAAGTCGAGCGCCGCGCCCGCGATGGCGTTCAGCTTGACGAACCGCACCGGCTCGAACACTACGCCGGTGAGCCCGACGAGCCGGCCCTGCAGCTCGTGGTCGCGCGAGCTCGAGACCTTGCCGATGGTGGCCAGCGGCTCGGGAAGCCGGGCGCCGGCATCGAAGCGGAGCTGTTTCCCCTCACGCGTCTGCAGCAGGTAGCCGGGGTAGCTCGCCGCGACGGTGTCCTTCGTCTGGTAAAACGTCCCGTAATGCGCCGGGTCGATCCTGATCTCGACCGGGACGCGGCGGGCGGCGGAGTCGTAGCCCTCCGGGAAGGCCAGTGCCACCGGAAGCGGCTGACCGTTCCGGTAGGTGTCGCGGGAGACATCGCGGATGTCGTTTCCGATGGCGAAGACGAAGCTCGTGACGATCAGGCCTGCCCAGATGTAGTTCAGCATTTGTGGGGCCTGGGGTGTCTGGAGGATGGATGCGGGGAATCGGGACAAATATGGGTGGATCGGGGCTAGCTGGACATTGCGGGGCTCCCTAGAACAGTGCGTCCGCTTCCCGGAGCAGGCGCCATGGAAACTCTACGGTCCCTTTTCGCTGACTCCTCCTTTCTCGCGAACGTGTTTCTGCTGCTGCTCGGCGCAGCATTGACGGGCTTTCTTGTGCCCGTGGTCAAGGGTCGACTGGACAACGCCAGCGCTGAGCGCACCACGATCGCGACTTCGGTTTACGACCGTCTCCAACAGACGCTACCCAGAACGTCCTGTTCGACCAGGGTCCCTCCGACCGCGGCTCCGAATACACGGCGAGTCTGGTGCTCTACGCATTTCCTCGTTACCTGAGCTCCCTTCTTGGTAGTGGCAAGCGTTCCTACCCGGGCAGAGATGTCCTGCACGATCAGTCAGTTCTGGATCGCCTGGGTCTCGTGCTCGGCGTGGGATTGACGAATCCCAGCAAGCGATTCGTTCACGGGGAACAGGTGAGCTCGCTCGACACACGCAGGCGGTCGCGAGCGGGGTGGGCGTGACGAGAGTCA
The DNA here is from genome assembly GCA_038240975.1 of Gemmatimonadales bacterium. Taxonomy (GTDB): domain Bacteria; phylum Gemmatimonadota; class Gemmatimonadetes; order Gemmatimonadales; family GWC2-71-9; genus CAVVWJ01. The sequence continues at coordinate 1,225 of JBBRGF010000303.1, forward strand.
CACCCCTAACTTGCCGCTCCGCATAGGATAGTGCACCACAAAGGAGGATGTATGGGTATGGATCTGACACGGTTCGGACGGCACGCGATGATCGGAGCTGCCTGGCTCGGCGCCCTCGCGGCCGGCGCGTGCAAGGACAGATCGAGGACCGACAATCAGGCCGCGGTGGCTGACTCGACGGACAGCCTGGTGAATTCAATGGCGCCCGGGGACACGTCGAGAACGGCTCCCCCCGATACGTCGAACGCCATGACCAATCACCCGAAGTGGACCGACGCGAACATCGTCGCGCTGCTGGACGAAGTCAACAAGGCCGAGAGCGCGGCCGGAGCGTACGCCGCAGGCAAGACGGCCGATGCGGACGTCAAGGCATTCGCCCGGATGATGATGGGTGAGCATCACGCACTGCGGGTGCAGGGTCTGGCGTTGGCCAAGAAGCTGAGCGTTACGCCCGAAGCCCCGGCCGAAGACCCGGTGAAGACTGCCGGAAAGAGCGAGATGGAAGCACTGCGCTCCGCCGGCAGCGGCGGGGCCTTCGATCGCGCCTACATCGATCAGGAAGTCTCGATCCACAAGGCGGTGCTCGCCCTGGCCGGCCGAGCTCACGAAGACACGAGTAACAGGGAGCTCCAGGCACTGATCGAGAAGGCCAAGCCGACGATCCAAAAACACCTGGACCGCGCAGAGGAGCTGCAGAAATCGCTGGATAAGGCGAAGACCTGAGCCGACAGCTCAGCGCGGAGCCTCCCCCGCGAGCTTCGCCATCCGGCCGCGCACATCCCGTACTGAAGTTTGCAGTACGGGATCGGCGTCTTTCCACAGGTCGACGAACCGGCCGTAGTACGCCAACGCCTTTGCCCGGTCGCCGCGCTCCTCGTACAGCTCGCCGAGGCGGTTGAGGCTGAGGGCCAGACCCCAGGCGTCGCCGAATGCCTTCCACGGACTGCCGCGGCCCGCCGCGCGCTCGTAGGCAGCGAGCGCCGAGTCCGGCATTTCGGCTCGCTCGTAGGCCATCGCCTCCTCCCATGCGCCGCACCCCGGACAGCTCCATGCGTGGCGTCCCTGGACGAGCGCGGCGATCGCGTCCTGCGGCTTGCCCTCCGCCAGCGCCACCCACCCGCGCGCCTCGTACCACTCCCAACGACCGCGGCGGATGCCCTGGGGCACCTCGGCTTCGTAGGCCGTGAGAGATTGTCTCGCGCGGGCGCGATCGCCGGCCGCCGCATATACCGTCGCGAGCAAGGCTCGGGGACGGTCGAGCGGCAGAATCGAGTCCAGCGGATGCTGCCGCAGTGCCGTCTCCAGAATATTCAGGGCTCCAGCCGTGTCGCCCCGGAAACGGATCGCCTGCGCCGCTAATTCTCCCGACCCTGCCAGAGCGGCGCCGGCAAGTCCCCGCCGCTCGCTGATTCCGATCGCGAGCCTGGTCTGCCGCTCCGCCTCGGCGAGCTTTCCCCTCGTCCGATCCAGGCGGGCCAGGGCGGAGTGCGCGGAGGCCCCGACGCTCGCATCGCGGGTGGACAGGGCGAGATCCAACCAGGTTCGTTCGGCGCCTGCGTAGTCTCCCAGGTCTTCGAGCGTCACGGCGCGCGCCATCACGTACGTCGGGCGCATCGGCTTGAGCGAGGCCATCGCGCCGAGCGTACGTCTGACGTCGCTGTCGTGGCGCTGCGCCACCTGAGCGGCGAGGAGCAGAGGATAATACTGGGCGCCGGAGCCGTCGCTTCGCAGCACCGCCGGCGCGGTCAGTGACTCCGCCTCGACCGGCCGGCCCGCGGTGTTCAGCAGGAGTGCGAGGTTGTGACGGGCAATGGTATTGTCCGGATCGATCGCGAGTACCCGGCGATACGCCGCTTCCTGCCGGCCCTCGTCCACGTCGACAGAGGCGTGGTAGAAGGCCTCGGTGAGCTGGCGCTCCACCTCGGGCAGCCGGTCACGATGCAGGTACGCCCTCGTGGTGGCGGCGACGACCCGGTCCTGACTGGCGCGCCCGTTCATGAGCGTCACCGCCAGCTTGCGCCACGCCATCGCGAAGCCGGTGTCGAGTGCCGTGGCCTTCTCCAGCAGGGGAATCGCGCGGTCCTGATAGCCGGCGTCGCTCAACTTCGCCCCCTCGGTGTACAGGCCGAGCGCCTCAAGCGAGGCGGTCGTGACCTGGTCGAGCGGCTGGCCGTCGCGGATGGACTTGAGTGATTCGCCGATGCGCTCCCGTACGCGGCTCGACAGGCGGTCCACCGCGGCGACGATGCCGGCATC
>JBBRGF010000304.1:0-3453 GCA_038240975.1 Gemmatimonadales bacterium
AGGGTGCGGAACCCTGTGTGCGGCCCTGGAGGCCGAACCCTATGCGAAGCTACTGGATGCGAATCGTGCTCGGCGCCTTGGCCGTCTTCTCGATCGGCATGGTGGGCGTCACGCTCTTACGCCACGGCCGGCACAGGGTCGAAGAGGTCGTGACCGGCACGGGCCCGCTGAGCTTCCCGCTCCCATTCGTCCCGTTCCAGCTCGACGGGAACAGGTTGGGGCGGGTGGAGCGGATGGTCATCAATCGGGACGCCCCCAAGAAGGTGTCCTCGGTGGACCTCGAGGTGAAGCTCGACGACTCGCTGGTGGCACAGGGCCTCGCCGGGTGCCGCCTCGCCGCGAACCTCGAGAGCGACTCCACCGCCGGCGACGTCAATGTGCACGTGGGCCCGAAGGGCGAGCGCGCCTTTTTCTTCTGCGCCACGAGCGATTCCGCCCTCGTGCCGTTCGGGACGGTGACGCTGAACCCCGGGGACGTGACCGTCCCGCTGCTCGTCCCGGAGACGCTCGCCCAGACACTCCGGAGCGGCAAATGGGACGGCGGCGGCGATTCCTCGGATGTGCTGGCGGAGCACGCGGAGTCACTGGCCGATGCGGCGGAGGCTCGGGCCGATTCTGTCACCGAATCGCTGGACCGGAGAGGAGCCGTCGTGCAGCTCGTGCGGTCGAGGCTGGGCGACTCGCTCCGCGCGGCCGGGAAGCTCCGGGCCGACTCGCTCCACCGAACCCTCGGTCGAATGGCGGACTCGTTGCGGGCACGCTAGCATTCGGGCTCATGCTTCTCGTCCTCGACAACTACGACAGCTTCACCTACAACCTCGTCCAGTACGCCGGCGAGCTCGGCGCCGATCCGGTCGTACACCGGAACGACTCGCTGAGCGTCGACGCCGCTCTCGCGCTCGAGCCCGCGGCCATCGTGATCTCGCCTGGTCCCTGCACCCCACGCGAGGCGGGGATCAGCGTGCCGCTCGTGCGCGCCGCCGCCGCCGCCGGGGTGCCGCTCCTCGGCGTCTGTCTCGGCCACCAGTCGATCGGGGAGGCATTCGGCGGACAGGTCGTTCGGGCCGAGCGCCTGATGCACGGCAAGACCACGATGGTGGCGCACGCCTGTCACCCGCTTTTCGGCGGGCTGCCCTCGCCGTTCGAGGCCATGCGCTACCACTCGCTCGTCGTGGCGCCCGCCGGGCTGCCGGAGGTGCTCGAGGTGATCGCCTGGTCGGACGACCGCCCCGCCGGCAGCGAGATCATGGCCCTGGCCCATCGGAGCCTGCCGGTCTACGGAGTGCAGTTCCACCCCGAGTCGGTCGGGACCGATCACGGCAAGCGGAGTCTGGCCAATTTCCTGGAGCTCGCTCCGGCTCTAAACCGTTCGTAACACTGCCCATAGCGTGACCATATCGGCTCGGCACAAGTTTTGACTCGCCCCCCGCCCGCTGTTACCTTTCGTGATGCGCGTCCTAGGTGTCATTCCGGCTCGTCTAGGCTCCACCCGTCTCCCCAACAAACCGCTCCAGTTGCTGGCCGGTGAGCCGCTCATCACCCGGGTGATTCAGCGCGTCGTGGAGCATGCCATCGTGCAGGAGCTGGTGGTCGCCACCGACTCTCACATGATCGCCCAGGTGGTCGAGCGGGCGGGGGTGCGCTCGGTCCTGACGCGCGACGGCCACCTCTCCGGCACCGACCGGGTAGCGGAGGCCGCGGGGCGGCCGGAGTTCGCCGGGTTCGACGTGGTGGCCAACGTGCAGGGCGACGAGCCGTTCGTCTCGCGCGAGGCGCTGGCGGGCGCGATCGGCCGCGTGGGCCAGGGCGACGACATCGGCACCGCGGCGGCGCCGCTGGCGGCGGCGCACGCGGCGGATCCGGCCCGGGTCAAGGTCGTGACCGACGCCCGCGGACGGGCGCTGTACTTTTCGCGGGCGATCATTCCCCATCGCCGCGAACCGACCGATCCGGCCGACGGCCTCTACTGGCAGCACGTGGGGCTGTACGTGTACACCCGCGCGGCGCTCGACCGCTGGGTCGCCGCGCCGCCGAGCGCGGCGGAGCAGGCGGAGCGCCTCGAGCAGCTCCGCGCGCTGCACTGCGGGCTCACGATCGGCGTGGCCCAGGTGAGCGAGCCGGCGCTGCCCGGCGTCGACACGCCGGACGATCTCCGACGGGCGGAAGCCTACTGGCACGCATTACAGGGATAAGACTCATGACTTCGGCACCCATCGGCACCAAATACATTTTCGTGACCGGCGGCGTCGTCTCCTCCCACGGCAAAGGCATCGCCGCCGCGTCCCTGGGACGGCTGCTCGTCGAGCGCGGCCTCAGCGTGACGATGCAGAAGTTCGACCCGTACATCAACGTGGATCCGGGGACGATGTCGCCGTTTCAGCACGGCGAAGTGTTCGTCACCGACGACGGCGCGGAGACCGACCTCGACCTCGGCCACTACGAGCGCTTCATCGACCGCTCGCTCTCGTCGCAGAACAACATCACCACCGGCCGCATCTATCAAACGGTGATCAACAAAGAGCGCCGAGGCGAGTACCTCGGGTCCACCGTCCAGGTCATCCCACACATCACCGACGAGATCAAGAACGCCATCCGCCGCACCGCTCCGGGGCACGAGATCGTGATCACCGAGATCGGCGGCACCGTGGGCGACATCGAGTCGCTGCCGTTCCTCGAGGCCATTCGGCAGTTCCGCCAGGAGGTGGGTCGCGACAACGCCATCTTCATCCACCTGACGCTGGTGCCCTTCATCGCGGCCGCGGGCGAGCTCAAGACCAAGCCGACGCAGCACTCCGTGCGCGACCTGATGCAGATCGGCATCCAGCCCGACATCCTCATCTGCCGGAGCGAGCAGCCGATCTCGGCCGACATCAAGCGCAAGATCGCCCTCTTCTGCAACGTGGACTTCGGCTGCGTGGTCGAAAGCCCGGACGTGCGGTCGATCTACGAGATTCCGCTCCGCTTCCTCGAGCAGGGGCTCGACCGCGAGGTCTGCCAGCGGCTCCGGCTGGAGACCAGGGAGCCGGACCTCCGCGGCTGGAAGACGATGACCGACCGGATCCTCCAGCCCACGAACCGAGTGCGCATCGCCGTGGTCGGGAAGTACACCGCGCTCCACGACGCCTACAAGTCGGTGAGCGAAGCGCTCATCCACGGCGGCATCACGCACGACGCGAAGGTCGACGTCGAGTGGATCCCGAGCGACCGGTTCGCCGACCAGGCCGCCGCCGGCCGCCTGCTCTCCGAGTACGACGGCCTGCTCATTCCGGGCGGATTCGGCGAGCGCGGCGTCGAGGGGATGATCCAGGCGATCCGCTGGGCGCGCGAGAACGACCTGCCGTTCTTCGGCATCTGCCTCGGCCTCCAGATCGCGATCATCGAGTTCGCCCGGAACGTCTGCGGGATGCCCGACACCAACAGCACGGAGTTCGAGCCGGACTGCGCCTCGCCGGT
>JBBRGF010000305.1:0-3448 GCA_038240975.1 Gemmatimonadales bacterium
AGCGATCTTGGCCCCTCATGCCCGACACTTGCTCGTGGTCGATTCTGTCCCGGAGGGTGGTCTGCATCCTGGGCCTCGTCTCCTTCGTGCTGGCCACTCGAGGCGCGGCCCAGGTACCGGTACAGGTCGCGCCGGGCCAACAGCTCCCGACGCCCAAAGAGGCGCAGGAACTGCTCCGCAACCAGCCCGGGCTCATCGATCAGCTTCGGCAAAAACTCTCCGAATCAGGGCTCACGCAGGACCAGGTCAAGGCCCGGCTGCGCGCCGCGGGGTACCCCGACGACATCCTCGACAGCTATCTCCCCGGCGCCGACACAAGCCGGGCCGTCAACCCGAACTCCCAGACTCTCGACGCGATACGCTCGCTCGGGATCCTGAGCCCCGAGGAATCCGACTCGCTTCGTAAGCCGGACTCGTTGATGGCCGTGTCGGACTCCGTGCGGCAGCTCCTCGATTCTCTCCGGCTCCTCAAGGCCGATTCGCTCCGCGCCGACTCACTCGCGGACTCGCTGGCCGTGATGCGGGCTACCGGCCTTAAGATCTTCGGGCTCCAGACCTTTCGCCGGACCGCCACCACCTTTCAGCCGGCTCAGGCCGGGCCGGTGGATGAGAACTACCGGCTCGGCCCCGGCGACGTGCTCGTTCTGATCCTCACCGGCGACGTCGAACGGGTGCACACCCTGGACGTAACCCGCGAAGGTTTCATCGTCATTCCGCAGGTCGGGCAGATGTATGCGGCCAATCTGACGCTCGGACAGCTCCAGGATCAGCTCTACACACGGCTGGGCCAGGTCTATTCGGGCGTCCGCCGGGGCGCCGGCGCGCGCACCAAATTCCAGCTTTCCCTGGCCCGGCTGCGGAATATCCAGGTCTACGTGGCCGGCGACGTCGTCCGGCCCGGGGCGTATCAGATCTCCGGCGCCGGAACGGTTCTCACGGCGCTCTACTCCGCCGCGGGCCCAACCACCAGCGGCAGCTTGCGTCGCGTCGAGGTTCGCCGCGGCGGCAAGCTGGTCGACAGCGTAGACGTGTACGACTTCCTGCTGCGCGGAGTCAATCGGACCGATGTCCGGCTCCAGACCGGCGACGTGGTCTTCGTTCCGGTCCACGGCGGATTCGCCAAAGTCGCCGGCAAGGTCAACCGCCCCGCCATCTACGAGCTTCTTCCCACCGAGACGTTGCGTGACCTCATCGGATTCGCCGGCGGATACGAACCGTCGGCCTATCAGGCGCGCGTCACGATCCATCGGGTGCTCCCATCCGAGTCGAGAGGCCCCGGCGGCCGCGCGCGCGTCGTTGTGTCGGTGGGCGCCGACCAGTTCGCCGGAGGGCTCACACCGCCGGTGCCGATAGCGCCCGACGATTCCGTGACGGTATACGGCGTCGCCCAGCGGCTTCGGAGCTTTGTCTCGGTCAAAGGCAACGTGTGGGTCGAGGGCGACGTGGGGTTCACGCCCGGGATGAAGCTCAGCGAGGCCATTCGCCTGGCCGGCGGACCCAAGCCCGATCTGTATCTGGGCCGGATTCTGGTCAGCCGTCTGCGTGACGACTCCAGCATGGTCCAGCTCCGGTCGGCATTCGCCGATTCGACCGGCAGCGTCACCGACGATCTGGTGCTGCAGGACGAGGATGAGGTCAGGATCTTCTCTCGGTCCACGTTCAAGCCGGCCCCGTACGTCGCCATCGTCGGCGCGGTGCGAACGCCTGGACGAGTGCCTTACCGCGAGGGAATGACGGTGCGCGACGCCGTACTCCTGGCCGATGGCCTCACCGATGACGCCTTCCTCAAAGAGGCGGAGGTGGCGAGACTGTCGACCGACTCCGCATCCGGGGCGCTGGCAACGACGATTCGCGTCCCCCTCGACTCCACGTACCTCTTCGGCCGGCGCGCGGGAGACGTTGCCGGATGGCCGCCCGGCCTGCCGGCCAATGCCTCGGGCGCCCCCGAGACGCCTCTTCGGGCTTACGACAACGTCCTGATCATGCGGCAGCCCGGCTGGGACCTGCTTCGGAGCGTCGCGCTGGCCGGGCAGGTCAAGTATCCCGGCAGATACTCGTTGACCACCAAAACCGAGCGCCTGAGCGACGTGATCCACCGCGCCGGTGGTCTCACATCGGAGGCATACGCCGACGGAGTCGAGTTTTACCGGTCGTTCACTGCCGGAAAGCCCACCGCCACGGAGCGTTTGCCACAGCTCGCCGGCGAGAAGGCAGAAAAGCAGGACAGCACGCCACGCGGCGTACGCGAGCGGTTGGGGATCAATCTCGCCAAGGTTCTCGATGACGCGAAGTTCCGCGACAACATCATCCTCGTGAGCGGAGATTCGATCTACATCCCCGAGTTCAACCCCGTCGTCATGGTGCAGGGAGCGGTCAATTCACCGGGGGCCGTGGCTTACACTCCCGGCAAGAACCTCGACTGGTATGTGAATGCGGCGGGCGGGTACACGCAGCGGAGCGACGATAAGCATTCCTACGTCACTCAGCCGAACGGTGCGAGGCGGGGAGTAAAGCGGCGGACGGTGCTGGCCGACAATGTGCCCGAGCCACTGCCGGGCGCTGTCGTTTACGTACCGACCAAGCTCATCCAGGAGCAGGGTGGCAACGCGCTCGCCGCGGTGTCGACGATAGCGACGCTGCTGGGCTCACTGGCCACGATCATCCTGGTGGCGCGGGCAAGACCTTGAATCAAACCGCGCCGGCCGCGCTGCCGGCGGCAGCGGCGGATGCGGCCGACCCGGCAACCCAGAATTCGGGTACGAGCCGCCTCATGAGCTGACGGATCTCGTCGTCGGGCAGGCCGGCCTGGGCGCCGTCGACGAGCAAGTCTACGACGGTGCTGAGGCCGATGGGCAGCGAGCCGTTCTTGGCTCGCAGCACTTTAGGGTGTCCGGTGGGCACGGCGTTCTCGGAATCGAAGAACAGCTCTTCGTACAGCTTCTCTCCCTGCCTCGCCCCGGTAAAGCGAATCTCGATGTCCGACCCCACTTCGAGACCGGACAGTCGGATGAGATCGGTCGCGAGATCCACGATCTTTACCGACTCGCCCATGTCGAGTACGAAGACCTCGCCGCCCTTCCCTATCGCGCCGGCCTGCAGCACCAGCTGAACCGCCTCGGGGATCGTCATGAAGTAGCGGCGCATCTCCGGATGCGTCACGGTGACCGGCCCACCTGCGTGGATCTGGCGAAGAAACGTCGGAACCACGCTACCACGGCTGCCGAGGACGTTGCCGAAGCGGACGGCCACGAAGTTCCGTCCCGAGCTTTCGGCCACTTCCTGGACGATCTGCTCCGCGACCCGCTTGGTGGCGCCCATGATGTTGGTGGGACGAACCGCCTTGTCGGTGGAGATCAGGACGAGGTGCTCGGTTCCGACGTGGGCGCTGAGCTCGACCACATTCTTCGTGCCCAGCACGTTATTGGTCACCGCCTCCGAAATGTTGCTC
>JBBRGF010000306.1:0-3440 GCA_038240975.1 Gemmatimonadales bacterium
ACGTCGCTCTCGCACGGCGCCGGCTGCGCCTGCAAGCTCGGCTCGCTCGAGCTCGCCGAGGTGCTTCGATACCTGCCGGGCGTGAAGGACACCCGGGTGCTGGTAGACGCGACGACCCGTGACGATGCGGCGGTGTTCCGCATGACGGACTCGCGCGCCCTGGTGGCGACGGTGGACTTCTTCACACCCATCGTCGACGATGCACGCACTTGGGGCGCCATCGCGGCGACAAACGCCCTGAGCGATGTCTACGCGATGGGCGGTTCACCGCTCTTCGCCCTCAACCTGGTCGGCTGGCCCCGCGACAAAGCGCCGTTGGAGCTGCTCGGCGAAGTGCTCGAGGGCGCCGCCGAGGTGGCGCAACGTGCCCGCTGCCTCATACTCGGAGGCCACTCGATCGATTCGATCGAGCCGCTCTTCGGGATGTGCGTCGTGGGAGAGGTGCATCCCGACCGCATGCTCACCAACGCCGGGGGCTGCGCGGGCGACCTGCTGGTACTAACCAAGCCTCTGGGCACCGGAATCCTTACCACAGCGCTCAAGCGCGACGCCCTGCTGGAAGCGGGCCTTACCGAGGCGGTCCGCTCGATGACGACCCTCAATGAGGGTGCGGCAAAGGCCGCGCTCGCCGCCGGCATCAGCGCCGCGACCGACGTGACCGGGTTTGGCCTGCTCGGCCATCTGTCGCACATGCTCGAGGCCAGCAATGTGGGTGCCGAGATCGCCTTCGATACATTGCCGATCCTCGATCACGCCCGCAACCTCGCTGCGCGCGGCGTGATACCAGGCGGCACCGGCAGAAACCTCGAAGCCGCGGAAGGCGTCGAGTGGGGCGACGATCTCTCGCCGATCGATCGCCTGCTCTGCGTCGATGCGCAGACCTCGGGTGGACTCCTCATCGCCGTTCCGCCGGAGAACGAAGCGGCACTGCTCGACGGCCTTCGCGCCGAAGAGGCCCCGGTCGCGGTTACGATAGGCCGACTGGTCGCGGGGCCGGCCGGTCGAATCCGTGTCACCCGATCGCTGTAACTTTCCACCATGTCGCCCCTGCGCTGGACGGCCCAACGGATGGATCAGCTCGAGCATGCCGCCCGCAACGGCCGGCGCGTCGCGCTCATGCGCCGGGGTACCGAATACATCGTCGTCGCGCTGCGTGTGACCTCGGCCAGCCGCCACGAGGTGCTCGTGGGATTCCTTCCGATGACCGGCGAAGAGCTCACCTTCCGCCTCGACGAGATCGACGCAATGCAGGTGCTCGAATAGCCGGTCCCGCCACCTGCTCGCTATTACTCTTCAGGATCTCCCCATTGGAGCATCATGATTTCCAGGGACACCGACGACAGGCCCGCGGTCTCGTCCGACCTCCTCGGGGAGACCAAATCGGCGTTGCGCTACGGGCTGGTGGGGCGGGTCATCGAGCGGATGGACGAGCTCAACGACCTTCCGGCGGCTTGAGCACCGGAGTCGCGGTCATCCACCTGGACGAGAGCTGTCTCGGGAATGGACGCGAGGGACAGAATCCCGGAGGCGGCGGAGGTTTGATAGAGGCGCGGAGCGGCAACAGGCGAATTCAACGCCGCGACTTCTTCATTCACTCTCCGGGCACCACCAATAACCGGATGGCGTTGAGCGGTGCCATCGCCGCCCTTCAGCTGCTCGCGCGCAAGGGCGCCCGCATGCACGGGCTCGTCGTGTCCGACTCCGAGTATCTCGTGCGAGGGATGCGTGAGTGGGTGCCCGGGTGGATGGTGCGCGGCTGGAAGAGAAAAGGCGGCCCCATCGAGAACCTGGAGCTCTGGCAGACGCTCGTGGAGTCCGCCAAGGTGCATGACGTGCAGTGGACCTGGGTTCGCGGGCACCGGGACCATCCCAAGAACACCTATGCCGACCACCTCGCGGTCACCGCGGCGAGAGAACAGAAGACGTCCGAAGGTATCGTCGAGTCCGGCTTCGATGAGTGGCTGGCCGGGCGGCAGGCCAAGGGCAAGTTCGCTGGGTACGACCCCGATGCCGCCTTCGCCGACCTGGAGCGGCGCCTCGTGGCCGTCGAGTCGTTTGCGCTCGCGGAGGATCGTTGACCGACCTGGAGCGTTTCTTTCGTCGTATCGTTTCGAATTTGGCGGCAACCGATCCGCGCCGCCTGGGCGAGCCCATCCCGCTGGCGGACATCCCCCTCTCCATCGTTCCGTATCGGACCAACCGCCGTGCACTCCGGTTGGACAGCAGCGAGGAGTACGAGATGGTGCTGCTGCGACTCTGCGCCGGCGAAGGGGGATACATCCGTACCGACCCCGAACAGGTCCGGCAGAAGTTCGAGGCAGAGACCCGAAGCGCCAATCCCGACCTCGAAGTAATTCACCGCTTCGAGGACGTCTCGATTGTCCTCCGGGCGGATCGCGTCGATCGGGCGATGCAGCCGGCGGAGGAATTCGATGTCATGCCGGCCGCGGGTCCCCCTCTCGCACCAAGGTTCGACGAGCCCGAAGAGATCGGCGAACACGAGATCGAGGAGGCGGTTGCCGACGAGGAGCTCGGCGAGGAGGAGCTCCCGCCGGCTGATGAATCGTCGGGATCGCAGTGCGTGTATTGCGGGGGCGGACTTCCCGGGAGACCGGTAAATTTTTGCCCGCACTGCGGCCAGAGTCAGGTGGCCACGGTATGTCCTCGCTGTCATGCCGACGTCGAGCCCGGGTGGCGTCATTGCGTGAATTGCGGGGCCGCCCTCGGCGGCCGATAGCGTGACCGGCGAATCTGCCGGGCACGCGTTATCCTTCAGCTAATCGCCACCTCGGAACCCTCCGTGTCCTGGAACATCTCCGTTCGCGCGCATGATGTCGTCGCCGTGATCATGGGCGGCGGTGCGGGCACGCGGCTCTTCCCTCTGACCAAGGATCGTTCGAAGCCCGCGGTGCCTCTCGCGGGCAAGTATCGCCTGGTGGATATCCCCATCAGCAACTGCCTCAACTCCGATCTCCGCCGGATCTTTCTCCTCACCCAGTTCAACAGCGGCTCGCTCCACCGTCACATCCAGGAGAGTTACCGCTTCGACACGTTTTCCCCTGGCTTCGTCGAGATTCTGGCCGCGGAGCAGCGGCCCGACCGCATGGACTGGTATCAGGGCACCGCCGACGCCGTGCGCCAGAATCTCAACCATCTCTCTTCGTATCCGCATCGCCTCGTTCTCATTCTCTCGGGCGACCAGCTCTATCAGATGGACTTCCGCGGCGTACTGGAGCAGCATGTGGCCACCGGAGCCGAAATCACGGTGGCCACCAACCCGGTGCGCGCCGAAGCCGCGCGCGCCTTCGGCATCATGGAGGTCTCGAACGACGGGCGAATCACCCGGTTCGTAGAAAAGCCCAAGGATCCGGCGGTGCTGGCGTCGCTTCGGGGCCATCCCGACGATCTTCCTGCGTCGATGGGCATCTACGTCTTCGACC
>JBBRGF010000307.1:0-3428 GCA_038240975.1 Gemmatimonadales bacterium
CCGATCGGGATCGCCGAGATCGAAGGTGGGTACGGAGCCGATGACCGGATCTTCCCCGAGGTAGAAGCGGATTGCCTCATCGACGTAGGCGTGGGTGAGCTTGTCGTCGGCTACGCCCGAGCCGAAGGCGTTGACGCAGGCAAGGTTCCCCCGGCGCAGCGGCTCGATCAGCAACCGCCCGAGTTCGGTCGGGCTCCCGTCTGGCCCGGTCAGCCGTTCGCCGTCGGTGCGGCGGTAAAGCACGTCGATCTCGCGCCGCTCGGCGCCGACCCGGCCCCGCAGGCGCCCGCGCGCCTCCGTCAGATCGCCGGGAGTGACGATCGGGATCCCGAGCCGGGTGGCGATCAGCTCGTGCTCGAAGAAGGCGGCGCTCTCGGGTCCCTCGCTGAGCAGCGCCACCGCGGGCTCACCGATGCCGACTGGGGCTGCGGCTCGGAGCGCCTCGCTGAGGGTGGCGAAGGCCTCTTCCGGGTCGCCCTGCGGCTCGCCCGGCAGGCCGAGCTCGCCCAGGGCCTTCCTTGCCGCGGAGGCGAAGCTGATGCCCGACGGACTGCGGGCGTTGTCCTCGAGGATCTGGAATGCGCCCGCGGGGTCGCGGACCAGGTCGAGGCCGACCATGGTCGCCCAGCCCCCCGGGGCGACCTCGACCCCGCGCATCGCCGGCTCGTAGTGCTCGGCCCCGGTGATCACGCGCTCGGGAACGATGCCGGCCTCGACGATCCGCCGCTCGCCGTAGGCGTCGCTGAGAAACAGGTTGAGCGCGGTGGCGCGCTGGGCTGCGGCCCGGGCGAGCAGCTCCCACTCGGCGGCCTCGAGCAGCCGCGGCAAAGGGTCGAGGCGAAAGCGGTCCGCCGAGAAGCTGAGGCCCGCCGCGGCACTGCTGGCGTCGAGTCGCGAGCGCAGTGCAGCCGGGCCGGCCGAGCGCACCGCCTCGAGCAGGGCCATGTAGTGGGGTCGCGCTCCTCCATCGGCGGCGAACGCTTCGTCATAGGCAGGCGGCAGCTCGGAGCCGCTTCCGCCGCAACCAACTTCCCCACTGAGTGCCGGGGCATACGTCATCAGCGTCAAGGATGGGGCATCGAGGAGCCGATGGCTAGGGGGCGACGGTATGAAATCAGGGGCCCAGATCTCTACGTCCGGGCGAATAAGTGCCAATCCGCACGCGGGTGGATCCGACTGACGACAGAAAAGCCCGCCTTGCTTTTCCGACACCGGTCTAAAGACCGCTGCGGTAGCCGCGCCTAGTTTGCGTGGCGACAGTAACCGCGACCGTCGGGGGATTGACTCTGCCGACGGCCAACGAAAGGAAGAAGGGACATGAGACGAAGGTACCTGGCGGCGATTCCGCTGGTGCTGCTCGGCGTTTTCCTCGCCCTGCCGCACATGGCGTTCGCCGACTCCACGGACCTGCAGAATGCGATCGACGCCGGCGATGCTTTCGACCCAAGCGTGGGCACCAACACGATGTGGGTGATCGTGGCCGGGGCTTTGGTCATGTTCATGCAGGCCGGCTTCGCGTTCCTCGAGATCGGGTTCTCCCGGGCAAAGAACGCGGGCACCGTCGTGGCCAAGATCCTGACCAACTTCTCGATCGCCGCAATCTGCTGGTGGGCGGTTGGGTTTGCGTTTGCGTTCGGCGGCCCCGCGGGCAGCTTCATCGGTCACGACGGTGGTTTCTTCTTCACCCACCTCGGGGCCAACATGACACCCGCGGTCGGCAATGCCCCCGCCATGTTCCACGACTCGTTTCCCGTCATGGCGCTCTCCAACGCGACGATCGAGTCGAAATGGTTCTTCCAGTTCGTCTTCTGCGCCGTCTCGTTGGCGATTGTCTGGGGCACGACGCTGGAGCGGATCAAGTTCGGCGTCTACATCATCTACTCGGTCGTCTTCGCCAGCATCATCTATCCGGTCGGCGCCCACTGGGTGTTCGGAGGCGGCTTCTTGCAGGCCGGCGACTGGCTGGGCACCGGCATCACCGGCATGCAGGACTTCGCCGGTTCGACGGCTGTTCACCTGATCGGAGCGACGGGGGCACTGTGTGCCCTGCTGCTGCTCGGGCCCAGAAGGGGCAAGTACGGAGCCGACGGCAAGCCACGGGCGATCCCCGGGCACAACATGCCGTTGTTCGGCCTCGGCGTGCTCATCCTCTGGCTCGGTTGGTTCGGGTTCAACCCGGGCTCGACGCTCAACGCGGGCGACGGCCGCTTCGCGGAGATCCTCTTCATCACCAACCTCGCGGCTGCGGCCGGCGTTCTCACCGCCGTCATCACCGCTCGGCTGAAGACGAAGACGATCGATATCGGCATGGCCGGCAACGGCGCGATCGCGGCTCTGGTCGCGATCACCGCTCCCTCCGGCTACGTGGAGATCTGGGCGGCGCCGATCATCGGTGCCGTGGCCGGGGTGATCGTCGTGCTCGGCGTCTTCTGGGTCGACAAGTACATCGACGACCCGGTCGGCGCGCTTTCCGCGCACGGCATGGCCGGCATCTGGGGCACCCTGTCATGCGGGATCTTCACCGCTCCCAGGCTGGCTCAGTACAACGCGTTCGGCGATCCCGCCGGCGGCCTCTGGTATTCGGGCAAGTTCACTCAGCTCGTGGCCCAGGTGGTCGGTTTCTCGATCGCATTCTCGTTCGTCTTCGTGATGAGTTTCACCACGTTCTGGATCATCAAGAAGACCTACGGCCTCCGTGTTACGGCCGAGGAGGAAGATGCCGGTATGGACATCTCAGAGCATGGGATGTATGGCTATCCGGAGCAGTTCATTCCGTCTCCGGAATATCCGGGTGCCGCAAGCGGACCGCTGCCCGCCGGCAAGCCGGCGATCAGCACCATTACGGCCGACAATCCAAATCCAGCCCCGAACGCATAAGGAGGTGATGAACCGATGAAGAAGATCGAAGCGTTCATCCGTCACGAAGCGTTCGAACCGATCCGGTCCGAGCTCCTCGAGAAGGGATTCCCGTCCCTGACCATTACCGAGGTGAAGGGCTCGGGACGGCAGAAGGGCGTGGTCGAGACATACCGCGGTTCCACACTGACGGTCAACGTGCGCCCCAAGATCAAGTTGGAGTGCGTAGTTGAAGAGAAGGACAAGGGTCTCGTCGTCGAGACGATTCTGAAGCACGCCCGCACGGGCGATGTCGGCGACGGCAAGATCTTCATCCTGCCGGTGGAGGAGGCGGTCCGGATCCGCACCGGTGAAGAGGGTGAGAAGGTGTTGCAGGCACACGAGGACGAGGAAATCCCCGCGTAGCGCCCGCACCAGCGCATGCACCCGCAACGGCCGCGGCCCGCTCCAGCACAGCTGGGGCGGGCCCGCCGCCGCGGTGCCCGGCACTCCCGTGCTAGCCGCGCTGGCGGGTGGCGCGGATGCGGTAGACCGGGCCGTCCTGGGATAGGGCGTAGAGATGGCCGTTGCGG
>JBBRGF010000308.1:0-3425 GCA_038240975.1 Gemmatimonadales bacterium
GCACGATTGATGAGATGATCGACCTGGCTCTGTACTTGAAGCAGAACGGATACAAGCCTGACCAGGTGCAGGACTTCATCCCCGCGCCGTTCGACATCGCGACGTGCATGTACTACACCGGCATCGACCCGTTCACGAAGAAGCCGGTCGCCATCGCCAAGGGCCTGCGCGACCGCAAATTGCAGCGGGCGCTGATGCAGTTCTTCAAGCCGGAGAACTACTTCGAGGTGCGCGAGGCGCTGTTGCAAGCCGGCCGGACCGATCTGATCGGCGGCGGCTGCGACGCGCTGATCCCGGCGCAACCGCCGAAGGAAGCGCTAGAGAAGCGTCGCAGGCAGGCGAATGACGCCGTGCGGGGCGACCATTACCATTCGGTTGCCAACCCGGCGAAGGGCGAGAAACCCGGCGAACGCGGAGCGGAACCAGCCAAGCCGACAGGCTACCGGCCCGGCCGCAAAGGGGCGCGCCGACAGGACCGGCACCCGAAGCACAAGGGCGGGGACTCGGGTGCGCGGCCCTAACCGCAACCTGGCCGCCACCTGGCCGCCATGTGGCGAGTGATCTCTCCGCGGAATGCCGTCCCTTGCCGAGAACTCTGCGAAAAAAAGCAACGCGGATCGAATGAACCCTTCGGGGGAGCCGAAATGACGAAGAGCATGGTCCCGCCAGTTCGTCGCGTCAAAGCCGGAGCCGGCCCGGAAGCGTCGCTTTACGAACGCATCGGAGCTGAAAAAGTGGAGCGATTGGTGGCCGCGTTCTACGCGCGCGTCGATCGCGATCTGGTGATCCGCCCGCTCTACGGCAAGACGCTCACCTGTGCGATCCATGCACTGACCGACTTCATGACAACCTGGTTGGGTGGACCTCCGGTCTACGACCTTCCTACCGCCCGGCTCCGCCGCCGACATATGCCGTTCGCCATCGACGCCCGGGCGCGTGACGCCTGGCTTACCAACATGAAGGCGGCCGTGCGGGAGGTGGGAATCCCGGCCACTGAGGCCAGCCTGCTCCTGGCACACCTCGAATTTGGTGCCGGGGCGCTCGTGAACACGGGCGAGACGCCGGAGAAGGTGCCCCGCCCGGCGGAAGCCGACCGGTTCGACGCGCGGCTGGCGGAACGGTGGAACCGGATGGCGGAGGCGGAGAACCTTTTCGACGCGGTCTCGCGCGGCGATCTCGTCCACATGCGGTCTATGCTTCCTCTACGATTGGTGCCCCACGCGATACTGATGAGCCACGCGCTCGCCGAGTGGCTCGATCCGACGGGGCGTGTGGACCGACGCTTCGGCCGCCGGCCCCAACAGGTGAAACCGCTCGAAGTGATCGAGTGTCTGCTCGCGCACCGCGACCACGATTGCGACCCCGATGAAGGCGATGACCTGGGTCGCTTTCGCCACCTTCAGGCGATGATGGATGTGTACGCCCGTGTATATCGGTTGATCGGACCGGATTCGCCCGTCCACGCCAGCTTGCGGGCGGCGACACGCGACAGGTTCATCTTCGAAGTCGAACACGACCGCTCGTGCGTGCAGCTACGCGGTCTGCGCGGCCAAACCTTGCTCCACGACGCCGCGATGGTCGGTGAGGACGAGCTGGCGGCGGTACTCATTCGCTCGGGGGCCGACCCCGATGCCAAGGAGGCAGAGAGTCATACACCGCTCTACCGCGCCTCGACGGGAGATGTGGCTTGCGTGCTTCTCGCAGCAGGTGCCACCGTCGATGTCGCAAGCGGTCCCACGCGGGGGACCGCGTTGCACCAAGCCGCGCGCCGGGGCTACGTTTCAGTAGCGCAAGCATTGCTCGATCGTGGCGCAACCATTGACGCGCGCGACGCCAAGAAGGAGACGCCGTTGCGCCGGGCCGTCAACTGCCGGCAGATTGAGATCGTCCGGCTTCTCGTCCAGTACGGAGCCGATCCCCACGCGGCGGATCGCCGCGGGGCGACGCCACATTCCGTAGCCCGCACCGCCGAAATGAAACAGGCTCTGGCTGACGCCAGAGCATAATGTCATACCAGGAACTGGAGCATGAACTCGCCGTGGCGCGCTGGCGCGACTGACATCGCGACGTGCATGTACTACACCGGCATCGACCCGTTCACGAAGAAGCCGGTGCAGATCGCCAAGGGCCTGCGCAACCGCAAGCTCCAGCGGGCGCTGATGCAGTTCTTCAAGGCGGACAATTGGTTTACGGTACGCGAGGCACTGATCGAGGCGGGGCGGCAGGATCTGATCGGGAGCGGGTGCGACTGCCTGATCCCGGCGCAGCCTCCCAAGGAGGCCATTGAGGCGCGCCGCAAGCAGGCGAATGAGGTGGGAGACCACTACCACACGGTTTCCAACCCGGCGAAGGGCGAACCTGCCGGCGAGCGCGGTCTGCCAAATCAGGGCTACCGTCCGGGGCGGAAATCTGCGAAGCGTCAGGGCAAGAAGCATAAAAGGCAGGGAGGCGGATCGGCCCCGCGATCGTAGCCAAACTTCGATTTCACACAAGGACGCATACGACGATTCGCGAACACAGAGCGTTCCCCACAAATGTTGGCCCCTCGACTTCATCGGTCGAGGTGAGCGACGCGCACAACCCACAGTCGGCCAAGGTAAGTTTGCTGGAAGTCAGTTAGGGAGCGTTCACCCATCTGTTACAATTCGTCAGGGGTTCACCGGTAGCAATGGGTTCTTGGAGGGGTACGGCGTGAACTTTTCTGAACAGCTCACCTCGAAACAATGGGCCGCCTTGACGTTCCGGGGGGAGAGTATTGCCGAGGTCTGGTTCAAACCCGAAGGCGAGCCGTTGGGCCTTGTATTCCGGGTTCCCCGGAGCAGTTTTCAAATCTCCGGCATCGGTCAACGGCTGACGGCCGAGAACCTCCTGAAGGCCGTGGCCATAGCGCCGGACGAGGTTGAGTCGTGGCACCACGGAGGCACCTCCCATTCCGCCCCAAACACATCGGATCCCGAACTGACGAACCCCCTGCCGCAGCCGCCGGACGACATCACGCATCTGCAGATTCACGTCCGCCTGAAGCCGCCGCCCCAGGCGGTGTCCCACCTGGCCAGCCCCGAGCCAGAAGCGGTGCCCCACGAGGTCAGCGATGAGCCGGACGTGGCCGCGGCCGGGTGGCACGACCTCGAAGCCCGGTGGAAGACCGTGTTGGGCCTGGAGGCGACCATGGACACATTGCGCCAAAGCATGGAGAGCCTCCGGGCGGAACTAGAAGCGGCGGCGCGACGGATGTTGGCGACGGACGAGAAAGTCCACGCCCTGGCGGCCGACGTGGCCCAGTGGACGAAGGCGAAGAACCGCGCCCATTACGCCCTGCCGAAGGCGAACGAGTTCATCCACCGCGCCACCTGGGCCGCGGGCACGCCCGAACGAAAGCGCCTCGGCGAACTCTTCAAGAACCTCATCGACACTCCAACCGACCG
>JBBRGF010000309.1:0-3398 GCA_038240975.1 Gemmatimonadales bacterium
TCATCCCCGCCGCCGTCGTGGTCGGCGGCGAGCTGCTCCACTTGGCGCTCGCCCCGACCCTGATCTTCGGCCTAGGGCCGGTCCCCGCCCTCGGCGTGGCTGGGGGGGCGTGCTCGCTGCTCGTGTCGTACATCCTGCGGGCGGTCGTGCTGGCAGGCCTCCTCCGCTCCAGTCGCGCGGCGCTCCCACTCCGCCTCGGCGGCTCCCTCCGCCGCGTCCTCTTCGCGGATATCCTGCGGGTCGCCCTGCCCGGATTTGCCAACACCATCGCGGTCAACCTGAACGTGATGATCATCACCGGACTCGTCGGCACCTTCGGCACCTTCGCCCTCGCCGGCTACGGGGTCGGTGCCCGGCTGGAGTACCTGCAGATCCCGATCGTCTTCGGTTTCGGCTCGGCTCTGGTGACGCTGGTCGGCATCAACGTCGGAGCCGGGCAACTCGCCCGCGCCCGCCGCATCGCCTTCACCGGTGCCCTGCTGGCGGCCGGCGTGACCGGCGGCATCGGCCTCATGGCGGCGCTGGCCCCAGATATCTGGATCGGCACCTTCAGCGGTCAGCCGGAGGTGCTCGCCACGGGCGAGCGCTACCTGCGGACCGTCGGCCCATTCTACGCATTCTTCGGGCTTGGTCAGGCACTCTACTTCGCGGCGCAGGGCGGAGGTCGGCTGCGCTGGCCACTGCTGGCCAGCTACGCCCGGCTGGGCATCGCCGCCGGTGGCGGCTGGGTGGCGCTCCACTGGATCGGCGGCGGCCTCCCCGCGCTCTTCATCGCCGTCGCTGCGAGCTTCGTCGTCTACGGTGTCGCCCAGATCGCGGCGGTCAATGCCGCCATCACGCGCCGCTGAGGCGCCGCACGACCACCGGGCCGGACAACCCAACTCGTCTGCTGCTCAGACATTCCGGCAGTGAAGGGATGCACACCACACCTCGCCGCATGAGTCGGGCTCTTGCGCACTCTCGATACTGCTGGCGAAGTCAGAAACGGCAGGACATACCACCGCTGATTGGTCGGATCGTGGCTCGTTTGCTACGTCCGTACCTTCCTCCGACGACTTCGCCAGCAGTATCACTCTCGGTGCAGGTCTTCGGCGCGAAGATCGGTGGGAGCACCATCTTTGGGTGCGTGATCTCGTCGCGCTGGAGTTCACCATGCGTCTCACCGCTCTCTTCCCTCACCTCACCGGCCTGCGCCTCGTCGAGTTGACCGCCGCTGCCGGTAATCTCATACCTCGCCAGAGAAGGTGGAAGACCCATTTACTCTCTCCTATTTCTCTGTTTTCGAGCTATGGACCACTTCCTGCTTTCCTCCCGTGGGCTGTGCCGTTGCCAGCTCTTCGGCGACGGACTTGTTCACCTGCTTCAGGATGAAGGTTGGTGCCACACGGCTCATCCACTTCATGACGCTGCTCATCCCTGGCCGAATTTCGTCGGTATCCTTTTCGAGACCTTTCAGTGCCACGCTTACCATCTTGTCTAATTTCATCACGACCCGGCTATTGCTGTTCAGCGTGTCCGAACCCAGGTTCTCTAGGAGTGGGGTGATCGTGGCAGGAGGGGCGAACTCAAACACTGTGACATTCGTGTTGTGCAGTTGGAGGCGCAGGGATTGGGTATAGGAATGAATGCCGGCCTTTGCAGCGCTGTAAATCGGAGCACTCGCCAGCGGCACAAAAGCGAGCAACGACGACGTATTGATAATGGCGGCATGAGGCTTCGTTTTGAGAAACGGCAAGAACTGCTCGACCATGCGCACTGGCCCCAGCAGATCAACTTCAATCTCCTCGCCAATGTCCTGTAAGTCATGCTCTCCGCCCAGGCCCAGCGTCCGCATCACACCGGCATTATTGATCAGCACATTGAGATCAGGATAATCGTGCGTCACTCGTTGATAGAGTGAGGCGATGGCCGCCGGGTTACTGACGTCGCTCTGATAGGTCTGCACGCCTGGGAGGTGTTCCTGGATCTCTCGGAGTTTATTGGGGTCTCGTCCCGTCACCAGAATGGTGTTCTGCCGTTGGGTCAGTTGCCTGGCCAGTTCCAGACCGATCCCGCTGGTTCCGCCGGTGATCAAAATGGTGTTCCCTGAAAGTTTCATGATGCCTTTGCCTTTCTGTCATCGTGACCTGTTCTGCTTGTTTGTCGCTGCTCAGGCCCTGGCGCATGATCAGAGCCGGTTCTCGTTGCTTTGCCTGCCGCCATGAAAACAAAAAAAAGATCTATCGCACCACCAAGAGGGCCGTGTTCACGACATCCTCAAGCACGACGCGCTCTGCCTTGGCGCGGGCGAGCACGCGGATGCTGACCAGCGTGCCGAGGAAGAAGCGGGCGAACTGCCGGGGATCGCTCTCCTCCGCGAGTTCGCCCGCCGCCTGTGCCCGGACGAGGAGCGCGAAGAAGATCTCCTCGGCGGCGCGATAGGCGGCCTGCACCCGCGCGAACACGTCGGGGTCGTGCGGCGCCAGCTCGACGTGCGCATTGACGAGCAGGCAGCCGCGGTGCGCCGGGTCGCCCGCGAGCGCGTCCACGGAGTAGCGGAACAGTTCCTCGAGTACCGCCCGCGGCGATCCCGGCTGATCGAGGAACGCGCGCATCTGCTCGAGCGCGCCGCCGCCGTACCGATCGAGGGCGGCGAGGTAGAGCGCGTGCTTGTCGCCGAAGGTCGCGTAGAGGCTCCCGCGCCCGAGGCCGGTCGATGTGAGGATGTCCTCGACCGAGGCCCCCTCGTAGCCGCGCTCCCAGAAGAGGTCCATCGCCTGCTGCAGCGCCTGATCCGGTACGAATGCCTTCTTTCCTGCCATTAGAAGTGTCTGCGTACCTCCTTTCGCGGGGAGTATACACTATCTTGGAATGATTAGTCAAGCATTGATGGCGGATTGCCAGAGCGGTCCGATTGCTGCCGACATCGGCAAGCGCCGCTCGCCGCTGCGGTAGCTGTGGAACTGTTCCTCATTCGCGTCGCAGAGTGGGGATAAGACGACTACTTCTACTTCACTGGCCGCGCAGACGACATCATCTCCAGCGCGGGCTATCGGATCGGGCCGTTCGAGGCGGAGAGCGCGCTGATGGAGCACCCGGCGGTCGCGGAGGCCGCAGCAGTCGGCAAGCCGGACGACTTGCGTGGCGAGGTGGTCGTCGCCTTCGTCGTCCTCAGATCAGGGCAGTCGCCATCGGATGCGTTGGCGGCGGAGCTCAGCCAAACGGTGAAGGCGAACCTGTCCGCCCATGCGTACCCGCGCGAGATCACCTTCGTGGAGACGCTGCCGAAGACGCCGAGCGGCAAGGTGCAACGCTTCCTGCTGCGTCAGTAACAATAAGCTCGCCCGAGTGCGGTGACGCGCTGGAAAGCGCTGCCTCAGAAGTCAGCGCGGGGTAGCACGCGTGGGACATTGATACCG
>JBBRGF010000310.1:0-3372 GCA_038240975.1 Gemmatimonadales bacterium
CGGCCATGGCCCGGTGGGGCTGGAGCGCGATGGTCAGCTCCTCCGCGCGAGGGAGGTCGGCCAGGTCCCGGAGTCCGAGCAGCTCGAGAAACATCGGCGCCGTGCCGTACAGGAGAGGACGGCCGAGGGCCTCACCGCGCCCGACAACCTCGATGAGCCCACGCTCGTGGAGCGAACGGAGAACGCCGCCGGCGGAGACCCCGCGGATCTCCTCGATTTCCGCGCGGCCCACCGGCTGGCGATAGGCGATCACCGCGAGTGTCTCGAGAGCGGCCGCAGTGAGCTTGGGCACGCGCACCGAGAAGTGCGCCCGCTCGATGGCCGCGGCGTGAACCGGGCGGGTGACGATCTGATAGCCCCCCGCAAGCTCGACCAGCTCCACGCCGTGCTGCTCGAAATCGTAGTGCTCCCTGATCTGCTCGAGCGCCGCGCGCGCGTCGGCAAGGCCGGCATCGGGATCGAGCGTGGCCAGCTCTTCGGCGGTGAGGGGGCGGACCGCGCTGAAGAGCGCGGCCTCAAGCAATTGCGCGAGTGGGGTCACGGGCGATCACCATCGGCGCGTAGGCGGCCGATTGAACGAGTCGGAGGGCGCCCCGCTTGGCCAGCTCCAGCAGCGCCAGGAGGGTGGACAGGACGTCGACGATGGTGGGGCGAGGTCCCAGCGCTTCGAGCCAGCCGAACTCCGATCGCTCGTCGAGGAGGAGCTCGATCCTTCGCATGGCGCCCTCGACGTCGAGTGGCCGCGCGACGACGCGGTGCAGCACCGGGGTGGGAATCGCCGAGATCACCCGCTCGACCGCCTGCAGCATATCCAGGAGATCGAGCGTGAGCGGAATGGGCGCCACCTCGGGCGCGGGCGGGACATAGCCTCGGGCAAACCGCTCGGCGCGGCGCTCCGCCGCGTGCCCCATCCAGACCGCGATTTCGCGAATCTGCTGGTATTCGAGCAGCCGGCGCACCAGCTCGGCCCGCGGGTCTTCCCACTCGTCGTCGTCGGAGCGGCGAGGCAGAAGCATCTGGGCCTTGAGCCGTACCAGGCGACTGGCCATGTCGAGATAGTCGGCCGCCTGGTTGAGGCCCAGCTCGTGGACCGCGCGAAGGAACTGGTCGGCGATGCGGGAGATCGGGATGTCGGCGATCTCCAGCTGCTCCTCGCGGAGGAGGTGGAGCAGGAGATCGAGGGGACCGGAAAAGGCATCGAGCTCGACGACGAAGCCCGGCCCCGCGCCGAGCGCGGTGGTGGGCGCGTCGGGAACGATTGTTCCCACTAGACGACCCCGGCCAGGACGACCTGATACGGTGCAATCAGATGGTTGAGCAGGTTCATGATCGCGATCGCAGGATACAGGAGGATGCCCATGGCCGGACGGAAGAGAATCAGGAGCGCGAAGATTGGAAGATAGCCGAACCGCTGCAAGCTCCGGTACCACTCGCCCGCCTTTGGCGGCAGCGCGTGGTAGAGCAGATGAGAGCCGTCGAGCGGGGGAATCGGAATGAGGTTGAAGAAGCAGAGCAGCAGGTTGAGCCAGATGCCGTATCCCATCATCCGCTGCGCCGTCTCGAGTACGGTTGCGGCGCCGGGAAGATAGCGCCCGAGAAGGCCGAGCAGCACGAATACCAGTGCCCAGACGAATGCAAGAAAAAAGTTCGTGGTGACGCCGGCCGCCGAGACCAGGATGTCGCCACGACGAAAGTTCTTGAACTTACGGGAATTCACCGGCACGGGCTTGGCCCCGCCGAACGTGAACTGTCCACTGGAGACGAACCAGAGTAGCGCCGGGAGGATCAGGCTCATCCACGGATCGATGTGCGGCAGCGGATTCAGCGTCACCCGTCCGAGGGTGTAGGCGGTGTCGTCGCCTTGCTGCAGCGCCACCGCTGCATGGGCATACTCGTGTGCCACCATGGCAAAGACGAGCATCGGAAGTGCGAGAATGAAGTCGCTGAGCTGAGATTCCAGGCAGTCAATCCTGATGGTCGGAGGGGAGAACGTTAAGCAGCCCCACTACTCAAGTCAAAGCGCCATCCCGCTTGACCTTGCGTCGGCTCTCCGGTATTCTTACGGCCGTTTCGTCGGGTGGGTGCCCGGCGGCGTTTGTCCGCTTACGCCGAGGTGGTTGTGCCGAGAATCAAATCCGCAAAGAAGCGCATGCGTCAGGCCAAGACGCATACGGCCCTCAACCGTACGCATCGAAGCAAGCTGCGCACGGCCATCAAGAAGGTCCGTGCCGCGGCAGCGGGCGAAGCCGAGGCCGCATACGCGGAGGCCGTGAAGGTGCTCGACCGTGCCGGCCGCAAGCGGCTGATTCATCCCAACGCAGCGGCCAGGCAAAAGAGCCGGCTCGCCAAGGTCGTCGCGCGCGTCAAGAAGTAGCCAGGTCCGACGTACTGAACGCAAAGGGCCCGCCGATCACGGCGGGCCCTTTTGCGTGGGGCGGTCACTACTTCGAAATCAGAGACCCGCCAGCTCTCCGCCGCACCGCTCGCAATACCACTCGGTGGGACGATTGAGCGTCCCGCACTCCGAGCACTTGAGCGTCTTTGCGCCGGTCGGAGCCGCGGTCTTTCCTGCCGCCACACCGTGCTGCGTATTGCCCTCGGCGGCGCGGGAGGCGCCGTGGCCCTGCGGCCCTCCCCCTGGATTGCTTGGCCGGCGAGGCGCCGGCTTGCGCTCCTCATCGGACACCGACTTGAGAAACGCCAGCTCGTCGCCGGGCGGAGGCGCCTGCACGGGCTCGCGCCTGGCGGTCGGCGTTGGGCGGGCGGTTGGCGAGGGCGTTGGTGCCGCCGGGGAGGGCGCCGGTGTGCTGTGCTCGATCTCCAGCTCCGGCTCGGAGAAACTCGGCGCCGGCTCGGCCACTTCGGCCCGGGGTGCCGGGGCGGGCGGCGGCGGAGGCGGCGGAGGCGGCGGAGGCGGCTCCGAGCGCCGGGGCGCCGCGGAGATGAGGGACTGAACTTCTGCGAGGCGCGAAATCTCGCCACCGACGCTGCCGAGCTCCTGTCGGAGGCGCCCCAGATTCGACTGGCTCTCGTCGTTAATCCGATGCCATTCGTCTTCGGAGTATTCCCCGACCATGTGCCGCACCTCGGCCTCCGCGAGGGCCTCTTCTGCCACTCGGCGCTCTCGATCGAGCTCGGCCTGCACGCCGCGATGTCGCTCCAGCTCTTCGCTGATGGTGGCGGAGTGGCCTCGAAGCTCATCGATGACCCCCTTGAGCCGTCCTTCGTAGTCAGCTCGAACGCGCTGCCGGACATTTGGCGGCGCCTTGTCGGACGCGGACTCGAGTCGCGAGAGCCATTGCTCGTACTGGGCTCGCTGCTGCAGCAAGGCTTCGATGGTGCTGTCGGTTTCCGAGGTGGTTGTGGCCATAG
>JBBRGF010000311.1:0-3359 GCA_038240975.1 Gemmatimonadales bacterium
CCTACGCGACGCCGGCGTGCTCGCTTGGCGCCGACGACAGCGGGCTTCGCGCGTGGGGGCAGGTCACCAAGGCGCGTCAGTCGGGCGCTCGCGTGCCCACTTCCTCCCCCCGGACGCAGCCGACTGCAGCGCCGGCGGCGACCTGCCCCCAGAGCGAAGCCCGCTGTGGTCGGGACACTGAAAAGGAGCGTCCGGAACGAACGATCCGGCGTGGTGCCGCCCTCACAGCATTCCCATCACGACCCCGCGCGCCAGCCACAGGAGCAGCCACGCAATCATCGGCGAAAAGTCAATCATTCCCATCGCCGGAAGGATCCGGCGGATCGGCTCGATGAGCCAATTTGTCAGGATCATCACCGGGCGCATCCAAGCCGAGTAGGGCGAGATCCCGAGCCACGACGCGATGACGCGCACGAAGAGCGCCATCATCAGGAGATTGAACACCCCGCTGACCGCGAGGACGAGATACCCTCGAGGTCCCGAGCGTCCGATCACGGCAAAGGTGGCTGCGAGCCCGATGAGCCAGTGTATCAGAGTGATGAGGAGCAGGCCGCCCAGGACGACGATTCCGATCAGCCAGAGCGAGGCGTCCTGTGGGTTTCCTCCCATGCGTACGACCCGCCGCTCCAGCGCGCGCAGTATCGGGTCGCTCGCCCGGCGGACGAGCTTGGGCCAGGCGCCGAACGGATTGATCCGCCGGGTGCGGACGGCCCATGCCGTGGCCGCGACTACCACGGCATACGCCAGCGCGGCCACGACCAGAACCCTGGCCGCGACGTCGATGGTGTAGCCGATCATGTCAGGGGAGCGTTAGGGGTCGGCATCGAGCCCGCCGACGCGAACAGGTCGCTGGGCGCCTGTGCGGGTAGTGCACATGATGGTGTACCGGCCGCCGCTGATCGCGGCTTCCTCGAGAATCTGTCCATCGCCCCGGCAGGATGTGATTTGGCGAGTGACGGTCTTTCGGAACTGGACGGTTACCAGCGGCTCCAGGCCGACATTCACCAGGCGTCGCACGGTGGCCGACGAAAGGCTGTCGATTCCCATCTGCCGGAACGTCGAGGCCGGACGCCCGCGGTGCGAGCCGCGGTAGTCCACCGCACGGTCGACCAGCTCGAAGATTTCTTCGCCGAGCATTTCGGCCTCGCGCTGGTCGGCGGGAACATCGGACTTCGCTTGCCGCACTGCCGGGCGGCTGGCACCCTCGCCGCCGCAGCCGGCCAACAGAAGCAGGAAGAGCAGCGGGGCCGCGGTGCGACTCATTCCATCGCGAATTCGCGGTTGAACACCACCTCGAAGCTGAACGTCTTGGCTCGACTCCTGGTTTCCATGTGTTCGGCGATGCGGCGGAGACGCGCCGGAATGCCGAGGATCTTTTCCTGCGCCTTGCGTCCCAGCTCGTTGAGCCCCTCCAGGCTTTCGATTCTCCAGTATCGG
Source organism: Gemmatimonadales bacterium (assembly GCA_038240975.1). Taxonomy (GTDB): domain Bacteria; phylum Gemmatimonadota; class Gemmatimonadetes; order Gemmatimonadales; family GWC2-71-9; genus CAVVWJ01. Next base: position 1,438 of record JBBRGF010000311.1, read on the forward strand.
ATCTGTTCCTGCACGATGCGCAGGTAGTCTCGTGGGCCGTAGATGCCCGACCGACGGATGACGTCGGCGAGCTCCTTGAAGCCTGGCATGGTCACGCCCGGCATGTCGATGGCCGGGAGAATGAACGACGCGGAGTGGAGGGCTTGGTTGGGGTCGCGTTCGAGGATCAGCTCGAAAACGCTCCGATAGAAGGCGTAGTGGCGGGCCTCGTCCTTGGCGACCTGGGACAGCACCTCCGCCAGGCGTGGCTCATACTCGGCGACGATCCGGCCGGTTTCGGCGTGCGAAAATTGGGTGGCCCGCTCCTGCACCGTGGTGTAGGCGAAGACCCGGTAGGGGTCCCGGTCCCACTCCGGGTGGAAGCCGTTGCGCAGATACTCGAACTGCATTTCCTCGATCTTCCGCTGGTCGAAGAGCCGGGTATCCCTGGCGTAGTCGTGGAGCACCTGGCCGTGACGGTCTTCCTCGGCTGTCCACAGATTATTCCACCTTCGCCAGTGGCTTTCGTCCCCCAGGTAGACAGCCAGGAGGCGATGGAAGTGGGGAAGCCCCTCTTCGGTGAGCATATTGAGCGCGAGCGCCGCGCGAATGTAGTCGGGAATGCCCTCGGCCTGCGATCGCAGCCGCTGAACGAAATCGTCGGGGTCGGTGTCCGGCTCGGGACCGAGCAATTCCGAAGGGAACCAGAGATCGCGCTTTCGCTCGTGCGCTTCCATGAGCACCTGGACCTCACTCTCGAGGTCGTTGAGCACTTCGATCTTGGACGCGATCTCGCGCTCTGGATCGGTGGCGATACCCATGAACGTCTTCCGGAAACGGGTGGATAAACAGTCGGGACCAGCCTCCTAAGATAGCGTGGCTGGTCCCGCCAATGCCAACTGGCGCCCGGGGAGGCGCCGAAGCAACTCCTATCTGGGATCGGGGCTGAGGCGCTTCTCGATGAGCGACCACTTACGGTGACCTATGTAATCACCTCGCTGGTAGATACGATGCCACCCCAAAGCGGCCAGTAGTCCCTCCGAGCGGGCGTCGTCGGTCCAGAACTCTGCCACGTGCGCGCCCGCCTCAGAGGCCCGCCCCTCGAAGGCGGCCAGGAGCCGGTGGGCGTGGCCCTGGTGCCGCTCCTGCGGCAGGATCACCACATCAACCAGGTGGGCCACGCCCCCTCGGAGCCAGTACCGAAGCCCCCCTATCCAATCACCGATCTCGTTGCTCAGTATGAGGTAGTGCTCGTCCAGGGCGCCCGACCAGCCGGAAGGGTCCTCCTCCTGCTCGAGGAGCTCGGAGAACCAGGCCGTGAAGTCCTCGTCCTGTCCCATCTCTCGAATGGTGAGCTCACTCATGATTCTGTCTGCCTCGTGAAGTGGGGCACGGGAGCCTATCGCAACAGTAGTGCCAGATTAACGCAAGCCGACCGCCACTCCGACCCCGATCGCCACGGCTCCGAGACCGGCAAGGAGAATCCAAAGTGGCAGGGCGAAACGTAGCCATTCTTCGTAGCGAACTCCCGCGGCGGCCAGCATAGCCATAAGCGCGCCGTTCGTGGGGGTAAGCACCTCGCAGAGTCCAGCGCCGTACTGGTAGGCGAGCACGGTGACCTGGCGCTGCAGCCCGATCAGGTCGGACAGCGGGACGAGAAGAGGCAGCGTCAGTACCGCATGCCCGCTCACGCTCGGCACCGGCACGTGGATGGCGGTGTGCGCGAGCATCATCCCGATCGCCGACAGTGTGGGCGGCAGGCCGTGGATGGGAGCGAAGAGCCCGTTCACGAGCGTGTCGACGATCCGGCCGTCGTTCAGCACCACGTAGATGGCGCGCGCGAAGCCGACCAGCAGCCCGGCGTAGGCCATCGACCTGAAGCCATCTACGAAGGCCTCCGCGGTACCGTCCACGCCGAGGCGTCCGAGCAGGCCCGCGGCAAT
>JBBRGF010000312.1:0-3358 GCA_038240975.1 Gemmatimonadales bacterium
GGCTATATTTCCGACCGGAGACGTCGGCTCCTGGTGCTATCTGCTTTCCCTCTACAATTCATCGGACCCCGGCATGCTCAAGCCGATCGCGCGGCTCGCTTTCACCGCCGCCCTGCTCGCCGCGCCGGTGCTCGCTCAGGCCCAGAACGACGTCGTCGCCATCAGGGCCGGACGCCTGGTGGACGTCGACAAGGGGGAGGTGCGCCGCGATCAGGTGATTGTCATCCGCGGCGAGCGAATCGAGTCGGTCGAGCCCGGAACGGCCCGGATCCCCGCCGGGGCCCGTGTGATCGACCTGTCGAAGTACACCGTTCTACCCGGCCTGATCGACTGCCACACCCACCTGATCGGAGATGCCTCGTCGTCCGACGTGCTCCAGCCGCTCGAGCGCTCGGAGGCGCAAGAGACGTTCAGCGGGGTCAAGAACGCTCGGGCGACGCTGATGGCGGGCTTTACCACCGTTCGCGACGTCGGTACCTACCGCGCCTTTGTCGACGCGGCGCTGCGGGACGCGATCGATGACGGCACGGTCGCCGGCCCCCGGATGCGAGTGGCCGGCGCGTACGTCACGGTGTCGACCGGCGCCGGCGAGCTGGTAGGGGCCGCTCCCGACGTGACGATACCGTTCAGCTACCGCTTCGGCGTGGCCAATTCGGCCGACGAGGTGCGGACCAGGGTGCGCGCGATCCTCAACGGCGGCGCCGACTTCATCAAAATTCTCGCCACCGGTGCCGTGTTCACCAAGGGGACCAAGCCCGGCGTCTCCGAGTACACCGAGGAGCAGATCAGGGCCGCGGTGGAGCAGGCGGCGGAGTACGGCACCTTCGTCGCGGCGCACGCCCACGGCGCGGAGGGAATCAAACGGGCGGTCCGGGCAGGCGTGCGGTCGATCGAGCACGGCTCGCTCATCGACGACGAGGGTATCGCGCTCATGAAGCAGCGCGGAACCTGGCTCGTGGCCGACATCTATAACGGCGACTACACCGACAGCGTCGGCCGCGAGCAGAAATGGCCGGCCGATATCATGCGGAAGAACGCGGAGACCACCGAAGCGCAGCGCGTCGGGTTCCGGAAGGCCGTGGCCGCGGGCGTGAAGATCGCCTACGGAACCGACAGTGGGATCTATCCGCACGGCTTGAACGCGAGGCAGCTGCCCTACATGGTGAAGTATGGGATGACGCCGATGCTGGCCATCCAGAGCGCCACGATTTCCGCCGCCCGTCTCATGCAATGGGAGGATCGGGTCGGCTCGCTCGCGCCGGGCAAGTACGCCGACGTCGTGGCCGTCGAGGGCGACGCGCTGGCCGATCTCAGGCGTTTCGAGAAGATTGGATTCGTGATGAAGGGCGGAGTCCTCTACAAGCAACCCTAGTTCACCACGGAGCACGGAAGACACGAAAGCAGCACGAAACCTCGGTGGTTCACTTGCTTCCGTGGTGAATGGCCGGCGAATCCGGAGGTGCGATGAGAGCAAGCCTGCTCCTGGTGGTATGCTGGGCCGCGGGGCTGCACGCCCAGGATGCGCGACACACTGTGACCCTCGACGACATCGACGCGCTGCGCGATGTCAGCGACCCTCAGATCTCGCCGGACGGCAACTGGGTTGCCTACAGCGTGTCGGCGGTGGATACGGCCCGCGACCAGGACGATTCCGATATCTGGATGGTGAGCTGGGACGGCGCCCGCTCCGTTCGGCTCACCCGGAGCCCCGCCTCGGAGCACACACCGCGGTGGAGCGCCGACGGACGGTACCTCGCCTTTCTGTCCGACCGCGACGATCCCCACGAGTCCGACCAGTTGTGGCTGCTCAGCCGCGCCGGCGGCGAGGCCGAGCGCGTTACCGATCTGCCGGGGGGCGTCTCGGACTATGCCTGGGCCCCCGACGGCAAGCGTCTCGCCCTCATCGCCGACGATCCCGACCCCGACGCCCAGGTCGATGGTGACACGACGACGAAGACGGCCAGGCCCATCGTCGTCGACCGCTTCCGGTTCAAGGAAGACGAAACCGGCTACGTCACCGATCGCCGGCAGCACCTCTATCTCTTCGACATGGCCTCGCACGCGGCCGACCTCGTGACTTCCGGCGATTACGACGAGATGTCCCCCTCGTGGTCGCCCGATGGGCGGTCGATCGCGTTCGTGAGCCGGCGAGGGCCGGAGCCCGACCGGACCGATAACTACGACATCTTCGTGGTGGACGCGAAGCCCGGCGCGGAGCCTCGGCAGCTCACGACGTTCGCCGGCGGTGACAGCGATCCGGGATGGGGCGGCCGCGGTCCGGCCTGGAGCCCGGACGGCCGCACCATCGCCTACGTCCAGGGTGGCCCCCCGGGGCTGATCTACTACGCGGTTCAGAACGTGGCGGTCATCCCGGCGGCGGGAGGCACGCCCAGGGTACTGACACCCGGGCTCGACCGGCAGGTGCTCTCGCCCGCCTGGTCGGCCGATGGCGGGTCGGTGCTCTTCCTCCTCGAGGACGACCGCGTCTACCACCTGGCGCGCGTGCCCGCAGGCGGCGGACCGGTCGAGCGCATGGTGGAGGGCCGTCGCACTCTCGCCGACATGTCCGCGGGCACCGGCGGGAAGATCGCGGTTCTGTCGAGCACGCCATCCGAGCCCTCCGAGATCTATGCCGTCGACGGCGGCAACCTGCGGCGACTCACCCATCAGAACGACGCCTGGCTGGCGCGCGTCAAGCTGTCCAAGGTGGAGGAGGTCTCGTTCAGGAGCTCCGACGGCACGCCGATCAACGGGTTCGTGGTCAAGCCGCCCGACTACCAGCCCGGCCGCCGCTATCCGACGATCCTGCGCCTTCACGGCGGGCCGGTCTGGCAACTCTTCAACGATTTCTCGAATGTCGACTGGCAGCTGTACGCCGCGCAGGGCTACGTCGTGATCGGGGTCAACCCTCGCGGCAGCTCGGGACGCGGGCAGGACTTTTCCCGGGCCATCTGGGCGGCGTGGGGCGAAAAGGACAGCAAGGATGTTCTGGCGGGCGTGGATTACCTGGTGGCGGCGGGAGTCGCCGACCCCGACCGGCTCGGCATCGGCGGGCACAGCTACGGCGGCATTCTCACCGATCAGGTGATCGCGCGAGACCGCCGCTTCAAGGCGGCGGTGAGCGATGCGGGGCAGGGCAATGCGATCGGCGGCTACGGCACCGACCAGTACGCACTGGAATACGAGATCGAGCTGGGCAAGCCATGGGAGAAGCGCGATACCTGGCTTCGGAACTCATACCCGTTCTTTCACGCCGACCGGATCGTCACGCCGACGATGTTCATCTGTGGCCAGCTGGACTTCAATGTCCCGCTCGTCAACTCGGAGCAGATGTATCAGGCGCTCAAGAGCCTGGGCC
>JBBRGF010000313.1:0-3317 GCA_038240975.1 Gemmatimonadales bacterium
GTAGGTGCCGACGCGGAGCGTGCGGGTGGCTGCTGCTGCTGCAGTGAGCGCGGGCAGCGGTGCGAGGATGTGCTGGATGTTATCGGGGATAACGAGAGTCGCGTAGCCGAGCGCCTCGATGCGGCGGGCCTTCTCGGCCCACTCCTCTCCTGAGCGTGCATACGCGGCCACGACGCCAAAGCGGAACGGACGGTGTGCCATTATTTCTCTCCTTCTTCGGGATGTCGGCGGCCGCGCAGGCGACCGAAGGGCTTATAGACGGCGAGCAGTACGGTCATGACCAGGACAAGGGAGGCTGCCGCCGCGTCCCTGACCAATCCGAGTCGGTCGGCGGATGGCACTGGTGCGCCTGCCACCGCGGTGGCCGCGTCAGCGGCCGCGCCCAGCGTCGGAACGAGCACGAGCAGCGCCAGCACGATCCCAGCGACATTGAGTGCGAGCTTGATGGTGACCCACCAGTACCGCACGACCCCCCACGGTGTGAGCAGTCCTAGGGCCAGGCCGGTGGCGACTGCAAGCAAGGCCAGCGGCACGAGCAGGGTGACCCCGATCAGATGCGCCGCTGGATAGACCGTGCGTGGGTCCGAACCGCGCGCTCCGGCGATGCAGAGTATGAGCACCGCCGCGTCAGTGCCGAGCAACCCCACCGAAACGATGATATGCACGCTCAGGAGTAGCTTGCGCCATGGCGACGAGAGCTGCCACGCAGCCCGCGGGCGGCTTCGAGTGGCGTACGCGGCGCCATCGTCGTGTACACTGCGGAGGGGTGCCGCGCGCTTGTTCTCCTGATCCACGTTCGTTCCTCCGGTGCTTCGACCCTGTCGCTGCGTCACGTCTGCCATATTCCTCCTTTCGCCTCAGCCCTTGCCGCCGTTGCGCGCGACCGGGTATTGAATCTCGGTGATGCCATCCGCGCTGTCCGGCCCGGCAAAGTGGAGGGCGAGCGTGCGGGTCGGCCCCGCGAGGCGATAGTCGTTCGCCTCGATCCAGCCGAGCAGCGCCAGGTGCGCCTCGCCGACCGTCGTCATCGGGCCGTGATGCTGGACACACGCCATCGTCTCGACCGCAGGCAACGCGCCCTCCTGGATGCGCGCGTGCGGCGGCAGCGGATCGGCGGTGGTGAAGGTCGCTTCGGCATGGATACCTGACTCATAGTAACCGCCATCGAGCCAGAGTGCCGTCCATGCGGTCGCGCGCAAGCCATGCTGATGCTGATAGGCGTGCAGCTCGCCGAAGAGCGCGCCGACTGCGGGATAGGCGGGCAGTATGGCCCGGAGCGACGCCACGCGCTGCGCCGTGACCCGCTTTAGCGTCACGGCATACCGCGCGCCCGGCGGCTCGCGCTCGATCTGCCGCAGATGCGCCTCGATCCGTTCCAGCCGTACCTGCTCCGTCGCGATCAGGCCGCGGACTTCCTGCTGCTTGAGGAGGAGCATGCCGCGCAACTGGGCGGGCGACAGATCGGCGTCGAGGAGGTGGCCGACCTGCTCCAGTGAGAAGCCGAGATCCTTCAGCACGAGGATGCGGTTGAGCCGTGGGACCTGGGTTCCGGTGTAGTAGCGATAACCGCTCGCGGGGTCGATGTGATCGGGCGTGAGCAGGCCGAGCCGGTCGTAGTGGCGCAGCGCCTTGACGGTCACTTGTGTCAGCCGGGAGAAGTCGCCGATCTTGAACACGCACATCCTCTTCTCACCCGTTGTGCCGCTCGCACCCTTCGGAGCAACGGTAAACCCTGCCCTTAGAGGAGAGTCAAGAGGGTAGGAGAGGATGAGACCGCGTCCGATGGTCGAAGCGGCCTGCGAAGCCCGGCGATCAGTGGACGACGGGCGCTTTCGCGTGGTGGGAGCGTTCGATCTGATCGACGGCGGCGATTGCCTGATCCAGCGAGTCGAAGACCTCTTCCCAGTCGTTGTCATCGTTCCAGAGCAGATAGCGCGCGTCGTTGGGCAACGGGACGAAGCGGTACGTGCCGGTCGGGGCGTCCACCTGATAGGAGATGAGAACATCTCCCGCGTCGGCCGCATGTACGCTGCCGGTAGGGACCAAAGGTTGGCCGGAAATCATCGTCTGCATGGTCGCGCTCCTCGAATGCTGGTGCTCTTGCGCTCGTTCGTTATGTCAACTCGTACTGTTCTGCCACTGCCCTGCTATGTCAATATTCATGCCAGGCGCGGAGGCTGAATCGCCGGTGATAGGCTATGCGGAAATCCGAGCGTGCAGCGTGCAGCGTCATCGGATTCGTATGGATAGGAGGGGCGTATGGTGGGAGCGACGGAGCGGTTCATCGGCGTCTATCGTCTCGTGTCGTGGGAAGTGTGGGAGCGCGGTGGCGCGGCGACGCATCCGCTCGGCGAGAGGCCTCAGGGGATGATCGTCTACACGGCAGGCGGGCACATAGCCGTGCAGATGATGCGCCCGGATCGGCCACCATTCACCTCCGGGGATCGCTGGCGCTCGACGCCGGACGAAGTGCAGGCGGCCTACGGCGGCTACAACGCCTACAGCGGCCGCTACGAAGTCCACGAGGCTGAAGGGTACGTCGTGCATTTACTGGAGACCAGCCTCTACCCGAACCGCGTCGGCACCGAACTCCGGCGCTTCTACGAGTTCACCGACAACCACCTCATCCTCACCACCCCGGACTCCCGCATGACGTGGGAGCGGATCGAGTGATGCCCCCAGTGCGGCGTTGTGAGGATCGGAGGAGACTGATACGCTGGCGCGCGTTGCGGCGGGGGCGATGGATGATCACCGAGACGATCTGAGGGCGTGTGTGTTCAGACACAAGGACGAATCAGCGACTACATCGACCGGACCACAGCAACGGATGGAGCGCAGCGAGTTGTTCCGCTTCGTCGTGCTCGTGCTGCTGATCGGCCAGATGCTCGTCTATTACGACGCCGTGACCAAGGCGATCCCGCACATCAACCTGTATCTGCTCGTCAACCTCGTCCTGATTCTCCTGACGCTCGTCCCGTGGCCCGCGCTGACTCGGCTGGTCTGGCTGCTCGTCTGGCCCGCCGGCGCCTTGATGCGGTGGGACTGGGCGACGCGCGACACGAAGAGCGATGTCTACTGGGCGACGAGCCAGGGCGTCCATTTCCTGCTGCATGGCATGAACCCGTACACGCATGTGCCGACGTGGGTCTATGAGCATCAGGCGAGCGCGGCGAACTACCCGACCTACACCTATTTCCCCGGCAGCCTGCTGGCGGAAATTCCCTTCTATCTGCTCGGCAATGTGCGCATCGGCCTCGCTCTCGCGGACATCGCCACTGCGGTGTTGATCTACCTCTTCGCGCGGCAGTACCTGGATG
>JBBRGF010000314.1:0-3310 GCA_038240975.1 Gemmatimonadales bacterium
GGCCCAGGTTCTTGGGCGTATCCTGGGCTATCGCAACATCATTACGACCGATGTAGGCGGCACGAGCTTCGATGTTGGCCTGGTCGTCGATGGAGAAGCGCAGTTCTCCGAGCTTGCCACGTTCGACCAATACGAGCTCACGCTGCCAATCATCGACGTCGCGACCGTGGGTGCCGGTGGAGGGAGCATCGCCTGGATCGAGCCTGACACCGGGGTACTCCGCGTCGGCCCGCGGAGCGCTGGCGCGGAGCCCGGGCCGGCCTGCTACGGTCTCGGCGGAATGGCGGCCACCGTGACAGATGCGAATCTGATCCTAGGTCGCATCAATCCCGAATACTTCCTCGGCGGCCGACGGCGCCTCAATCCTCAGTGTGCGTACGACGCCGTTCAGCAGCTCGCAGTCCAGCTCGACCTGAGCGTGGAAGAGACGGCGATGGGAATCGTTGATGTAGCTGACGCGCATATGGCCGACCTTGTGCGGAAAGCAACGGTGGAGCGAGGATTTGACCCTCGCGACTTCGTCCTTCTGGCTTTCGGCGGCGCCGGGCCGATGCACGCGGCGGCCTACGGCCCGGCGGCTGGCTGCCATCGCATCGTTGTGCCAGCGCTCGCCTCGGAATTCTCGGCCTTCGGCATCGCCGGGTCGGACGCGCGGGTTGTCGAGGAGCTCTCGTCGCCAATGACTGCTCCCTTCGACACGGCTGCTATCACGTCAATCCTCGAGGAGCTTGAGCGTCGAGCTCGTGTTCGCCTGACTTCCAGTGGCATCGAAAAGGATCGGTCGGAGTTTCGGCGGTACGTCACCATCCGCTACCGTGGTCAGGCCCATAGCGTCGAGACCCTGGTTCCAGAAGGAACGGTTGACGACGAGTCACTCCCCCGCCTACTCGAGAACTTTAGACTGGCGTACGAGCAGAAGTTCGGCCGCGGCACGACCTACGAGCGCGCCGAGCTTCAGGCCATCACGTTCCGCGTCCATGGGCTCGGTCGGCTCCACCCGCCGGAGCTGTCTCGCCAGGCGCCTGGCGTGCCGGATGCGTCAGCGGCTCTGACCGCGGAGCGTCCGGTCTATTTCCGTCAGGCTGGCGGGTCGGTGCCCACCCCGATCTACCGAGCCGATCACTTGCGTGCGGGGAACAGGTTCTTGGGACCTGCGATCGTCCAGGCGGTCGACACCACCATCGTGATTCATCCTGGGCAACAGGCCGAGATCGATTCGTTCCTCAACGTCATCATCGACCCGGCAGGCGGGGACGACCGCGATGGCTGCTCCTGAAGCCGTTCCGGGCAGCTCGGCCGGCCTGGAATTCGGATACCTCTACGTTCCGCTACCGATTCCGGGTTTCGCCGCCGACATGGCCCGGCGTGCCGAAGAGCTCGGGTTTGACGTCTGCCTCTTTGGCGATACCCAGAGTCTGGCAGGTGATCCATACGCGGCTGCGTGCCTGGCGGCACACACCACCAGCAGGATCCGCCTGGGCCCCGGCGTCACGAACCCGATCACCAGGTCGGCCGCTGCAACCGCCTCGTCCATCGCGACGGTGCAGCTCGAGTCCGGGGGAAGGGCCATCCTCGGCCTCGGCAGGGGCGACTCGGCCGCGGCCTTCATCGGGCAGCGTCCGGCCGCGACGACCCAGCTCGAGAGCTATGCGAATGCCCTGCGATCCTACCTGGCAGGCGAGGAGCCGGGTCGCGGACTCCGCCGAATTGACTGGATCGCCGGGCTCCCCAAGATCCCGCTCGATATCGCCTGCACCGGGCCTAGCACGATCAAGCTGGCCGCTCGGGTGGCTGATCGGGTTACGTTCGCAGTCGGCGCCGCGCCCGAACGGCTCACCTGGGCACTCGATATCGCGCGGGCCGCCGCGCTCGATGCCGGCCGGGACCTGAACGATATCCAGTTCGGCGCGTACCTCAATGTGATCGTGCACCCCGACGAGCGGCGGGCGCGAGAGCTCGCTCGGACGGGGGTTGGGTTGATCGCCCATTTCTCGTCCATGCCTGGAGCGAGGGTCGAGCATCTGCCGGAGCAGTTGCGGCCGACGGCTGAGCGCCTCGCTCAAGAGTACGACATGTCCGCGCACGGTCGGGACGCAGCCCCTCAGACGCGCCTCCTGGACGACGAGTTTGTGGACTGGTTCGCCATCGCGGGTGACGCTTCGCGCTGTCACGACCGGCTGGCGGAGCTGGCGGAGCTTGGCCTGCGACACGCCTACGTGATCAGCGGGTCAGCAGAATCGTTCCCGCGACCCCTTTTGGAATCGCAGGAGCGACTGGCCGCCGATGTCATGCCGATGCTCGCCAGGCGTCGGCCGTGGTGAATTTCCTGAACGCGGCCACCCGAAGAGCGCTCATTCCTCCAGGGCTGCCCCGATCTTCCGTACGGCGATCAGCAGCACCTCCGACAATTCAGCGATGCGTTGGATCGTCAATCGGTACGACGGACCGGCAATGCTGACGAAGGCCACAGGTTGTCCGCGCCCGTTGAGTATCGGGGCCGACACTCCATGCAGCCCGATCTCGTACTCCTCGAGCGCGACAGCGATGTCCGTCTCCCGAATCCGTTCCAGCTCACGGACCAGCGTATCGGGGTCGGTGATGGTGTGCGATGTGTACCGTTGAAGTGGCAGGCCGAGATACTCTTGCAGCTCGGCTTCAGGCAGGTGCGCGAGGAGTATTTTGCCGCCGGAAGTGCAGTGAAGGGGAAGGGCCCGCCCAATCCAGTTCACGCTGACCAAAGCGTCGGGCGGACGGGCATGGTAGATGGGTACGGTGGCCTCTCGACCATGGCTGATGCTGAGGCTCACTGTCTCGCCTGATTCCTCCCCAAGCCGCTCGAGAACAGGACGTGCCCGCCTGATCAGCGCCTCGTGAGTACGCGCCGCTGCCGCGAGACGAACCGTCGTGTAGCCGACCTCATACTTCTGGGTAGCAGGATCCCGTTCGACAAGACCGTGGTGTTCGAGGGTCGCGAGTAGCCGCCAGGCGGTGCTTCGGTTCAGATGACACTCCGCTGCGAGCTCGTGCGCGGCCAGCGGCCGGGGGCTGCTCCCAACGGCCTTGAAGAGCTGGATGGCGCGATCAACAGCCTGGATGAGACGGCTGTCTGGTGCGATCGATTGGCTTTTCATGGACGAGCGTTCCTCTGCAGGGCGAGATCGAGGCTTCCCGGTCGTTCAACCGCGGCGTTCCCGCGAGCGTCTTGTACGGCGATGAGATCCGCGGACCCTGAAACCTCGAATGGTAGCCGACGGTACCTCGAGACAGGGATGTCGTCTGGCCGCCGGCGTCCGCGGGTGCTTGACAGTGT
>JBBRGF010000315.1:0-3309 GCA_038240975.1 Gemmatimonadales bacterium
CGTGTACGAGGAGTCGCTCCGCACCCTGCGCGTGACCAAGCTGCCACCGAAGGCCGCCGACATCGATACCCTCTGGCGCGCCGCGCTCGGTGCTGTCTACAACGGCGAGAAGCCGGCCGGCGTCGCCATGGCGGAGATCAAACCAGCGATCGACGACCTGCTGCAGGCGAAGCGGTAGGCGCGTAGCAGCCCTCGCCAACCTCCCTCGCGATGCATCACCCTCGTCGACGACGAGATCAGCACGATGGAACGTACGTACGTACGTACCTAGGAAGGGCAGTCGTACCAGATAACGACTGGAGTTGGGCGGCCCGTGAGGACCGATGCGCAGGCGAGCGTTTGCCCCACATGATAGGCAGAAGCCGCCGCCTGTTACCGGAGCTTGCTCTTGTAGAAGCGGGCTGTGGCCATCAAAGGAGCACGCTACGCCGTGGTCTTGCTACCGCGTCGCCTGGTTGGACGTGGGGCCGGTACGTCTTCGCCCCCGATCTCTTCCACCTCTTGTCCCGGGCCCACCTCGGCGGTGGGAACATCCTCGGGCAGCACTTCATTTCCGACGTCATCGGCTGCCGTCGCCGTGAGCTCATCCATAGCCTCAATCTGGGTCGTGTCGGGCTGACCGACCGCGTCCATTCCGGTGGTCTCGTCCGCTGGCGCCACGTCCGACGCGCCGGCATCCACGGCGGGGGACGGCTCAGTGCGCCGGCGCATCCGGGTCGCTTTGGCCGGGATTGACAAGTTGAGCGGCATGACGCTGTAGGATGTGGCGGTGGACACCACCACGGCTGCGCCCGCCCTGCCGTCCCGGGACCCGCTGTACCGAGGTTATCGCTTTCCTACCGAGATCATCAGCCACGCCGTGTGGCGGTACTTCCGGTTCGCCCTGAGTCACCGTGACATCGAGGAGCTGCTGGCAGAACGCGGGGTGCAGGTCAGCTATGAAGCCATCCGACTGTGGTGCCAGCGGTTCGGGCCGATCTTCGCCGGTACGCTCCGACGCCGGCGATCCCGAGCAGCCGACAAATGGCATCTCGACGAGGTGCAGCTGAAGATCAAGGGCAAAAAGCACTGGCTGTGGCGGGCGGTGGATCGCGACGGGCTGGTACTAGACATCCTGGTCCAGGAACGGCGCAACCAGGAGGCGGCCGAGACCTTCCTCCGCCGCGTGCTCGACGGCGAAGGCTCGGCGCCGCGGGTCGTGGTCACCGACAAACTGGCCAGCTACCCGCCGGCCATTCGCCGGGTCCTGCCGGGCGTCGAGCACCGGCGGCACAAGGGTTTAAACAACCGCGCGGAAAACTCCCACCGGCCGGTGCGAAAACGAGAGCGGGCGCTGCAGCGGTTCAAGTCGCCGGCCCACGCGCAGCGGTTCCTGGAGCCCTTCAGCGCCGTCTGCAACCACTTCCGCCCTCGCCGTCACCTCCTCCCCGCTCAGCAGTACCGCCGGATCCGCACCGAGCGCTTCCAACAGTGGCGAGAGGCAGCGCGGCTCCACTCGGCGGCCTGAGCACGCCGGCGGGAGCCGCCGCGACGGCACCACAAGACCGCGCCGCCCGGCCACCCCACTAACTTGTCAATCCCCTTTGGCCTTCTCCACCCGTGCCTGCTTGGCCTCTACGGTCAGGTTGACGGCTCGCTTCTCAGGAGGAAGCACTCGGAACCGCACCGTCCCGCTCAGCGAGTTCAACCTGGCCAACCGCAGCTGGCTCTCGGCTGCGGCCGCATTGACCGCCCGCATCACCGTGCGGGTCGGCTCGCCAGCTTCCAGTGGCAGGGTGACGGTTTGCCCACGAGAGAGCTTCTTCAAAAACGTGACGTAAGCCGTCAAGTCAGTCGTCGTATTGGAAATCTCGGCACGGGTGAAGTCAGGCACAGAAAAACGGCTCCTTTAGGACGCATTATGAACCGAGGGCCACGCGCACCACGTTCCTGACCGATCCTGCCCACCGCATCCGCTTCGTCTACACCCCCAAGCACTGCTCGTGGCTCAACCAGATCGAACTGTGGTTCAGCATCCTCGCCAGCAAACTCCTGCGGCGCGCCAGCTTTACCTCCACCGACGACTTGCGCAACCGGCTCCTGGCCTTCATCGCCTATTTCAATCGCACGATGGCCAAGCCCTTCCAATGGACCTATCGGAGCAAGCCCCTCCATGCCTAACTCAATCCACTCTTCTGCCAAGGTGCACTAGTCCAGGCTGGCCAGGAACCCTTCCGGGATCGACGCCATGTAGATCTGGCCCAAGCCGGTACGATCAGAATTGAAGAAGGCGTTGCGGGCGTCCGGACTGAAGAAGGGATGGGCGTGCGTGTATTGGGGCCGGCCGAACGACGTGCCGGAGACGCACAGGACACGTACGTTGCCGGTGGCGACCGAGCCGACGACGATCTCACCATTGGGTGGGACATCGCAGATGAAGTAGCGCCCGTCGCCGGTCACTGCAAGGTGGTCAAAGCGCCAGCCGCGGGCGACCTCCGCCGGCCGCGCGTCACCCGGTCCGATGACGACCAGATCGGCCTCGTCAGGGTCGTCCCCTGGGCGCCGGACGAGCGTCGAGATGATGCGCCCCGTTGGGCCAAGCCAGACCTGGTGGCCCTGAACCGGTCGTGAGTACGGGCGGCCAATGTTGAGCCGGCGCAGGTTCCCGCCGCCGCGATCGATCACATAGAACGTCGCGCCTTCGTCGCCGACGAGGTGCACGATCGTCCCGGTTGCGTCGACGATGCCCCCACGATTGTGTTGGATGAGCAGATCGCGCCTGTCACCCGGGTCGAACTGCACGTGGGCATTGAAGATGTCGTGCGCCTCATGGACGCAGGCGATGCGACGCTCGTGCAGGTCGGCCACCAGGATGCCGGCAATCGGCCGATCATCTGGCCCCCCCAGACGGAGCGCGGACGTCGCGTAGTAGCGGCCATCCGGTGAGATCGTGCCCAGCGGGTAGGGGCGCTCGAACCCCTCGATCGCACAGATCACCTCGGCGGGCGCATCTGGCCGGTCGAGCGGTCGCCGCCGCACCTCGATCACTGGCGTTGCGTCGCCCTTGCCGGGCTCGGGGCCGCCAGCGTCGGGGACGCCGGCGTAGACCAGCCACGCTCCACCCGGAGTATCCAGTGTGACCGACGTGTCCAGTGTGTCCGACGTGCCCGGTGTGACGACGGGGCCGTGCACCGAAGCCTCGTCGTTTGGCGAGGTCAGGGGCAAGAGACGATGGGCGCCCATATCCGGTGCGCCGAGATCGCAGATCCAGAGCTCGCGCGGCTGATCGATGCTACGGAAGCGAGCGTACACAAAGCGCCGCGAGTCCGA
>JBBRGF010000316.1:0-3307 GCA_038240975.1 Gemmatimonadales bacterium
GCCGCGGTGCCAAGGGTTCCAACATCTGCGGGTGTTCCTCTCCCCGCCCTCGTCTGATCAGCTATTCACTGAAGGGAGGGCGTCTCACCCGATTCTGGCAGAGAGGGTGGTGGACTTGGCGGCCAGACTCCCTACGAGAGACTGCGGTTGAAGACGGGTAGCCCGGTGTGACCGGCCTTCATCAGTTGCACAACTAGTCAGGGAGCAGTGGGAAGCGGGATGACGAGGATGATGAGCCGAGCCCAGCAAGCGGACCGACGACGCGAGGAGATCCTGGCGACGGCGTTGCGGCTCTTTGCCGATCAGGGCTTCCACGCCACGACGATCGCCGACATCGCGAAGGCAACTGGGAACGCTCACGGTGCTGGTCGTGTTCGTGATGGTCGTGAAGCCGAACATCTTCTGCTAGGACGCGAACGTTGGAATGAAGAGGCCGGCGGTCTTGGGACCGTCGGCCTCGTCGTCACTTCGGGCAGTTGCCGCAGCAATGCTTCTCGCAGCAGCACGGGTCACACGACAGCATGGGCATCCTCCTTTCCAAGGCTGATGAGCGGACGCGGAGCGGCGCCTGCCGCGAGTTGGCCCGACAGATGGGCGAGGCGACCGTCCAGGTAGTCCATCTCCTCGATGCGTCGCCGCAACTCGGCGCGTTTCTCCTCGATAGCCCTCCGCAGTTCGTCCGACACGTCGTCGCAGCGCCCGGCCGCGCAGAGGTTAGCGATCGCCGCGGCTTGGTCGAGCGGGAGGTCGAGGGAGCGGAGACCGATCAGCAGTCGGAGTCGCGACAGGTCAGCGTCCGTGTAGTGGCGGTAGCCGTTCTCGCCGCGGTCGGCCGCCGGGAGGAAACCGTGGCGTTCGTAGAAGCGAATGGTGTGGGCCGTCGTCCCGAGGCGCTTGGCGAGGGTCCCGATCTGCATGGCTACAACCTAGACCTTAGAGCCACTCGAATGTCAAGAATGACCTTGACATTGAACTAGGTTCCACGTGCAGGGTCGTGCCATGAACGTCTCCGACATCGCCCGCGAGGTGGGCATCGCCCCGTCTGCCGTCCGCTTCTATGAGCCGTGGTGTGCTCGCAGCTGGAGCCTCGCCGTGTCTACTGCTTCCGTCTCTCGACGTGACCTTCTTGCGCTGACCCTTTCCGCCGCCGCGTGGGGGGGTCGGCACGGTCATCAGCAAGCGCGCCCTCGATGAGATCCCGTCGCTCACGCTCCTGCCGATCCAACTGACGGCCAGCCTCGCCGTCCTGGCCATCCTGATGCGCCGACGCGGGATGTACCTGCGCGGGAGCCCGGCTATTCTCGGACGGCTCGGGATCCTGAACCCAGGGCTCGCCTACTCTCTGAGCCTCCTCGGCTTGGTCTCGATCTCGGCCAGCCTGTCCGTGCTGCTGTGGGCCGTCGAGCCGCTCATGATCCTGGTCCTCGCCGCTAGGCTCTTACGCGAGCGAGTGACCCCGATGCTCGGGGCCTTCTCAATGGTCGCCGTAGCCGGGATGATCCTCGTGATCTACGATCCGGCGAGCAACGGCTAATGGCTCGGCGTCGCCCTCACCCTCGCGGGTGTCGCCTGCTGTGCGACCTACACGGTCATCGCCCGCCGCTGGATCGCGACCTCGGAGCGTAAGACGTTCGGTCCTTCCAAGCGGGCACGTAGGTCGCAGCTGGTGGCGGTGGGCAAGACTGGCCCCAGAACTCGAACTAGTCAGTCGCTGTGGGCCTCGCCTAGCGATGGGACGCTCGTACGCGGGCGCGGGGTGCTCGGCAGGTGCTCGATGGTCGTCTGGTGCGGATCGAGCTCTGCATGGTCGCAGGGATCCACGTGGACGATGACGTCGGAGATCTTCTGAACATCGTGGAAGATCGCGTGCCGCACCGACTCGGCGATGCCATGGCTCTGGAGTGTCGTCAGATCGCGATCGACGGTCACATGCGCTTCCGCCTCGATCCGATGGCCGATCCAGCGGAGTCGGGCACTCGTCACCTCGACGACCCCCGGTTGGGCCGCCGCCCGTTCGACCGCCTCGGTTAGGTCCGGATCGACGGCGTCCATCAGCCGGGCAAAGACCTGAACCGCGGCGCCCTTGAGGACCCACAGGATGGCCACCGTGATCAGGAGCCCGACGATCGGGTCGGCCTGGGGAAAGCCGATGAAGATCCCAAGGGCACCGATGACGACCGCCAGCGAGGTCAGGCCGTCGGTCCGGGCGTGGTAGCCGTCGGCGACCAGGGCTGCGGAGCCGATGTCCTTGCCGACTCGGATCCGGTAGAGGGCGACCAGCTCGTTGCCGGCAAAGCCGATCACGCCCGCCAGGGCGAGGAGCCCGAGATTGGAGACCGGCTTGGGGTTGAGCAGGCGATCGATCGACTGCCAGGCGGCCAGGGCCGAGGAGAG
The DNA here is from genome assembly GCA_038240975.1 of Gemmatimonadales bacterium. Classification (GTDB taxonomy): domain Bacteria; phylum Gemmatimonadota; class Gemmatimonadetes; order Gemmatimonadales; family GWC2-71-9; genus CAVVWJ01. Next base: position 2,395 of record JBBRGF010000316.1, read on the forward strand.
GGCGATCATCGCGAGGACGAACAGGCCGGCCAGATCCTCAGAGCGGCCGTAGCCATATGTGTAGCGCTTATTGGCGACACGTCGCCCGAGGACGAACGCGATCCACAGCGGCACTGCTGTCAGGGCGTCGGCGAAGTTGTGGATCGTGTCGGCCAGGAGGGCGACCGATCCAGTCACCAGGACGACTGAGACCTGGAGCCCGCTCGTGACCAGCAACGCGACGAGGGAGATCTTGACCGCCCGGATGCCCTTCTCGCTGGACTCCAGCGCCCGGTCGACCGAGTCGGCGGCGTCATGGCTGTGCGGCGCAATGAGGTTCCGCAGCAGGCCGATCAGGCCGCCGGCGTGGTCGTGGTCGTCGTGGCCATGTTCTCCGTGGACATGATCACCGGGCGCGTCCGGGGCGCCATGGTCCTGGCCGCCCTCCCGAGGCGAGCGGGCGTAACCGTGATCCTTGCCGTCGGTCCCGTTCAGGCCGTCAGCCCTGCCGTTCCGTCATCCAGCCACTCTCCGTTCCTGGGTGCTCACCTCGTGATCGTACTCGCCTGGCTCCAGTGGGATGCTCCCGAGGCAGTCGTTCAGTGCACAAGCGAGTGGGAAGCAGCCATTCGCAATGCTTGGCTGCGCGGACTGCACGACGGATGGTTCCATTACGTTTCGCCAGCATCGCCTCCAACAAGGAGGTACGTCCGGAGACGGCCCTTGCCCTTGACCCCGATCTCACCCCGATCCTCGAACCGATAACGATCGCAGAGCCGTCGGTACGTCGCCCCGGTCACCTGGATCCGGCCGACGACGCCATGCGACTCCATCCGGCTGGCAGTGTTTACCCCGGATCCACCGGCGGCTCGGCCTGATTCACGATCCGGGACAGCGGAACAGGTGCCCATCTGAACGGGAATGATGGTGTTGC
>JBBRGF010000317.1:0-3240 GCA_038240975.1 Gemmatimonadales bacterium
CGCCTTGCCCGACCGGCCCCGGCCGCGATTCTTCCGGCCTCGGCAATTCGATGAACGACTACGAAGGAGCACCCAGGAGCTCAAGGATTCGTACATCCGGCTGATGGGCGCCGCGTTCCGACTTCACCTTCGCTTCCCGGACGAGCATCCGATCATCGGCGCGTTCGCTAGCTGGCGAGACGGCATCGATCAACTGGCCGGCGAGTACCAAACACTCCTCGACTGTCCGGCCCGCGAGTTGTGGGAGGCCCTGCGCGTGGCTCACGAGACTCACGCCAAGCTTGGGTATCAGCTGTTCGAGTTCTTGACCGTCGCCCGGGAATGGAGCACAGCGCCCGAGCGCGAGGCGAATGAACTCTGATTAGGCGAGCGAGCCCGCCATCGCACGACCCTAGCGCCTCGCCTCCAGTGAACTAGCTACGTGTTGCGATTCCGCCCGCGGCGCTGATCTGCTTTACGACCGTCGACCGGCTTTGGTACCTGCCGCGGCCGTCGCTGATTACCGCCGGCGGTCGACTAGCCATATCGCCCAGCATGCCGGGAGCGACGCGCAGAGCTCGTTGAGCATCACCATGGGCCACTTCCGCTTCGCGCGGAGGCTGTCGCACAAACCCCCCTGGTGGGCTGCCCATCCAGGAGTACTGTTGTGGCCATGCAAGTGGTGGTCCGGCGTGGTCGAGCACCGTTCGGACTCACGGTGGCGGCTGTCGCCTACAGCGTCGGTCTCCTCGTCTGGGTAGCCACAGCCCCGGCCATCGACGGCGAGACGCTGCTTGAGTACGGTGGCCCGGGAAGCCTGGCGATCACCGCCCAACCGCTTCTATTCAGCTTGCTCATGTGGGCGCTGCTACGGCGCCGATGCACCACCGGAAGCCGGGCGGCGACGTCCACGGCATGGATACTCGGGACGCTATTCCTCGCCTGGAGCGTCGTCGGGGCCCTCTCGCTTGCGGCCGGTGCCTTCCCGGCGGCGGTCCTCTTGTTGGTCGCGGCCGCGCTGACTCCACGTCCCGACTCGCGTCCCGCCTGAGCACTCGATTTCCGTCCGTTTGCAGGGAGAAACTGAGCCATGGCTCAAAACTTCCTCTCCTGCGATCGAGACCAACCGCTGCTCTTGCCGCCCGACCTTCGCGACTGGCTGCCCGCCGATCACCTCGCCTGGTTCGTGATCGAGGCGATCGACGAGCTCGACCTTGAACCCTTCTACGCCGCCTACCGCTCCGACGGCCACGGGGCCGCCGCCCACGAGCCGAAGATGATGCTCACCCTGCTCGCCTACTCCTATGCGGTCGGCGAGCGCTCCTCGAGGGGGATCGAGCGCCGCTGTCGCGAGGATGTCGCCTTCCGGGTGATCTGCGCCAACCAGATCCCCGACCACGCGACGATCGCCCGCTTTCGGGTCCGCCACGAGGAGGCGCTCGCCGACCTCTTCGGTCAGGTGCTCGGCCTTTGCGCCGACGCGGGGCTGGTCGAGGTCGCGGTGCTGGCGGTCGACGGGACCAAGCTCGAAGCCTCGGCGTCAAACCACGCCACTCGAAGCTACGAGCAGATCGCCGCCGAGATCCTCGCTGAGGCAGGCCGCATCGACCGAGCCGAGGACGAGCTTTACGGCGAGGCCCGTGGCGACGAGCTCCCCGAGCACCTGGCAAGCCGCGAGGGCCGCCGCGCCTGGCTTCGCGAGGCGAAGGAGCGCCTCGAGCGAGAGCGAGCCGCCAAGCGAGAGGCGGTTCCGAGGAACCGCTCGCAGCGCCTTGAGCTCTGCCGCGAGCGCCTGGTCGAGGACTGGTGCTCTGAGCGCCGGGCGAACCGCGACTACGAGGCCTACCGCGCGCGTGGGGTGATGCGCGACGGGCGGCGCTTCGGCCGCCCCCCGAACCCGCACACGCCGCCCGCCCAGCCCGAGGGCAAGATCAACCTCACCGACCCCGACTCCAAGAACATGAAGGCCTACCGCGGCTACATGCAGGGCTACAACGCCCAGACCGTGACCACCGAGCGCCAGATCATCGTTGCTGCCGAGCTCGCCCCCGACGGACTCGACTTCGCCCAGCTCGACCCGATGATCTCGGCGGCGGAGCGAGAGCTCGCCGAAGCGGGCGTCGGCGAGCGCCCCGAGGTGGTGCTGGCCGACGCCGGCTACTGGTCGAACGACCACATCGCCCGGCTCAGAGAGCGCGGGATCACGCCGCTCGTCGCCGCCGACGCCCACCGCCGAGACGGACCACGAAAGACACGGCTCGGCGGGCCCTACGACTTCATGCGCAGGGCCCTCCAAACCGACAAGGGCGCCGAGCTCTACTCACGGCGACAGTGGATGGTCGAACCCGTCTTCGCCGACATCAAGCAGAACCGGCGGGCTGGGAGGTTCAAACGTCGGGGCCGTGCCGCGGTCCGCTCGGAATGGCGACTGATCGCCGCCACCCACAACCTCCTGAAGCTCCACCGGCACACCCTGGCGGCCGCGGCGGCCTGAGTCGAGGGCCGAAAGGCCCTGCCGTTTTCAGATTGAGCCGATTTCGCGCCGCCGGGTGCTCTGGTCAGCGTTTACGCGACAGCCTCCGCGAAAAGCGGAAGTGCAGACTGCCGCTTCATGTGCCACGAAGGACTTGCGGGAACCGAGATCTGGCGCTTTAGGGGGCGCGACTGCCTGATTCAGGCACGACTATCGGCTCAAACAAATGACGGTAGCCCACGGCGACGGAGCTAACCGATTCGCCGATGCGGAGGCAGAAGTCTCCGAAAACCCGGCGGCCTGAGTGACAACGTTTGGAGGGGTCCAGGCGAGTCTTATCCGGAAGGCAGCGTGAACTAGCTGGCACCTGAACCACCAGGCGGCTGTTGTTCGCTTTGTTTGAGGACATCCCGCACCCGGTCTGCAATCTGTTGCACCAAGCCAGGACCGGGTTCGTCTTGCCTGTTGCGAGCAGCAAGCTGTTGGCCAAAGATCCGCTTGCCTAGATCCCGCCTCTCAGTGTCCTTGTCGTCGGCCTTAGTCAACGGCTCAATAAACGAGTTGAACGCCGCCAGGTCCAAAGAGATTTCGCGAGTGTCTTCCTCCCGGTCCCGATGCCGTGACGACTGTCTAGCGGTATAGGTCGCTAGGAGGCCAAGTGCCACGCCAATGCCCAATCTTGCGGCGATCAGCGAGTCGTTATTTTGGTTAGTTGTTCCAGCCCAGATGGCTGCCGCGATAGCACCGAGAACCCCCACCACGGTGATCCAGCGCCAGAAAAACGCTGC
>JBBRGF010000318.1:0-3232 GCA_038240975.1 Gemmatimonadales bacterium
CCAGGAGCCCGGCGTAGGCCATCGACCTGAAGCCGTCCACGAAGGCCTCGGCGGTGCCGTCCACACCGAGACGCCCCAGGAGTCCCGCGATGATGCCCACGCCGAAGAAGAGTGCCGAAAGCTGGTCGAATTCCCAATCGAGGTTCTGGGCTCCATACACGTAGAGCGCGAGTGCCCCCACTATCGAGAACACGATCGCGACATCGCGCGGCTCGAGCGAGGCGGAGCCGGCCTTCGCGTCGGGCGCCGAGGGAAGGGTTCTGGTGCGCGCGGCGTACCGCATCGTGCCCCACACCCAGATGACGAGGGCGGGCACCAGGAAGAGCATGCGGAAGCCGAGTCCGGATGCGGGAGTGAGCTGCGCGACGCGTTGCGCGATCAGGACGCTGAACGGGTCGACCGGACCGAACGCCGCGCCGACGGCCGCACTGCCGAGGCTCATCGCCACCACGGCGAGCGGAGTGAATCCCAGGTGCTGCGACAGCAGCAGCAGTGCCGGCACGAAAGCGATCAGCTCTTCCTGGGTGTGCATCATCACTCCGCCAAGCGCGAACACCACGCTCGCGACCGGAATCACAAGAGTCTCGCGGCTGGCGAGCTTTCCCACGAGCCAGCGCACCAGCCGTCCGAGCGTGCCGGCGCGCTCGACCACGGCAAACGCGCCGCCCACCAGAAAGATCAGCCCGATCACCGACGCGGCGTCGGTGATGCCCTTCGGGATAGCCATCAATGCGCCGAAAAGCCCCACGGGCTTCGACTCGACAGGCGCGTAAGTACCGGCGACGACCACCGTGCGTCCGGAGCCCGGGTCTTCCCGGCGCTGAAACTCGCCGGCGGGGAGCACGTGGGTGAGAAGCGCCGCGACCCCGATGCAGGCGACCAGGAGCGTGAGAGAGTGAGGAAAGCGGAAACGGGGCATGCGCGGGGCCTAGAGCGCTCGGCAGTGGCGAGTGGCCGTTGGAACGCTGGCGCAGGCGATGCGTTCGTCCATCGACCCCGTGATGGGGCCGCATGCGGCCGTCTGCGCCTCGCGCACCGCGCCGCTCTCGGATGAGGCCGAAGCGGTGGCGCTGCCGGCGCGGCCTCGAAAGTCGACGCTCACCGCGCACTCGACGCGCTGCGAGGCGAGGGTTGACCAGAGCAGGAAGGCCACAAAGCCCAGCCCGAGGATGAGCGTCAGCGCCCTGGCGCGGGAAGTCATGACGGCGGTCTCCGGAAAGAAACGGGATGGTCTGAAAGAAATATCGGGGCTCACGGCCCTGGAATCCACTCACCCGTACGATCGGGGAGCGCTACCGAATGAGACGCATCCACATCGTGCTGGCCTCGATTCTATCCGCGCTGCCGGCGGCGGTCTGGTGCGCACCCCACCGGCCGCCGGTCGTTCTGCTGCAGCGCTCCACGCTGGATTCGATGACCGCGGTCTTCTCCCGCTTCAACGAGCACTGGAACGAGCTCGGCGACCTCAACACCCTCGAGAAGATGCTCGGCACCGTGCGGCCTACACAGCGCGAGTACCTGGGCTGCCTGCAGGGTTCCTTGGCCGGCGACACCGTTCGAATCGACGGCTGGACCCCCGCGGCGGACATGAAACAGCTTCAGCTCGCTGTAGCGGGGAGTTGCGATTCGGTCGCGCGGCTTGTCGGCACGTGGCACACGCACCCCTATCGCGCCGACCTGCAGAACCTGCCGGTCAAGGAGCCGCACCTGTCGCCGCAGGATCTCGAGACCTTTGCCGAGTCTTCCTTGAGCGTGACGCTCGTGGTATGGGATGCCGACTCGGTCGACTCGGCGGTGCGCGACGGCAGCTCGATCGTTCACCCGGCGGTGGTGGTGTTGTCTCCGCCTTAGAGGAGTGTGCCCCTGAGAACCAGGAGCGCCACGCTGAAATAGATGATGAGCCCGGTTACGTCCACAAGAGTGGCCACGAAGGGGGCCGAGGCGCTCGCCGGGTCGAACCCGATCCGGCGCAGCACGAACGGCAGCATCGAGCCTGCGAGCGAGCCGAACAGCACGACTCCCACCAGCGACAGGGCCACCGTTTCGGCAACCTTCGCGTAGTGCGGACCGTAGTCGTACCATCCGACGGCTTGCCAGAGAAGGATGCGCACCGCGCCGATCGACCCGAGCATGGCTCCGAGGGCAAGGCCGGCGGGCAGCTCGCGCACGGCGACCCGCCACCAGTCGCGCAGGCGCACCTCGCCGAGCGCCATGGCTCGGATGATCAGCGAGGTGGCTTGCGACCCTGAATTGCCGCCCGAGCTGATGATGAGTGGAATGAACAGCGCCAGGACCACCGCGCGGCCGATCTCCTCCTGGAAATGCCCCATCGCCGCCGCCGTGAGCATCTCGCCCAAAAAGAGCGCGCAGAGCCAGCCTCCCCGCTTGCGGACCATCGCGCCGAGGCCGATCTGCATGTACGGCTCGTCGACGGCCGCCATGCCGCCGAACTTCTGGACATCCTCGGTCTGCTCTCGAATGAGCGCGTCAATGACGTCGTCTACGGTGACGATGCCGAGGACGTGGTTCTGGTCGTCTACGACAGGCAGCGCCAGGAGATTGTACTTGGAGATGAGCCGGGCGACGTCCTCCCGGTCGGTCATCGGCGCCACCGTCACCGGCCGGCGGCCGTCGCCGATGGCGGCCACCCTCTGATCGGGGTGGGCCTGCATGATCTCGCGCAGGGATACGACGGTTTCGAGTCGCTGATTGTCCGGGTGGAGGACGTAGATGGCATAGACCGTTTCCTTGGCCTGTCCGACCTCTCCGATGTATTGCCTGACCTGACCCACCTTCCAGGCCGCCGGCACCGCCACGAACTCCGTCGTCATGATCCCGGCGGCGCTGGTCGGCGGGTAGGCGAGGAGGACCTTGAGCGCGTCGCGAGTAGAGGCATCGACGACGTGGAGGAGACGGGTGCGGTCGCCCTCCTTCAGATCGCGGAAGAGCTCTACCTGCTGGTCGGACGCCAGCGCCTCGACCAGCGGGATGGCGCGCCGTTCGTCGAGCAGCTCGAAGATATCGCCGCGCCGGTCGAGCTCGGGCTCGTCGAGAAGCTGCACCGCCAGATCGAACGGCAGAGCCGAGACTACCCGCGCGGCAGCCTCTACCGGCAGCTTGTTGAGCGCCTCCGCCACGTCTGCCGGGCGGAGGTTCTCACAGGCGGCGAGGAGATCCTCCTCGTCGCCGGCCAGCAGGTAGAGCAGCTCAGGAGTCGGGGGAGCTGGGGGAC
>JBBRGF010000319.1:0-3219 GCA_038240975.1 Gemmatimonadales bacterium
CGCAGCGGGGTCGGGTCATTTTCTCGTGGCAGCGGCACATCGGATCGCCAAGCGCCTGGCGGCCATCCGAACCCGAGACGAGGAACCGTCTCCCGGTGCGACCCGGACGGCACTGCGTGACGTGATCGGCCATTGCATCTACGCGGTCGATGCCAACCCGATGGCCGTTGAGCTCTGCAAGGTGAGCCTCTGGCTCGAGGCGATCGAGCCGGGCAAGCCGCTCAGCTTCCTCGACGCACACATCAAATGCGGCAACAGTCTGCTGGGGACGACGCCAGAGCTTATCGCCTTGGGCATCCCCGATGCTGCATTCGAGTCAATCGCGGGCGACGACAGGGCGGTGGCCCGGTCCGAGCGAGCCCGAAATGCTGTCGAACGTCGTGGTCAGCAAAGCCTGCTCGAGGCGGGATTCGAGATACCAACGACCGCGCTCGCGGCAGCGGCGAGGGGGATCGACGATCTCGGCGACGATGATCCTCAGATGCTCCGGCAGAAAGCGGATACGCATCGTGCGTTCGTATCTTCAGCCGACTTCATTCGGTCGCGCCTCGCCGCGGATGCCTGGTGTTCGGCGTTTGTACGCCCGAAACTGACCGATGTCCCCGAGATCACCTCAGCCACGGTGCGCCTGCTCGCGATCGATCGTGGGAGCGCGCTTCCGAGCGTTCGCGCTCTCGTGGAAGATCTGGTCGTCGAGTATCGATTCTTTCACTGGCCACTCGAGTTTCCCCAAGTCTTCGACCGCGGTGGCTTCGATGTGGTCCTGAGCAACCCACCTTGGGAGCGCGTGAAGCTGCAGGAAAAGGAGTTCTTCGCGGAACGCAGTCCGTCGATCGCGAAGGCTAGAAGCGGTGCCGAGCGAAAGCGAATGATCGTTGCACTCGAAACTGGCGATCCCACGTTGTGGCGAGCATTCCGCCGTGCGCTACGGCGCGCAGAGGGCGAGAGCCACTATCTTCGCGATTCGCAGCGCTACCCCCTCTCAGGGCGCGGAGACATCAACACCTACGCGGTGTTCGCGGAATTGATGCGGGGACTCATTGGACCTCGCGGACGAGTTGGTGTGGTACTTCCCACCGGGATTGCCACCGACGACACGACGAAGGACTTCTTCGGAGATGTCGTGTCACGACGGACGCTTGCGTCCCTCTACGCCTTCGAGAACGAGGAGTTCGTCTTTCCAGCGATCCACCACGCAACAAAGTTCTGTTTGTTCACGCTCTCGGGTGCCGAGCGAACCGTTGAGGCAGCCGACCTCGTCTTCTTCGCTCGGCAGACCGCTGATCTCAGCGACAGCGAGAGGCACTTCTCACTCACTCCCGAGGAGTTCTCCCTGCTCAATCCCAACACGCGAACGTGTCCGACCTTCCGGTCGCGTCAGGACGCTGAAATTGCCAAGGCCGTCTACCGGCGGATCCCCGTGCTTGTGCGCGAGGGGGAGCCACACGGCAATAGGTGGGATTTGTCGTTCACAAGGATGTTGGATATGACGAACGACTCCCACCTTTTCCGCGACTCCCGCGGACGGGACGGGCTGCCGCTTTACGAGGCAAAGATGATTCATCAGTTCGATCACAGGTTCGGAACGTATCAGGGACAGACCCAGGAGCAGGCGAATCAAGGGAAACTGCCGGAACTGACGGATGAGGCCCACGCGAGCCCGCTCGCCGGCGTCGAGCCCAAGTTCTGGGTAAGCGCCCACGACGTTGCGTCCCGTTTGGCGGGTCGGTGGGATCGGGAGTGGTTCATCGGCTGGCGTGATGTCGTCAGCGCCGTGGCCGTTAGGACGGTGATCGCTACAGCACTTCCGGTATTCGGCGTCGGCAACCCGTTACCCCTTGCCTTATCCAATGACCCGTTCTTTCCACTGGTCCTTGCCAATCTCAACTCGTTCGCCCTTGATTGGCAAGCTCGTCAGAAGGTGGGTGGGATTCACCTCAACTTCTACTTGCTGCTACAGCTGCCAGTCCTTCCTCCTGAATCGTATTCCCAGAGTCCGCCTTGGACCGTCAGCTCGCTTGCTGATTGGGTCCGGCGGTACATAGGCGAGCTCACTTGCACCGCCTGGGAAATGGGCCCGTTCGGCCGTGCGATCGGCTGGAACGGTGCTCCCTTTCGGTGGGATAGTCAGCGGAGGGCCGGCCTTCGAGCTGAACTTGATGGCGCCTTTTTCCACCTGTATGGCCTTAGGCGTGATGAGGTCGAACACGTCATGGAGTCGTTCTGGGTTGTGCGAGACCGCGACGAGAAGGAACACGGTTCCTACCGAACCAAGGAGCTGATCCTCGAGGCGTATGACGCCATCGCTGTCGCCACGCCAGAGCGACCCTTTGTATCGCGCCTCGTCCCCGCTCCGGGCGATCCGGCAGTGGCGCACCCTCCGCGGTCCGGCGAGACCGCGAGCCGATGGGTCCCCTGGCCGGACGTTGAGGGCTCGGCGGTGCGAAGACTGGACTCCGCCTCTGTCAGGCGCCCTATCCGCCCCGTCGAGGGGCTCGTTGCACCCGCCGTCGCATTCCCGGCCCGTCCGGTTGAACCGCGGGTCCTCTACCCGGAGGTCGCTCCGCCAGTTCGTCGCATTGCTGAAACCACGGCCGCGGCGCCCGCGAATACACCGCGCCCGAGCCAAGGCACGCTCACGGGCTTGGCTCGCGAGGCGGCCGCCTCCGGCGACTGGCTGCCTGAAGAAGCCGTGGACCTTGGATCGGTTGTGCCCGGTCGCCGCGTTCGGCATCGCCGTTTCGGTGTGGGCGCGGTCATCAGCGTCCGGCGCACCGTAAGGACGCCCACCCTAACCATCCGTTTCGATGCATCGGAGGATCGGGAGATTGTTCTCGGCTTCGGGATGACGGAGTTCGAGGCAGATAGCGTCCTCCTGAATGAAACGGTCGAGAGCGATGACTCCCCTTAAGCTGGGCTACACCTCGCTCAGAGGCAGCGGATAGGACATCACCGATTGGCCAGACTCCAGCGTCATTCTCATCCAGGCCCATCCGCGGAGTCCCGTATTGGCTTGCAGTCGGGAAGCCGGTCGGGTGGCCGGGGGGGCACCGCAGCACACCGCAGCGCCTACAAAAAGGGCGCTGCGATCCGCCCTGGGGTGACCAAGCCCATTTTGGTGGGCCATTCTTCAGGGAAACCGGTCGGGTGGCCGGGCGGGGCGGCATGCACCAAATGCACACATAAAAAAGGGGTCTCGCCGATGCCCCACAATGCACT
>JBBRGF010000320.1:0-3212 GCA_038240975.1 Gemmatimonadales bacterium
CAAGTCGAGGCGCGGCGGGTCGCGGCAGGCCGGGAGGCGCTGGGGCTGGCATGAGCGCAACTCCCATCGAGCTGTTTCGCCGGCTCTCCAATGGCCTCTACGTGGTCGGAGTCGCCCACGGCGAGCGCACCGACGCATTCACCGCCGCGTGGATCTCGCAGGTCAGTTTCGATCCCCTGCTCCTCGCCTTGAGCATCAACCCCGAGCACGCCTCGTTCCCGCTTCTCATCGAGGGAGGTGGGTTTGCCGTCACGGTATTGCGCAGCGGCCAGCTCGAGGCCGCGCGCCATTTCGGGACGATGTCGGGGCACGAAGTGGACAAGCTTGCGGGATGGCGCTGGAAGGCCGCTCTCGGCGGCGCGCCGGTACTCCTCGACGGCGCCGCCTACTTCGAGTGTCGGGTCACCGGCCGCTGCGCTGCCGGCGACCACGAGGTCGTGGTGGCCCAGGTGGTCGGTGGCAGCGTGCTCGCGCCCGACGCGAGTCCGATGCTGTACGCCGAGACCGGCAACATGGACGGCAGCGCGGAGCTCTACCCGAAGAGTTTCTGACCAACCGTCAGCACGGCCCTCCTTCGCTGGACACCACGGTGGTGTCGGCGGGGGCGGGAATCGCCGAGTCCACCGGCTGGCTCTCGCTCGCCGAGTGGGCCGCCGCCGCGAGCGCCCTGATCTGCGCGGGGCTGAGCCCCACACCCGGAAGTGTCGCGAGCGGCTCGGTGGCTATGGTCCGCACGTCCATCCCGAACAACCGATCGTAGACCGTCAGTGCGGCGAGGAGAGTGCCTGCCGGCGCTGGGTGATAGCCGTCGGGTCCGTAGAGCGGTGCGCTCGGGTCGGCGTCGAGCGCGTCCTTCCATGCGATTCCAATGGGGGCGACGACCCCGCCCACCGCGCGGGCAGCGAGCCGCGCCGTCTCCCGCGCCCAGTCGAGCGATTCCGGATGCCCCTGGCGAACCCAAGGCAGGAAGAGCACGGGACGACCGCCGGCGCCGCGGATGTGCGGAGCCAGCCGCATGGCCGCGATGACAAGGGTGTCCCGGCACATGCCCGCCGGGGTGGGCCCCTGCTGCAGCACCACGTACGCCCACCCGCCGCGGTCTATTTGGGCGACGGCGTCTGTTGCCCCATTGGTATGGTCGATGACGGCGAGGTTCGGTCCAGCCGCCATCGCGACGCGAACCGGACTTCGCGCCGCCTCCCCCACCTTGGCCACCATCGACGGCAGGTCGTTGGCGTAGGTGAGACTGTTTCCGATGAAGAGGATCGATCGGCCCGAGCCGCCGTCGGCGGCCGTGGCGGAGGAGCACGCCGACATGCCGGCCAGCCAGACGGCGGCCCCCGATATCCGGAGCGCTCTGCGCGAGAACACGCCGCCTCCTATTTCACCTGGTAGGCCAGCTTCACGAAGAACCCATCGTTGGTTCGCTGCAGCCGCGACCAGTTGAATTCGGCATCGGTCTCGAGCGAGCTGCCGTAGCCGAAAAAGGCCACCGTTCCCGGCGTCGGCTCGAAGGAGGCAAGGAGATCGAGCCTGAGGCCGTTGAAGGCGGCCTGCGGCTGAGTCTGTCCGGCCACGAACAACGAATCTCCGGTGGCCGGGTCGAGAAGCGCGGCCCGGCGCTCGGAGCGATACTCGCCGACCACCCGGAAGAAGAGCGCGCGACTCGGCTGGTACTCGACCTTGAGACGCGGAATCGTCGAGCGGGCGAACTCGCTGCCGTCGAGACGGGAGAGCCGGAAGACGGTTCCCGTTGCGGCGATCCGCACGGTCGAGGCGGGGCGCAGGTCGACACTGCCCGTCACCATCCAGCCTCTTCCGGTTGCGGCCTCCTCGAAGATCGCCGCCCGCCCGCCGCGGTACTGCACCTGGGCCCCGAGCTGCCGCCAGGTGGGCGTCGTCACCATGACCCGCCCGACGAAGCCGGAGAAGTCGTCGGCGGGACGGTAGGCCGAACCGCCGGCGCTGCCGATGGTGTAGCCCGCGTACGAGCTATCCTGGAAATTCACGAAGTCGCGCTCGACGTGGCCGTTCAGCTCCCAGCCGCCGCGAAGCTGGAAGGTGGCGTCGACCATCTCGTCTCCCTCCAGCCCAGGCGTAAAGCCGAACTTGTTGTACAGCCAGGTGCGCTCCGGCCCGAAAAAGATGGTCAGGTTTTCCAGGGGCGCACCGCGACCTCCATAAAACGTGACGCGATTGAAGGCATGACCGTTGACCACGCCGCTGCGGAGCCGGTTGACGAATCCCGCCTGGGCGTCGAAATCGTGACCGGTGCCGTTCAGCAGATAGTTGAACCCCCACGACCGGCCGGTCCTATCATATTCCGCCTGCCAGATTGGAGCGGTGCGGCTTCCGGCCGCGTCCTTCGTGAACGATGCGCCGTATTGGAACTGCGCATAGTAAAGGCTCCAGACGTAGCGGAAGTCTCCCGCGAGAACGCGGTTGTGGGAATGTCCCTGGTCGCGGTTCGTGAAGGTCAGGCCCGCGATCGAGTTGCGCCCGAAGTCCCGTCGGAGGCGGGTGATGTTGAACCACGCGTCGTCGCCTCCCGTTTCGTCGACCGCGGTGAGATGGGCAATGCCGAGCTGCCCGAACTTGCCCGTGAACTTGGCGCCCGCCTTGGGATCCACGATGCGGCGGGTGTAGACCAGCGTCTGCGGTGAGCCGAACAGCTCGATCCCCTCCAGAAAGAACGGCCGCTTCTCGGGGAAGAAGAGAGCGAAGCGCTCGTTGAGGGTAACCTGTCCGGCGTCGCTCTCCACCTGGCTGAAATCGGGGTTGATGGTGGCGTCGAGGGCATAGCTCGTGAAGCCGAAACGCAGGTTGACTCCCGCGTCCGGGTTCACGTTTTCGCGGGCAAAGTCGCCGCTCGCCGCGCGCTCCCCGTTGGCGGTGGCGGTGGCGAACGGCTGGGCCTCGACGCTGACCCCGCCCTTCAGGTCGTGCAGGCCCCCGATGGCGCCTTCCTGGCCAAGGAAACTGGCGTTCGCCCGCCGAACGTCGGTCCAGGTGTCGGTGTAACCGGTCCGCTGCACGATGCGCGAGACGTTGAACCCCCAGGCTTGAGGCCCGCTGCCGGGATAGCGAACGCTCTTGAAGGGGATGCGGATTTCGACTTCGTAGCCCTGGCCGGTGATGCGGCCCTTCGACTCCCAGGTAAAATCGGGGTTCTTGTCGGTGCCGCCGGGAATGAGGCTGCTGACCTGGCCGGC
>JBBRGF010000321.1:0-3209 GCA_038240975.1 Gemmatimonadales bacterium
CAGGCCGACCCGAGCGGGCAGACCTCTCCCCTGCTCAACGATCCCGCCACCACGATGGCCCTGTTCAACGCCAACGCCGTGATCGGGCTCCCGGTCAAGGACAGCAACGGCGACGGCGTGCTCGACCTGAATACGGGCGACAAGGCGGGGACGAGCTGCGCTCTCTGCCACACGCGAGCCGAGGACGCCGCGGTACTGACCGTGCCCAACGGAGGATCGATCGGGAGGCGGCAGGACGGTCTGGCGGCGCATGCGCTGAACTTCGGCGGACTGATGGCGCTCGGCGCCAACTCGAGGGCGCTCTACCCGGTGCTCCAGCTCGCCCTGAGCGCTAACGGGGGCGCCACGATCGGCCGGGCGCCCACCGGACTCACCGAGAATTCGACCGAGGCGGAGGTGGACGCCTACCTTTCCAACCCGCTCTACTATCCGGTGGGGATGTTCGACGACACGTTCGACGGTAACGGCGACCCGATGCACAACTCGCCGCTGTTCCGGCAGGATCTGGCAGCGCCGTTCGGCACCGACGGGACGATCGCGAGGCTGGACAACTTCAGCAATCTCGTCTACACCGGTCTCCTGGACCCCACGAACCTGACAACGCCAGGCGGCCGGGCATTTCTGCACAAGCTCGGTGGCGCCGCCGGCGACGAGATCGCGGACGATTACGTGCAGGTGCTCGCCGCCACCGGCGTGACCGGGTATCCGTACGTGGACGCGGCGCCGGGGGCCGCGGGCACCGAAGACGCGCCGCTGGGCGTGCGGGTGGACGACGCGAAGCTCCTCGCGATGAATGCCTATCTGGCGGGGCTGCAGGCACCCGCGGGCGGGGCCGCCGATCCGACGGGGCGTCAGCTGTTCCGCACGGTGGGGTGCACGGAGTGCCACAACGTCGACCAGGGCAGGGCTGTGCCCTCCTTCATGGTGCCGATGAAGACTATTTTCCCCGGCGACAACCCCGACACGCTGGCGCAGCGGGTGCCGCCGCTCAACCCGGTCGTGAACACGGTGGCGTCGATCTTCGACGACAAGATGGCGGTCGTGAATGCCAGCATTCGAGGGGACATTCGAGGCACGGCGCTGCCGCTGCTGCTCGATCTGGCGCGGAAGCCCGTGTTCCTGCACGACAATTCGGTCCCCAACCTCACCAATCTGCTCGACCCGGTGCGCGGGACGACCGCACCACATCCCTTTTATCTGACCGATGCCAATCAGCGTGCGGCGATCGTGGCGTTCCTGCAGGGGCTGGGCACGAACTGATTATCCTTAAGCCCAAGAAGCGCTGCACGTAAAACACGCTCTCCTCCCAGGAGAGTCAGGATTGGCCAGATAACCCTAGGGACAATCGCATGCCGAGCCAGACCGGTTCCGAGGGTGAAGCGCCCGACGTCCGCAAGGGTCAAGGAGACGTCAAGCTCACCCGTGAGGAGTTCGCTCGCCGGCTGGGGGAGCGCTTCTACGACCCGGCATTCGACGCCGTCCGCTCCGAGATCGACCGAATCATGGACGTTGCCTGGACGGCGTACGACGAATACCACAAGAGTCCGCGCACGCGCAAAGCGGGGCCCGGGTTCTCCGATCCCGATTTTGAGCTGCCCGTGGAGTGGCTGGACGCCCGGGCCGCGGTAATGGAGGCGGAGCGGAGGCACCGCGACCCGTCGGCACCTCGGCGGCTGCTCCTGATCTGCGGCGCCGCTCGGCACGACGAGACCTGTCCCGGCGAGATGTCCAAGACCTTCCGACTTGTGCAGCTCGCACGTGAGGTCGTCGAAAGCAGTGAGGGGTTCGAGTGCGACCTACTCGACCTCAGCCATCTCACCGCGCAGTACGGGCGTCAGATCCTTCCCTGCAAGGCCTGCGTTTCGACGGCGATGCCCCTCTGCAACTGGCCCTGCTCCTGTTATCCGAACCATGCGATGGGCCAGGTGAATGACTGGATGAACGAGATCTACCCCCGCTGGGTGGCGGCGCACGGCGTGCTCATTGTGACCCCGGTCTACTGGTATCAGGCGCCGAGCGTCTTGAAGTTGATGATCGACCGGCTGGTGTGCGCCGACGGCGGCAACCCCGACCCCACAACGACTCATGGCAAGAAGCCCGAGGAGGCGAAGGCGCTCGAGCTTCGCGGCTGGGATTATCCCAAGCATCTGGAAGGCCGCGCCTTCGCAGTGGTGGCACATGGAGACGCGGTGGGAGCAGAGGGGGTGCGACGGGCAATCACCGACTGGCTGCTGGATATGGAGCTGGTGGAGGCGGGGAATGCCGCGACCATTGACCGCTATATCGGCTATTACGAACCCTACGCCACCAGTCACGCCGCTCTCGATCGGGACGAGGGCGTGCAGGAGGAAGTTCGCAACGCTGCGAGGAGCCTGGTCAACACCGTGCGGCTCATCCGTGACGGCCGCCGCGAGCGCCCCGACAAGGACCTCGATTCACCCCGTCCCAAATGAGCGCGCCGCTCCCTCAGCCGAACAAGAGCCGCACCGTCCACACCGCGATGATCATGGCCGCGCCGTCGGCGATGAGCCCTACCGGCACCGCGTGCCGGGTCTTTCTGATGTTGATCGCCCCGAAGTAGACGGCGATGACGTAGAAGGTCGTCTCGGTGGACCCGAACATGACCGCCGCCATCTTCACCAGGATCGAGTCCTCGCCGTACTGCTTGATCATGTCCACCACGATGCCAGCCGAGCCGGAGCCGGTGAGCGGGCGGATGATGGCCATGGGCAGCACTTCGGGCGGGAAGCCGATCAGCCCCAGCACCGGGGCCAGCGCGCGCGCCAGGAAATCCATCGCTCCGCTGGCTCGGAACATCGCGATGGCGAAGAGGATCGCCACCAGGTAGGGAATGATGCGCACCGCCACCTGGAACCCTTCCCTGGCTCCCTCCACGAACTTCTCGTACACCGGCACCCGCTTGTAAAGTCCGTAGAGCGGGAACCCCACCAGAATGATCGGGACCACGAAGACGGAGAGGAGACCGATCGCGTCGCGGAGCGCGTTCATGGCACGCTCACCCGGTTGGGATCGGACGCGCGATAGCGGGGGAGCCGGCCCAGAAGCTTCGCGCTCACGATGGCGATGATCAGGCCACAGAGGCCCGTGCCGATGATCGGAAAGACCAGCTGGTTGATCTGGAGACCGAGCAGCGCCGGGAGCAGCACCGGCGGCACCAGCTGCACGCTCGCCGTGCTGAGGGCCAGCAT
>JBBRGF010000322.1:0-3190 GCA_038240975.1 Gemmatimonadales bacterium
ATCATCTCGTCATCCCGCGCGGCGCTGGCCGACTTACTCGGTGCGGCGCCGGAGGAGATCGCATTCGGCGCCAACATGACCACTCTCACCTTTCACCTCGGCCGTGCGCTCGGACGCTCATGGGGCCCCGGCGACGAGATCATCGTCACCGAGCTGGATCATCACGCGAACATCGCGCCCTGGACCGCGCTTGAGCGGGAACGCGGCGTCACGATCCGTGTGGTGCCGCTCGTCGTCGAGACCGGCCAGCTCGATTGGGCCGCGCTGGAGCGCTCGCTCTCTCCGAGAACCAGACTGCTCGCCATCGGCGCCGCATCGAATGCCCTCGGAACGGTGAGCGATGTGGCGCGCGCGGCGACCCTCGCTCGGGCGGCGGGAGCGCTCTCGTTCGTCGACGCGGTCCACTATGCGCCGCACAACCTCGTCGATGTGCGAGCCATGGGATGCGACTTCTTGGCCTGCTCCTCGTACAAGTTCTATGGACCGCATATCGGAATCCTCTACGGCCGGCGCGATCGGATCGAGGCGCTCGACCCGCCAAAGCTGGCCCCCGCGCCCGACACCGTCCCGGAGCGACTCGAGACCGGAACTCTCAATCACGAGGGAATTGCCGGCGCCGGCGCGGCCGTTGAATTCCTGGCGTCGCTGTGCGAAGGGCGGAACCGCCGGACGCGGCTCGCCACCGCCTTCGCAGGACTCCATGCGCGGGGTCAGACGCTGGTAGAGAAGCTTTGGATGGGCTTGAACGAGACGCCCGGCGTCACGCTTTACGGCCCTCCGCCCTCGGAGCCGCGCACCCCAACCGTGGCATTTACCGTGAACGGTCGGACGTCCGCCGAGGTCGCGGTGGCGCTCGCGGGGAAGGGAGTATTCGTATCGAATGGAGATTTCTACGCGACGACGGTGGTGGCGCGGCTCGGACAGTCGGCCCACGGTCTGGTGCGGGCCGGATGCGCCTGCTACACGACGGCCGAAGAAGTCGACCGGCTGCTGGCCGGCGTGCGAGTCCTGGCCGGGCGGGTGCCGGTCACGCAGCCGTGAGCGTCGTCATCCTGCCGGAAGCAGAGCCTCGCGCCCCTCGAGGGCGAGCGCGAGTGCTTCATCGGGACCGTCGGCCAGACAGTTGAGGTGGCCCATCTTACGACCGGGGCGAGGCTCGGACTTTCCATACAGGTGAAGGCGGATTCCCGGCCTGGCAAACGCCTGTTCCCAGCGCGGCTCGCCCCGGCACCACAGGTCTCCGAGGAGGTTGATCATCGCGATGGGAGTAAGGAGCCGAGGCGCGGTTAGCGGCAGCCCGCACAGGGTTCGCACCTGCAGCTCGAACTGATCGACCGAGCAGGCGTCGAGCGTGTAGTGGCCGCTGTTGTGGGGCCGCGGGGCGATCTCGTTGACGAGAAGGCGTCCGCGCGAGACGAACAGCTCGACGGCAAGGACGCCGACGTAATCCAGCTCGTTCGCGATGCCAACGGCAATCTCGTGCGCTTCTCGGGCGAGCCCCTCGGGAATGCGGGCCGGAACGGTGGTTGTCTCGAGGATGCCGTCGCGATGGCGATTCTCGCCCACGGGGAACGCCGCCACCTGTCCATCGGCGCCTCGACCCAGCACCACCGATACCTCCATGTCCAGCTCGACTCTCTCCTCGAGAATGCATGCGGCCCCTTCCAAATTTCGGAACGCTTCGTCGGCTTCGCTCGAAGCCTCGATCGTCGCCTGGCCCTTGCCGTCGTATCCGAACCGGCTGGTCTTGAGCAGCGCCGGCAGGTGCAGCTCGGCCACCGCGACCGACAGCTCGGCGGCGCTTCCGACCGCGCGGAATGGCGCGATGGCGAAGCCTGCGTGCTGCAGAAAGCTCTTTTCGCTGATGCGGTCCTGCGCGATGGCGACGGGGCGGGGGCCAGGGCGGACGATGGTCGAGCAAGACAACAGCGCGAGCGCGGTGGCCGGAACGTTCTCGAACTCGGTGGTGACGGCGGCGCAGGATGCCGCGAGGTCGCTGAGTCCGGCCGGATCGTCGAACCCGCATCGTATGTGGCGGTCGGCCACCTGTCCCGCCGGGCTCAGCGGGTCGGGGTCGAGCACGATCACCCGGTAACCCATGATGCGAGCCCTTATGGCGAACATCCGGCCCAGTTGGCCGCCGCCGAGCACGCCTATGGTTGCGCCCGGAAGGATCATCCTGGGGCGGGGAGCTTGAGCTCGCTCACCCGCGCCGCCTGTGCTCGCCGAAACTCGGCCAGCTTCGAGGCGAGCGCCGGATCGCCGAGGGCCAGGATGGCCACCGCATACAAGCCGGCGTTCTGTGCCCCCGCCGTGCCGATGGCGAACGTCGCGACCGGAACCCCGGCGGGCATCTGCACGATCGAGAGAAGCGAGTCGAGGCCCTGCAGGTGGCGGGTCGGGACCGGCACGCCGAGCACGGGGAGCGTAGTCTTGGCGGCGAGCATGCCCGGAAGGTGAGCCGCTCCGCCCGCGCCGGCGATGAGGCAGCGCAGCCCTCGGCCCGCTGCTTCCTCGGCGTAGCGGAAGAGCAGATCGGGCGTCCGGTGCGCCGACACGACGCGGCACTCGTGCGTCACGCCGAACTCCGCCAGCCGCGCCGCCGCGAGCTGCATCACTGCCCAGTCCGAATCGCTGCCCATCACGATGCCTACAACGGGTGGGGACATGGCTCTCTTTCGACCTTACACCGTGGCTCTCGTCCGGTCCATCGTGCCGCGGATGGCGAGGGCGGCCTGGGCCGCCGCCAGTCGCGCAATGGGAACGCGGAATGGCGAGCAGGAGACGTAGTTGACGCCGAGTCGGTCGCAGAAGGCCACCGCGGCGGGCTCGCCGCCGTGCTCTCCGCAGATGCCGAGCTTGAGATCGGGGCGCGTACGCCGCCCGAGCTCGCAGGCCATCTGAATCAGCTTTCCGACGCCGGCCTGGTCGAGCACCTGAAACGGGTCGTCTTCGATCACGCCGTGCTCGAGATAGTACGGGAGGAAATGTCCGGCATCGTCGCGCGAGAGGCCCCACGTGGTCTGGGTGAGGTCGTTGGTTCCGAAGGAGAAGAACTGCGCTTCGCGTGCCAGCTCGTCGGCGGTGAGCGCGGCTCGTGGAAGCTCGATCATGGTGCCGAGGAGGAACGGAACGGTGATCTGGCGCTCCCGGAATACCTCTTCGGCAACCTGCCGCACGATGAGCGCCT
>JBBRGF010000323.1:0-3153 GCA_038240975.1 Gemmatimonadales bacterium
GTTAACCGTAACGGAAGTTGATCTCTAATCTCTTTCGCAGCGTTGATTTGAGCCTTCGTCGCATTGCGGACCTTGGGGGCTCCGGCCGCCTGTTCCTGTTTCTTGCGAGGATAGTCCCGACTGCTCTTGTCGGCCCGTCTATACGGATCGATCACGGCCTTGGCCACCCATTCCTCCAACGATTCCCCTGGATCGGGAGGACTCTTGTATTCGCGCAGCGACTTTCGATACGCCAGGAGCACTCCGGCGACGCTGATCCGCTTCGGCGGCACTCCCTTTCCCATCAGGATCACCTCGGCGTGCAACATCATCGCCCAGAGGCCCAGCAACGACCAGGTCGCCTCCAACTCGGCATTTCCCGCGCAGTGGCTCCGCAACTTGCGGCGCTCGAACGTTTGCTTGAAGTGGCGATAAAACAGTTCGATCTGCCAGCCATACTGCCTCCAAAGCAAGAACTTGTCATCGATCGTCAGTGACTGATGGGTCGATCCGAGACTTGGGGAGGATCAGCCGCCGGACCAGGGGCTGATTGTTCCAGGTGCGGGGGCAGGCTCGCAATCGCTTCAATCGGCTCAATTCGTCGGCATCCGCCCAGAGGATCCAGCGGCCTCGCGAGTCGTCGCCCGGTAGGGCGTGGACCCAGCCCACGCGACGCCAGCGGTGGATCGTCTCCTTGGGGATTTCCAGGTGTTCCGCGAGGTCGGACAGGAACCATTCGTCAGGGCCCACCGACTCGCGATCTCGCTCCGGGCTCGGCCGGCGGTGCGACAGTTCACACCGATTCAGAAGGCGGTGAATCATCCCCTTTTCGAATCGCTCCGTCCGTTTCGGAGGGCGGAATCCCTCACGGTTCAAGGTGGCCGCGATCCGGGCCGCCGAGCCGCCCTCCTGGTACAGCTCCTTCAGCCGAGACGACAGCTCGGGCCAGTCACGCTTCTGATCGTAACGGCTCACCGCCTTGACCAGGCGGTGGGTGCTGACGAAGCCACCGGCCCACTCCAGGCGGACGTCGACCTGATCGCTCTTGCCGACCACGGCCACGACGACCCGGTCGAGCAGCAGTCGCGCGATCCGCTGCCGGTCGGCCGGCGTCGTGGTCGGGGCCCGCCACAAGCCGGGCAGGTCTCGCGCCAGGGCCAGGACTTCGGCCCGTTCGTTGTCCTCCAGGGGTTTGGGGGAGTCTCTTCGATATCTGTCATGTTCATATTGGAGAGCTTGTTCACATTGGAGTGCGTCTTCCCAACGTCGCTCGAGTTCTCGTCCCACCAGCCGGTTCTCGGGCTCGACGGCGTGGTATTGCCGCGCCGATCGCTCAGTCTCGTAGCGGGCTCGTTCCAGGCGTTTTCGCCACTGATCGTCGAGTTGCCGCCGTTGTTGCTCAACGTCGGCCAAGGCGGCCAGGCTGGCCTCCAGCGCCGCGGGCGTCATCGCCGCCAGGATCCGTTCGGCGGCCAGTTCGTCCAGGAGCGGGCCGGGGATCGTCTGGCAGAGCGGCTCGGCGTAGTCGACGGCGCCCCGCGAGCAGTTGTAGCGAAGGGCAGCGTTCACCCCGCCGTAGGAGATGGTCATCCGCCGACCACAACGGCCGCAGGCCAGGATCCCTCCCAGCAGCGAGGGCCCCGGCCGGGCCGCGCCTTTCGACTCAGCCCGGGTCCGGTTCTCGGCCAGGGTTCGCTGATTCGCCTCGAAGCGATCCCAATCGATGTAGGCCGGACCGTGATCGCGGATCAGGACCGCGCACTGCTCGGCGGCACGGATCAGACGACCCGTGCTGGGGCGCCCCGGGACCTTGCGTCGCGGGTCGCTCGGCCGGTGTCCGTAGCGATAGGCCCCGGCGTAGATCGGGTGGTGGAGCAGGTTCTGGAGCGTCTCCCGATTCGGCCGACGCCACTCGAGGTGGTCGCGTTGCCCGCGTCGATGCACACGCACCGGCATGAGGATTTGATGATGGACAAGATAGCGGAGCAGGCCGTGGAGCGTCCCCTGTCGCTCGAATTCCTCGAAGATCAGCCGAACCGTGGACTGGACCTGCTCGTCGGGGTCGATCTCGAAGGCACCCGACGGGCCTCGGACGTAGCCGATCGGGGGCAAGCCGTAGAGTTCGCCGCGTCGCGCCTTGTTCCACTTGCCCCGATCCATGCGATCCTTGAGGATATGTAATTCCGCCTCACTCATGATGCCGGTAAGCCCGAGCAAGAGCCGGTCGTGGTAGTCGGTCGGGTCGTAGACGCCGTCGGCGTCGGCCAGGAGCGTGCGAAAGCGGGCACATAATTCCAGGAGTTGATGCCAGTCCTTGCAGGAGCGGGCCAGTCGGCTCATCTCCAGGCCGAGGATCAGCCCGACGTGGTCCAGTGCGAGTGCGGCCAGGAGTCGCTGAAATCCCGGCCGTCCCTCGGCCGACTGGCCGCTCTTGCCGAGATCGTCATCAATGACCACGACCTGCTCGCGTGCCCATCCGAGTTCCACCGCGCGATCGGCGAGGGCGTACTGACGCGCGGTGGATTCGCGATGGTCGAGGACTTGCTGGGGCGTGGATTGCCGGACGTAGACGATGGCGGTACGAGACAGGTGCCAGTTCTGAAGCTTGGGCGAACGGGCCTGTGGCGAGGCGTCATTCATGACCGCCTCCCGGCCGAGCGGCCAGCAGTCGACGAGCCATCACCTGGCCGAGGAGTCGGAGCAATCGCTGCCGCCGCGGCTCCGGGATCGTGGTCCAAGGCGAGTTCGTCACGCTGGAAAGTGACGTGCTCAGCGCCTGTCGGCGCGGGGGGGAGCGGCGGTGGGATCCGGAGCGGTTCGTGACATGATGGGACTCCGTACAAATCGCCCGGAGCCATCGAACGGCAGCACCGAGCCAGTCTCAGAAGGGCCTCAACCGCCACGATTACCGGATCAAGCGGCCCGTGACAACCACCTTCTTGAGGGGCATTGTGCGTGGGGGTTCTCGATCCCCCAGCGAAGGGCGTATATCTCCACCACCTGAGAGTCCGAGAGGGTCGCTTCGTCGAGCACCGACGTGACCAGATACACCGGATGCCGTCCGCCGCGTGCCACGACCATCCGCAACACCAGCGGCGGTTGTTTGCGCTTGGCCTGGCGATCCGGCCAGAGGTAGACCAGCCCGTTCGTCTCCTCGACGTAGCCCAATTTCCT
>JBBRGF010000324.1:0-3133 GCA_038240975.1 Gemmatimonadales bacterium
GACCTCGACGGGGTCGTCTGGGTCACCGACTTCGGGCTGGCCAAGGCCGACGACTCGGACAACTTGACCCGTACCGGCGACATTCTCGGCACCCTGCGGTACATGCCGCCGGAGGCGTTCGAGGGGAAGTCCGATGCGCGCGGCGACATCTATGCGCTGGGCCTGACTCTCTACGAACTGCTCGCGCTGCGGCCGGCGTTCGACGAAAAAGAGCGCAACAAACTCATCAAGCAAGTGACTTCCGGAGTGCCGACACCCCTCGACCGAGCGAGGCGGGAGATTCCGCGCGATCTCGTCACGATCGTTCAAAAGTCTATCGAGAAAGAGCCTGAGCGGCGTTACGTCAAGGCCGAGGAACTAGCTTCCGATCTTCAGCGATTCATCGAGGATGAGCCGATTCTGGCACGCCGACAAACGCAACTGGAGCGATACGTTCGTTGGGCGCGCCACAACCCCGGGATCGCGGTGCTGGGAGCGGTCCTGACGGCCGTGCTGGTGATGGCAACGATTGCATCACTCGTCGTGGCGGGCCAAATGGCGCAGGCGGCCGCGGACGAACGAGCAGCTCGTCAGCAGGCCGTAGATTCCCAGAAGCGGGAAGCCGAGGAACGCGCGCACGCCGAACAAGCGAAAAGGACTGCCGAGATCGGCTTTGCCGAGGCCCGCAAGGCCGAGACGGAAGCGACTAGGCAGCGCAACCGGGCCGACGACGCGGCCGAGGTCACGCGGCAGAACCTCTATTACGCGCAGATGCATCTGGCCCAGCAGGCGTGGCGGGATCACCGCGGCTTGCCGCACATGCGCGAACTGCTCGCCGACTGGCTGCCCAAGGCAGATTCTCACGACCGCCGCGGCTGGGAGTGGTTCTACCTCAACTCGCTCCCTTACCAAAACTCGCGAACCTTGCGGGAGGGTCGGAACAGCAAGCTCGCGGAAGTCGCGGGCGGTAATTGGCCCTGTACCGTGGCGTGGCACGTTGCCAGTCGGCGGCTCGCCGAAGGTGCCGCGGACGGTTCGATCCGAATCTGGGACGTCGATCGCGAACGAACGACTGTGGTTCTGCGAGGTTCCGCGCCCGTGTACTCAGTTTGGGGAAATAGATGGCTCGCGTGGAGTCCGGACGGCGGTAAGCTCGTTGGGGGTGGCAGCGACGGAACGGTTCGCGTCTGGGAGACAGGCTCTGGGCGGGAACTCCGCGTTCTTCGGGGGCACAAATCTTCAGTTCACTCGGTGGCTTTTAGCTCCGACGGCACACGTGTGGCGGTCTGGGGACATGATGGCACCATCAGTATCTGGGACGCCAACGCGGGCCGGTTGACAGCGGATGTCATCCATCCGGGCGGCGTTACCGCAGGGGCCTGGAGCCCGGACGACCAGCAGGTCGCCTCGGGACATGTTGACGGAACGGTGACCGTCTCGGGCACGGAGGTCGATGCCAAGATCGTTACGCTGCGGGGACACGTCAACAGGATCAACGATCTGGCGTGGGATCCCAACGGCGTCCACCTCGCCTCGACGAGCAGCGATTTTACCGCACGGATCTGGGAGGTCGCCTCAGAGAAAATGGTGCTCGGCCCGCTCCGGCACTCCCACGAAATTGCCTCGGTCGCGTGGGAGTCCGACGGACGGAGGCTGGCGACCGGCAGCATCGACGAAACGATCAAGATTTGGGACGCGACCAAGGGGAATGAGGTTCTCACTCTGCGGGGATACCTTCAGGCCGTGACTTCACTTTCTTGGGGTCCGGACGGCCGCCTGGCCTCGGGGTGTAACGACGGCAGCGTGAAGATCTGGAACTCCATCCGCGATCAAGAGTCGAGCGCGATGCCGGGACACGGCTTGCGCGCGACATCGGTGTCCTGGAGTCCGGACGGCAAGCGGCTGGCGTCGGGTGGCGACGACGGCAAGGTCCGCATCTGGAACCCGGCCACCGGCGAAGAAGTTCTGACCTTCAAGGGACACGATGAAGGCCGCGTTAACCCGCAGTTCGGGCTGATTCGCTCGCTGGCCTGGAGCCTGGACGGCACGCAGCTAGCATCGGCTGGCCTGGACGGCACGGCCAAGGTTTGGGAGGCTGCCAGCGGCCGGGAAGTCTTCGCCCTGCCCGCCGACCGTGGTTCGGTCTGGTCGGTGGCGTGGAGCCCGAACGGAGCCCATCTGGCCGCCGGCTCGGAGGACGGGACGATTCGTGTGGTCGAAGGGCTGAAGCAGACTCCGAAGGTCCATTCTTTCCCGGCCCATAAGGGCCGCGTCCGCGGCCTGGCCTGGAGCCCGCAAGGGGATTGCCTGGCTTCCGTGGGAGCGGACGGGCTCGTGAAACTATGGAACCCAATTCGTGGTGCCGAGCGCGCCCGCATGAATGGTCACAAACATAACTGGGTCTTGGGGGTGGCCTGGAGCCCAGACGGCAAACGGCTGGCATCGGCCGGTTCGGACCGCCTCGTCCTTGCCTGGGATGCCAAGACGGGTCAGAAGCTCGCGACCCTGCGCGGCCACAACGACTTCGTCGATGCCGTCGTCTGGAGCCCGGACGGAACGCGGCTGGCATCGGCGGGCCTCGATAACTCAGTGCGAGTCTGGGATTCGCGGACGGGCGAGGAGACCTTCGTACTCCGCGGCAGTTCCGGGATGTTTCACGATGTCTCGTGGCACCCCGACGGGACGCAATTGGCCGCGGCGAGCAGCGACGGGCAGATTTGGGTCTGGGACGCGACGCGCGGTTTCGAGCGGGATACGACGCCGCGGGCCTTGCCCTTCATCGACCGAACGGTCGGGTCGGGAACGGCACGCGGCGAGGACCGTTTGGCCTTTGCTCAGATTGCCTACGACCACAAGAAATTTGCGTTCGCCACCCGGCTCTGGGCGGAGACGTTGGACAGCGACCCGAAGCTCTTCGACGACCGCCAGATGCAGCACCGCTACAACGCCGCCCGCGCCGCCGCGATGGCCGCCGCCGGGCAGGGCCGGGATGAACCGCCGCTCGACGACGCGGCGAAGGCGACGCTTCGCCGTCAGGCCCTCGACTGGCTGAAGGCCGAACTGACTGCGTGGGGCAAGCTCCTCGAATCCGGCCCACTCCAGGCTCGCCCCGACATTGTGCAGAAACTGAGTGACTGGAGGGAGGACGACGACC
>JBBRGF010000325.1:0-3119 GCA_038240975.1 Gemmatimonadales bacterium
GTGTGTGGGGACATCATCCTTCCACCAGTAGCTGCTTGGGGTATGGGTCCAGATGGGGAGCCGTGGTTGCAAACCCTACTTAATGGCTCAGCCGAACGAATCCGTGGTCTGCACGGGAGTCCGCGCGGATTCCGCCAAGCGCGGATGAACTACTATGTCGGCGCGGCTCAGTGCGGTGCCACCCAACAAGCGCATGCAGCCCGACAAGCACTTCCGAGCACGGCACTCGATACGCGCATCGGCCGCGGCAGTTCAACGGAACGTCAGGTAGTTAGCCGCGGGCGAGTCGCCTCTACCGCTTCAGCATGTCGTGCTCCTTCAGAATGCGGACAACCTCCTGTACCGGGATAGCCTCCACCGTCCCACCCTTCGCCGTGACCGTGGTGGCGGTGAGCAGGGAGTTGTAGATCGCCTCCTCCGTAGCCTCCGCGACGCCCTGGAATAGCTCGGTCATCTCGTCGTTGCCGAGCTCGGTGGTCGTGAGGCGCGGCGCCTCGTACCGCCGGCGCACGGCGGGGTTGGCAGAGAAGGCGATGACGTAGTCGCCGGAGCCGTTTCCGAGCGAGGAGCCGGTGCGGCCGAGCCCGACGATGGCGCGCGAGGCGAGCCGGCGAAGATTGCGGTCGGAGATAGGAGCATCGGTCGCCACCACGATCATGATCGAGCCCTTCTGGCCCTGCTCCCCGGCCCGCCGCACGCCATGCCTGCCAAGCTCTCGTCCCACCGGCACACCAAGCATCAACAGATCACCGCCGAAATTGGACTGCACCAATATGCCGACGGTCCAGGTGCTGTCGCCGGCCTCGACCCGCCGGGAAGAGGTGCCGATCCCGCCCTTCCAGCCGAGGGCCACGGTGCCGGCTCCGGCGCCAACGCTTCCCTCGGCGACCGGCCCGCTACGGGCCGCGGCCAGTGCCCCACGCACGTCGCGCTCGGTGATCGGCCTACTTCTGATGGCGTTGAGGTAGGCATCGTTGGTCTCGCCGACGACCGGATTGATGGAGCGGATGTCGGCCATGCCGGGCTGCTCGAGCATCCAGGCGACGAGGGCGTCGGCCGCCTTCCACACGCAGAGCGTACACGTGAGGAGAATGGGCGTCTCGATCTCGCCGAGCTCCGCCACCTGGGTGACACCGAGGAGCTTGCCGAAGCCGTTGCCGACGTACATCGCCGCCGGCACGCGGTCGAGGAAGAGGTTGCCGCCATGCGGCAGAATGGCGGTGACGCCGGTGTGCACCGAGTCCCCGATCCGCACGGTGGTCTGGCCGACACGGACGCCCGAGACATCGGTGATCGCGTTGAGCGGACCGGGCTCGAGAGCGCCGGGCACGATGCCGAGCGTACGGGCGCGGGCCGGCTGCTGCGCGGCGACGTGGCTGGCCTGGAGGATGGTAAGCAGCAGGATGGCATGAAAGCGTCGCATGGTCAGTGATTATACAAGCTCGGCAACCTACCGCACCAATCCCCCGTCCAATCCGCGACAGCCTCGAACTCACTCGCGGATTGGCCCATGCGCCTTGGATACTACGGTCACGGTCTGCACCTGCTCGCGATCGCATCGGCGGCCGCCCAGAGCCGCCTGGTCGAGCCGGTAGCAGTTGATCGGGTGGCCGCCGCAGTCACCGAGTACATGACCGCCCACCACATTCCCGGTCTCTCCATCGTCATCGGCGCGGGGCAAGGTGCTCTTCGCTCGAGGCTTCGGGCGTGCCGACCTCGAGCATGGGGTGGCCGTCACGCCCTCCACACTCTTTGGTATCCAGTAGACGCAGAAGCTGCTGACCGCGACGGCGGTGCTCGAGCTGGCGCAGGCCGGCCACCTCGACCTCGACGCATCGGTGCAGAGCTACTGCCCCGCGTACGGCAGCCGCCGCTGGCCCGTCACCGCGCGCGAGCTGCTGACTCACCAGGGTGGCATTCGCACATCGGATCTGCACGACCTGTTCAACCGCGACCATTACGCCTCTCCCGACGCCGCGCTTCGCCGATTCGCCCGCGACTCGCTTGACTACGAGCCGGGAACGCAGGTGCTGTACTCGAACGCGGGCTACACACTGCTCGCGTGCGCGATCGAAAGGGCGACGGGACGGACATACGATTCCGCACTGGCAAGGCTGGTGCTGCGACCGGCGGGGATGGGCGCGACTCGGCCCGACAATGTATTCGAGGTGGTTCCCTTGCGGGCCCGCTATTACGTCGTGCGCACGGAAGCGAACACGGAGCAGTGGCGTGGGCTCTGGACGGCGGCACACCTATCGGCAACCCGCGTCGACGAGCCGGCCAACACCGATCCGGTAGACCCGAGCTGGCCATCGGCGCCGGCAGCTACCTGGGCACGCCGTTTGACCTGGTCCGGTTGGCGCTCGCAATCACCGAAGGATGAATCCTGAATCCGGCGTATCGCGACACGGCGTTCGCCGCGGCATCTCTCGCGGTGACGGGCAAACCCACCGGGAGGACGCTCGGCGGCTGGCTGCCGGATACAGGAAAGAGTGCGATTCGTCAGGTGCTCGGCAGCAGCTGGAACGGGTCGTTCGGCGTGGCCATCGTGCCGGCCACCGGCGTCGCCGTCGCGATCGCCTCGAACATCGAGTTCGACCAACCTGCCGACCTCATCGCGCGCATCATCGACCTGTGGGACGTACCTCGCGAGGCTTTGCCTTAGTATGCCTAACAAAACCGTCGCGTAAGCAGCCAAGGAAGCAGAATAGGAGCCATGGAGGAGGGTGCCATGGCGAAGGAACTGTTGCCTGTCGCGTTCTGGGCGCGGATCGCGCCGCTGCTCCCCCGCGAACGTGCACGATTCGAAGATGATGCTCGCCACCGTCGACGCCAGAACGGTCGGCCTGGACCGCCGCGCACGGCCTCTGCTATACTCGGGACATGACGATCAAGAGATTGGACCACGTCAGCGTCGTCGTCGACGACCTTGCAGCCGCTATCGCTTTTTTCACCGCGCTCGGCATGACGCTCGAAGACGAGATGCCGGTCGAGGGCCCGTGGGTGGACCGCGTCAACGGGCTCGAAAGTGTTCAAGTCGACATCGTTATGATGCGGACCCCAGATGGGCACGGGCGGCTTGAGCTGACGAAGTTTCGCAATCCAAAACTGGTCGAGAT
>JBBRGF010000326.1:0-3104 GCA_038240975.1 Gemmatimonadales bacterium
GGCGCTGAGGGCCAGTGATCCTGCGGCTCCCTCCTCCGGCATAGACAGGATCGCCCACTACGGGATGGCCGATGTACTCGAGATGAACCCTGATCTGGTGGGTGCGCCCGCTGTGCAGATCGAGCCTCAGCAGTTCCGCGACGTCGAACCGCGCGACGACGCGAGCGTCGGTTCGGGAGGGCCGGCCGGTGGCGAGGACCGTCATGCGCTTCCTGTCCTGCGGGTGCCGGGCCAGCGACGCCTCGATGGTCATCGGACTGGATCCGAGATGCCCCCATGCGAGCGCCGCATAGCCGCGGTGGACCCGGCGTGCCGCGATGGCGGCACCGAGCCGCCGGTGGGCCAGGTCGGTCTTGGCCACCACGATGAGCCCCGACGTGTCGCGGTCGAGCCGATGCACGATTCCCGGCCGGCCCTCCGCCCCGCCCGACAGGGTCGTTCCCCTCCCCACCAACGCGTTGACGAGGGTGTCGTTCCAGTGGCCGGGGGCGGGATGCACCACGAGGCCCGCGGGCTTGTCGATGATTGCGAGGTGCTCGTCTTCGAAGACCACGTTGAGCGGAATAGCGGCAGGCTGGAGTGTGCGCGGCGGCTCGTCGTCGGGAAACCTGACCAGCACGGTATCGGTGCGGGCGAGCAATCGGGAGGCGCGGGCGGCTGCGCCATTCACGGATACCGCGCCATCGG
This sequence comes from Gemmatimonadales bacterium, assembly GCA_038240975.1. Lineage (GTDB taxonomy): Bacteria > Gemmatimonadota > Gemmatimonadetes > Gemmatimonadales > GWC2-71-9 > CAVVWJ01. The sequence goes on from JBBRGF010000326.1 coordinate 688, forward strand.
CGACCAGACGTGCCGCCTGGGTTCGGGAGAGCCCCAGCTGGTCGGCGAGGAAGCGGTCGAGCCGCTCGGTCGCCGCGACCGAGACCATGAACGTCAGCTCAGACAGCCGAGGCCGACTCCGCTTCGGGGCGTCGGGAGTCCTCCCGCCAGAGCGAGATGGCCAGGGCAATGGCGCCACAGCTTACCGCGATGTCGGCCACGTTGAACGTGGGCCACCGGAGCGCGCCGACACCGACGTCGAGAAAGTCGACGACGCCTCTCGCACTACGAATCCGGTCGACGAGGTTGCCCGCCGCGCCGCCCGCCACGAGGCCGAGGGCGAGTTGGCGGAAGCGGTCGCCAGCGGGAGCGCTCCGCGACATGCGCGCGAGCACGATGACCGCAAGGAGCGCCACGGTGAAGAAGATCCAGCGGGAGTACGGACCCACGTGAAGGCCGAACGCCGCACCCTGGTTGTACACCAGCCGCAGCTGAAACCAGTCGCCGATGATCGAGACCCCTGGAGTGCGCAGGAGGGTAGCCTCGGCGACCAGCTTCGTGATCAGATCGAGCACGATTGTCGCCAGCGCGCCCGCCCAGAACACCCGGCGCTCGACGCCGGGGGCCTCGAGCTCAGCGGCGCTTTCCATCTTCCTCTTTCTCTTTGCAGGTGATGCAGAGCCGCGCGTGTGGCAGGGCGTCGAGCCGCTCGAAGTTGATCTCCTGCCCGCACTGGTGGCAATGCCCGAACTTTTCCGGGGTGCCGTACAGCCGGCGCAGCGCCTCGTTGACATGCCAGAGGTATCGCCCTTCCTGCGAGGCGAACAGGAATTGCTTCTCCCGCTCCATGGCGTCGGTGCCCTGATCGGCCATGTGGAACGAGTAGGACGAGAGATCGCCGTCGGAGGACTGAAGCGTCGCGTTGAACGACTCGTCGTAATAGCCGAGCTCCTTCATCACGCGGGCCCGTTCTTCCATGAGACGCTTCTCGAAGTGTGTCAACTGTTTCTTGTTCATGGCATATCCGAGGGTTGAGGGGCCGAGGATGGCCGGCCGTCCGCGAAACGCTGCATTCCCACTACTACCGCATGTCCGTCGATGTCCACATGATGCTCGAGATCGGCTGCAGGGGCGCGTCCGACCTCCAGTTGCCTGGCCAGGGTCTCGTTCTGAATGAAATCGGCATGGCGCCGCACCGCGTCGAGCACGAGATCGTCCGCACTCACCCAGAGAGCGATACGGTCGGTATAGGCGTACCCCGCCTCCTTCCGAAGACGCTGTACGCGATTGACCATTTCGCGCGAGATGCCCTCCTCGCGCAGCTCCGGCGAGAGCCTCGGGTCGAGCGCCGCGACGAACGGCCCGTCGCTGCCTACGAGCCAATCGCTTGCCACTTCCCGCTCCACTACGACGTCTTCGGGCAGAAAGGTGACCGCCTCGCCGTCGAGGTCGAGCGTCGCGGTGTTCCCCTCTTCGAGCCCTCGGAGCGCGTCGGCACCGAGTCCGAGCGCCGCCGCCGCCACCGCCGGCGTGCGCTTGCCGTAACGCTTGCCGAGTGAGCGGAAGTTGGGCTTGGCGCGGAGGCGGACGAGGTCGGTGTCGCTGGCCACGATCTCGACCTCCTTCACGTTCACCTCGAGCCGCAGCAGCTCGAGCAATTCGCCGGACACGGACGCCCGGACCGCCGCCGGGATGGCCACCTGGAGGCGGGCGAGCGGCTGCCGCACCGCGAGCCGCTGCTGCTGCCGTGCCGCGTGCGCCAGAGAGGCGACGCGCCTGACCGCGTCCATGGCCGCCTCCAGTTTTTCGTCTCTCCGGCCCGACGACATGGGAAACCGCGCGAGATGCACCGTCTCGCCTGTCAGCGCGCGATGCATCCAGTCACTCGCGAACGGCGCGGCCGGCCCCAGCAGACGGGCGACGGTGGCCAGCACCTCGTGGAGTGTGGCCACCGCGGCAGGCTCGGCGGCGCTGTCAGGAGCCCAGAATCGGGAGCGACTGAGGCGGACGTACCATCGCGACACGTCGTTCACCACGAAATCCATGAGCGCGCGAACGCCGGTAGTGGCGTCGTACTGGTCCCATGCCGCGAACACCGCTTCGACTGTCGCGTCGAGGCGCGCCAGCACCCACCGATCGAGCAGTGGCCGCTGCGATGCGCCGGGCGCGACGTCGATGGCTTTGTCGTCGGCGTACAGGCGGAAAAAGCCGTACGTGCTCTGCAGCGTCTGCAGAAATCCGCCCGCCACTTCGGGAATAGTCCGGCGATCGAACTTCTTCGGCAGCCAAACCTGGCTGGAGGCCAGAAGGTAGAGCCGCACCGTGTCGGCGCCGAACTCGCCGATCATTTCCCACGGATCGACCACGTTGCCCTTCGACTTCGACATCTTCTGGCCTTCGGGATCGAGGACGAGGTCGTTGACGATGACGTTCCGGTA
>JBBRGF010000327.1:0-3087 GCA_038240975.1 Gemmatimonadales bacterium
CCAGTGGGGAACCTCGCTGGTGTACCCGCTGAGCTCCATGGCGGCGCACGTTTCGGCCGTGCCCAACCACCAGGTCGGGCGCATCACGCCGATTGCCACGCGCGCGGCTGTCGCGTTCTTCGGCGTCTTCGGCTACGAGCTGGACCCGACGACGATGTCTCCCGGGGAGCGAGCGGCGGTCATGGACCAGGTGGCCTTCTACCGCGCCCACAGGCAGCTCTTCCAGTACGGCCGCTTCCTGCGCCTGCGAAGCCCGTTCGAGGGCGACGGCAACCGCACGTCCTGGATGGTTGCTTCCGACGACGGCCGGACCGCCATCGCGGCGTACTACCGCATCCTCAATCGCGCGTATCGCGGACCCGAGTACCTGCGCCTGCGCGGGCTGGATCCTGCTGCGACCTATCGCGTGCGGACCTGGCCGCAGGGCGAGGGCCAGACCGACGACGGCGCCACGCACGGCGGTGACGAACTGATGAACGCCGGCCTCGTCATCGACGCGGAGCGACATGCCGGTGCCGTTGAGGGCGATTTCTGGGCCCGTCTCTTCGTGCTCGAAGCCGGCTGAGACTCCGCGCGAGCGCCCCAGCAGGGGCCACGTCGTCGTCAGTGGCACTTGTCCGCGCGACCGACGACCTTGTACGGGCACGGCGCGTGCGTGATGAGGTAGAAGACCGCGGCGCGGTTGCGTTGGGTCTCGGGGGCGATCAGCTCGTCAGACGGGTAGGCGGAGTCCGTCAGCTCGAAGACGAAGGCAAAGACGTGCTGCCTGCCATACAGCCAGCTGCCTTCGCTGCCGTCGGTGATCGACAGCACGCTGCCCTGCTCGGGCGTGTAGCCGTTGGTCGCCGCCATGTCGTCGGCGAGCTTCACGAAGACCTGGTGATCGAGGAGTGGCATGTCCGGCGGAGTCGGGTTGGTGGTGTAGCCGAAGGGATAGAGCACGAGCCGGCCCGAGGTGTGGAAGCTGATGTTGACCGTGATGCGCTGGCGGCCCGCCGCGACGCGGCTCTTGACGAAGTCGCGGATGGCGCGCGTTTCCGGCGCTGACCACGCGTTCGGACCGCGGTAACGGGCGTTGGCTGGGTTCGGGCTCGAGCCGCCGCAGCAACCCCACTTGTATCCGTAGTTGCGGTTGAGGTCCGTACCGATGGCCGTGCTGCCCGGCGTTGGCTGGCGGTTCTTGCGCCAGCTGTGGTAGTGCCCGCCGGAGATGTCAAATTCGCCGCCGTCTGGGTTGACGATGAACACGATCCAGATGCGCCGGTGGTCGACCAGTTGCGTCACGCTCGGCTTCGAGCCGTAGTCATCGGTAAGCCAATGCAGGATCGCCAGCGGCATTTCCGCGGCCATGTGCTCGTCCGCGTGGTGCAGCCCGTCGAAGAGAACCTCCGCCTCGCCCTCGTCGATCCCCACGTGGTCGCTCACCTCCGCAGCCCAGAGGTCCCGGCCAAGGTAGCTCTTGCCGATCGTGAAGAGCCGCACGATGCCAGGATGTGCCGCGGCCACTGCGTGGATCTCGGTGACCATCTCCGCGTGGGTGTGGTAGCCCTCGTCGCCGGTCGGGAAGTCGCTCGCCGCCGATGCCGCCGGGAGGGGCCCGTTCGCGTCGGCCCGGATCGCGGCATCCGCCATGGATGGAGCGTTGGCAAGGAGGAAGGGGAGGAGCGCGAGCGCCACCAGGGCGCGACGGAACCGATGGTGCTGCATGGGTTCACCTGCGGGCGCGAGCTGAGAGGCTCGCCGCGCCAAGGGTAGTGCCTCACTGTGAAAGCGCGGCCCGGCCGCCGTGCGCCGGCGGGCCCTGGCGATCAGATCGTTGTTCGAAGCTCGTGCGAGGCGCCGTCGTCGATGGACTCGTACGCCGCGAGCAGCAGGTCCCGAGCCTTCGCGGTCTCGATCAGCCGGTCCGCCTCAGCGACTGACGCTGCGATCGGCCTTTCCGAGTAGACGGTGACGCCGGCACCGAGGCAGGCCTGCGTGATCGAGCCGTGGGTGGGAGCAGGCGTCAGGACGATGGCCGCGTCCAGCCCTGCGTCGCGTACGAGGGTCGGGACGTCGGTGAATGCATGGACGTCGGGCCAGGCGGCGCGAGCCCGGTCGGCGGCGCGATCGGCCGCCTCGGGCCGCGGGTCGCCGACCCGCGCGCAGCGGTCTCCCGGGGCGCTGGGAGCCTGGGCTCCACGTAGTCCGCCAGGGCCGCGAGTGCGCGCAGGTAGCGCCGGAACGCGACATCGCCGCACCCGACGACACCCAACTCGAACCTCCCGGTCTGTGCCGAGGGCGGGGCTTCTGCCGGGAGCGGGGCGGGCGTCTCGATCGTCTGCATGGCTTTGAGACTATCGCGGCTGGTCGTGAATCGAAAAGCCCCCGGCGCAATGCCGGGGGCTTCTTGTCAGCCTGTCAAGGGCCGAGAGACTAGGCCGCGTGGACCTGAGCCGCTCGGGGACCCTTGGGGCTTGACTGCACTTCAAAGGTGACCTTCTCGCCGCCGTTGAGGCGGTCGAAGTCGAGGCTCGAGTCCAGCTCGCCGCGGTGGAAGAAGTATTCCTTCCCGTCCTCGGCGGCAATAAACCCGAATCCGCGATCGGAAACGACCTTCTTGATTGTGCCTGTGGTCATGAGTGACCCTTTCTGCTTCCCGAACCGAACGACAGACGCACGGCCCGTTCGAGAAGGAAGGGTGAACCACGCGGAGCATCACTCCAGACGAGTGACTCCCGCAAGTATACACCCTTCGACGGCCAGAAGTCGAACGGACGTTCGATCACGAGGGCCAGAAACGGTGAATCTGAGCGTGATCTTCGTGCGGAATCAGGTCCGCCGGGACGCCCGTCAGGTATGCGGAAAGCCGACGTGATCCATCTAGGAAGCGTTATTGGCACTGAAGTCACGAGTAACCCGAAGCGCCTGTTGCAGCACTTGATCTGGCGCCACTTATCGTGCCTGACCGCTCCGCCGCCACCTCATAGTCCGCCGCTGAACGAACCGAATGACACGGTGCCGAGAGTAACCGGAGGTGGGGTTGCCGACGAACGTGGCGGTTGCGTACCGGCACTCACCTGGAGGCCCTCAACAATGCCATTGAGT
>JBBRGF010000328.1:0-3067 GCA_038240975.1 Gemmatimonadales bacterium
CCCCTCATTGCGCTGACCCGCCGGGTCGAGGCGGCCGAACGGGAGAGCAGCCGGGTTCGGCGATTCGGGGTGATGCTGATGACGGTCGGGGCCCTCGTACTGGGGGCAATGGCCGCGCTGATCTTCCTGGATTGGCCCCGCGGCGTTGCCGGAGCAGCGCCGGCAGTCGTCGAGGCGCAGCAGTTCGTGATACGAGACGCGGAGGGCCGCTCACGCGGGGTCTGGGGCGTGGGCAAGGACGGGGCCGCACAGATTCTGCTGACAGACGGCATGGGCCGCAGCCGACTCCGCCTGCGCGTGTTCAGTGACGGGTCTTCCGGCCTGTCGCTGGTTGATGCGGCGAATCAGCCTCGCTTGGCTATCGGCGTCCTTCCCGACCAGACGACCACGCTGGTGCTGGCCGATGAGGCGGGGAAGACTCGCGGTGTATTCGGGCTCACTGCCGCCGGGGTGCCCTCGCTGCTTTTCGCCGACCGAAAGGGCGTCACCAAGGCCGGTCTGGGCGTCGACCAACGCGGGCTCGGCACGCTCATGGTCGTGGACAGGGCAGGTGCGCGGGTGCAGGATACCGTGTCCGCCCCGATCCCTGCCGACTCTGCGGCGGGGCCACGTCCAGAGAAGCCGCATCAGTGAGATTTCCCTCAACCATTGCACGCATGCCCCAACTGTGGCGATACTTGCGCAAGTCCAGGCCAAGGTTATAAATGCTAAGCCCTTGTCCGCAAACAGGTTAAACGATATTGGGGGAGGGCCGTACTTGGCACGACACCTGCCCGACAGTGAGGAATCATGAAAATCCTTGTGACGGGCGGTGCGGGCTTTATCGGGTCCCATCTTTGCGAGCGGCTGCTGGCAGAGGGACATCACGTGGTGTGCCTCGACAATATGTTTACGGGGCGGCGCGAGAACGTCGAGCACTTGGCCGAGGAGCCCGGCTTCGAGCTCATGCGTCATGACGTAACCGAGCCGCTGTTCATGGAAGTCGATCAGATCTACAACCTCGCCTGTCCCGCGTCTCCCATTCACTACCAGTACAACCCCGTCAAGACGGTCAAGTCGAACGTCATGGGCGCCATCAACATGTTGGTGCTGGCCAAACGCGTTCGCGCGAGGGTGCTCCAGGCGTCCACATCGGAGGTCTACGGCGACCCGACGGTGCACCCGCAAACGGAGAGCTACTGGGGCAACGTGAACCCGATCGGTCCGCGCTCGTGCTACGACGAGGGAAAGCGCGTTGCCGAAACTCTGATGATGGACTATCACCGCCAGGACAAGGTCGACATCAGAATCGCCCGGATCTTCAATACCTACGGTCCGCGCATGGCCGAATCCGACGGGCGCGTCGTGTCGAACTTCATCGTGCAGGCGCTCAGGGGACAGGAGCTGACACTCTACGGCACTGGCGAGCAAACCCGGTCGTTCTGCTACGTCGACGAGCTGGTCGACGGGCTCATGCGGCTCATGGCCTCCGAAGGCAGGCACGAGCCGGTCAACCTCGGCAACCCGGTCGAGTTCACCATCCGCGAGCTTGCCGGTGAAGTCTGCAGGATCGTCGGCGGCGAGGTGCGCATCACCTACCGCCCTCTTCCGGCCGACGATCCGACCCAGCGTAAGCCCGACATCAGCCGGGCACGCGAGTGGCTCGACTGGGAGCCGAAGATTCACCTGGCCGAGGGTCTGGGGCGCACGGTGGACTATTTCCGGCAGCGGCTGTCGAGGGAGCTCAGAAGCCGCCGCGTTGCCCGCGAGACAGTATAGGCCCGAGGTCCGGGAGACCGTCATCCGAGTGCAACGAGGGATCTCTCTCAAGCCGAGAAGATCCCTCGCTCCGCCTCGGGCTGCGGCCGTTTAGCTTTGTGGCGCGATGGAGGTCACAGCGCCCCCCACGTCGCGGCCGTACACTTGACGCGATCCCGACGGCAGGCTGAACGCGAAACCGAGGTAGGCCCATGATGCGCCCCCGCCCCCGCCCCCGCCCCGCGCTCCCCGCTACACTGCTTGCTGCCTCACTCCTGCTCGGCTCGATCATCGTCTCCTGCGCTCGAAACCCGGTTACCGGAAAGAACGAGCTCTCCCTTGTGTCGGAGTCGCAGGAGATTCAGATGGGCAAGGAGGCCTCGCAGCAGACCATTCAGCAGATCGGTCTGGTGGATAACGCCCAGCTACAGGCGTACGTCTCCGGAATCGGCATGAAGCTGGCAGCGGCGTCCGAACGGCCGAACCTTCCGTGGGAATTTCACGTGGTCAACGACGCTTCGGTCAATGCCTTCGCGCTGCCGGGCGGCTTCATCTTCGTGACCCGCGGGCTGCTCACCTACATCAACGACGAGGCGGAGCTGGCCACGGTGGTGGGCCACGAGATCGGCCACGTGACCAACCGGCACTCGGTGCAGCAGATCAGCAAGGGGCAGATCGCTACCTTGGGGCTTGGCCTCGGCAGTATTCTCTCCTCGGATGTGGCCAAGCTGGCCGGTGTGGCCAGCCAGGGTCTCCAGGTCCTGTTCCTCAAGTACAGCCGCGACGCCGAGAATCAGGCCGACATGGCCGGGTTCCGCTACGCGCTCGGCCAGAATTACGACGTGCGCGAGATGGGGAATGTGTTCCACACGCTCGATCGAGTGGGAGAGTCGGCCGGCGGCGGCAAGCTGCCGAACTGGCTCTCGACCCACCCCGCTCCCGCCGACCGTGTGGCCGCCACCCAGGCCAGGCTCGACACGCTGCACAAGGATCTCACCAACACCGTCATCAATCGCGACCAGTTCCTTCAACACGTTCAGGGGCTCACCTTCGGCGAAGACCCGCGGCAGGGCTTCTTCCAGGGAAGTCACTTCTACCATCCCGATCTCAAGTTTCAGCTCACCTTCCCCGATGGGTGGCAGACACAGAACACCGCGCAGGCGGTGATGGCGGGCAGCCCTAACCAGGACGCGATCATCCAGCTCGCGGTCGCGGGCAAGGCATCGCCTCGCGAGGCGGCGACGCAGTTCCTCTCGCAGCAGGGGATCAAGGCGGGGCAGGGGTCCACCGCGAGCATCAATGGACTGCCGGCGGCGTCGAGCTACTTCGA
>JBBRGF010000329.1:0-3026 GCA_038240975.1 Gemmatimonadales bacterium
ATCATGCAGGCGCGGCGCGCCGGCGGCGATAGCGTGACATTCGACTGGCTCGGGTTCGGCTCGCCGGAGGCGGCGCCATCGTACGTCGTGAAACGCGGAGTCTCAGCGTTCCCTGCTGCGTGGAATCGACGTCGCCGTAGAGAGCGCCGTCGGTGCGCTCCAGACTGACTCCGCGAATGGTGACGACGCGGTCGGCCTGTTGGAGGGTCGGTGGTCCGGTATCGGACGGGGTCGGCTTCCCGAGGGTTCGAAAGCCCCCGACCGGCGTCGCAGCCGGGACCGGCGACACCCCGGATGAGCACGACAATCCGGCGGCCGCCGCGACCGCCAGGAAGACGCTATGCGACTGTGTCGCCATCCGGAGTGCTCAGCACTTCATAGTGCGTCACGTTGGGCTCGAGCTCCAGGAGGTAGCCCGTGTCCTCCGGATAGTATCGCGCCCGATCCATGTCGTCTCCGGCAAAGGCGCGGATACTGGCCCACGACTCCCACAGGCTGGTGAGGAGAAAGTGGGCGACGCCTCCTTCGACTCTCCTGAATACGTATACCCCGCGATTTCCCGGAGTGCCCCGATAGCCGGGTATTCCGGTGGCGAGGAGGTACTCGTAGTACTCGTCACCCTGTTTCGCCGGCACACGACCATGCCACATGCGTGCGATCAGCATCGAGACGCCTCGGTCAGGGGATGTAGCGCGCGACGGCCATCGCCGCGGTGGCCACGAGAAGCAGCACCGCGACAATTCGCGTGAAGCGAGTCATGCGCGCCTGGAGCGCCTGCATCTCGGCACCCTGTTCCGGAGACGGCCCGCCTCCCGCCCCTCGCATCGAGGCGGCAAGCTCACCCATTCGCCGGGTGGAAGGACTGATGACCGTCATGCCGATCACGACAACCAGGATGGCCAAGAGTCCGCCGAATCCGAACACGGCACCCGATCCCGAGTGCATCCACGGACCCTTGAATCCGCCGGAATCGCGCCAGTAGAGGCCGACGCCCGACAGGACCGTCAGGATCGCCATGGCCATCATGTACACCGGCAGCTTCCTCACCTGGGCCAGTTCCTGCATCACCGGCCCGCCTCCCGGTCCCAGCGCCCGCACGGTCGGCATCAGAAAGAATGCCACGAACGCGGCGGCGCCGACCCAGAGGGCTCCGCACACGATGTGAATGAGACGAAAGAGATGAAGCGCTCCTGAGCCTTCCATGGTGCGTGCTCCTTTACAAAGCGGGGTGGCTAATCGAGGGGTCTGTCGATGGCCGGGCTCTGCGGGGTGAAGAATCGCGGGCCGTCGGGCGTGACATACAGACAGTCCTCCAGTCTGATACCGAATTCGCCGTAGATCGCGATGGTCGGCTCGTCGCTGAAGCACATGCCCGGCTGAATCGCCGTCTTGTTGCCGCGGACGAAGTTGGGTGACTCGTGCCCATCCATCCCGATGCCGTGGCCCGTACGGTGCGGCAGACCGGGCACTCTGTAATCGGGGCCGAAGCCGGCATCGGTGATCACCTTTCGGGCGGCGGCGTCCACCGACTCACAGGGAGCGCCGACGCGCGCCGCCGACAGAGCCGCGTCTTGTGCCCGCCGCTCGAGATTCCAGATTTCGGTCTGACGGGCCGTGGCCTTGCCGAACACGGTGGTGCGAGTGATGTCGGACTGGTAGCCCTCGACGGCGCAACCGGCATCCATGAGCACGATATCGCCCTCCCGCAGGTGCTGCGGCTGCGTGCTCCCGTGAGGAAACGCCGAGGCCTTGCCGAATCCCACGAGCGCCCAGGGCCCGGAGCCTCCCAGCCGTTCTTGCGCCGCGAGCATGTTGCTCGAAAGCTCCTGAGCGGTCATGCCCGGGCGGAGCGTTCCGAAGCACGCACGGAAGGCGGCAATGGTGAGATCGTTGGCTCGCTGCATCAGCCCCAGCTCAGCGGCGCTCTTGATCATGCGGCAACCCACCGTCACCGGCTCGGCGGGAACATACTCGGTTGCGGCGGCCGCGGAGCGAAGCCCATCGGCCACGAAGAACCGCACCTGCGATTCGACGCCGACCCTGCCCGACGACATACCTGAATCGCGGAGCGAGTCCGCGACAAGCTGGTAGGGACTCTCGTCTTCCTGCCAGACGCGGACCTCCGCGGGCATGCCGATGCGCTCGCGCGCTCTCGCCTCCTCGAAGGCGGGGCAGATGCAGGTGACCTTGCCCCGGCTGGGTATCACCATCAGAAACGGACGCTCCGAAAGACCCCAGCCCACTCCGGTAAAGTACGAAAGTGTCGTGCCCGGCTCGAGGAGCAGGGCGTCGATCCGATGATCGGACATCAGTCGCCGTGCCCGCTCGATTCGATCCAGGCGCTCCTCGCTCGAGATCGGCTTGACTCCGCGGGTCATGGAAGTGAGCCGGCGAATCGGCGGCGGCAGCGCGCACGGATCGGAAGATGGCGCGCCGGTGGCGGCGAGCATGCGATCGACGGGCAGTGCAGCCGCTCCGGCAACACCGCCGAGCACGCCCACGAAGGTACGCCGTGAGGTAGGAGTCATCAGGACCGCAGGGCCTCCAGCTTGCGTCGTACCGCTGGCCATTCACCGGCGAGAATGGAAAAGAACACCGAATCGCGATTGGAGCCGTCGGCGTTGATCATGTGATGGCGCAGCACTCCCTCTTCCACCGCGCCCAGACTGCGAAGCGCGGTGCGCGACCGATCGTTGATCGCGCTCGTCTTGAATTCGACACGCTCGCATGTCCACTCTTCGAAGGCATGGCGCAGCATCAGAAGCTTGGCTTCGCGGTTGGCCCCTGTCCGCTGCCAGGGGCGCGCGACCCAGGTCCAGCCGATCTCCACGCGGCGGTGCTCGGGCGCCGCGTTGCCGAAACGCGTGCTGCCGATGACCTGGCCGGTGGCCTTGAGTACGGTCGCGAACGGAAGCCCGGTTCCGGTCTGTTGATCGGCCAGCGCCAGCGCGACGTACTCCTCGAGATCCCGCCGAGTCCGGATCTGCGAGAGAGTGACCCGCCAGAGATCGGGATCGAACGCGACG
>JBBRGF010000330.1:0-3024 GCA_038240975.1 Gemmatimonadales bacterium
CGACGCGTGGAAGACGTTCTATCTCGACAACAAGCCGCCGGCCTACGCGGTCGATCAGACCGACGGAACGCGCGCGCTCTGGCAGGAGCTCGGCAACCTCGACCAGGCCAAGAGCAACTACGGTGCGATCGTCTACAACAAGGCGCCGGCGGTGCTGAAGCTATTGGAACACCTGGCGGGCGACTCCGCGTTCCAGGCCGGCGTTCGCCGCTTCCTCCGGCGTCACGCCTACGGCAATGCGACGTGGCACAACTTGCTCGGCGACGTCGCTCACGCTGCACGACGCCCGCTTGACGGATTCGGCCGCGACTTCATGCTGCGTCCCGGAATGCCGGTCGTGGAGCAGCGACTCGTGGTGGGTAACGGCCGGATCGCGCGGCTGGCGCTCGAGCAGCACGCGGCGCGCCCCCTCTCAGGGAACAGGCCCTGGACTGAGCGCACCGAGGTGCTCCTGTTCTATTCCGATCGGCCGCCGATGCGGATTCCCGTGGAGCTTCGAGGCCAGGTCACCGCCGTAACCGCGGCGCTGGGCCGCCCCGCGCCACGCTTCGTCTTCGCCAATGCACGCGACTACGGTTACTTCCTCCTGGGCCTGGACTCCGCGAGCGCCCGCGCGCTCGAGGGTGGTGCCCTCCAGACCGTCGACGACCCGTTCCTCCGCGCCATGCTCTGGGGCGCGCTCTGGGATCAGGTCCGCACCTACCGGATGGACCCCGAGCGGTTCATCCGACTCGCGCGGCGAGAGCTTCCGCGCGAGGGCGACGAGCAGATCGTGCCCGTGGTTCTGCGGCGCCTCGATCGCGCGCTCTCCGCGTATCTCGGCCCCGAACGGCAACGGCGTTTGCGGAAAGACGTGGAGAAGGTGCTATGGGACGGCGGCCTGGACACCGCGCGGATTTACGGAATTCGGAAGGCGTACGTGGATGAGTTCATCGCGCTCGCCGCGTCGGCCGAAGGCGTCGCAAGGCTCGACACGCTCCTGTCGGCCGATTCGGTGGCCGGCGAATCGCTCCGCGATCCGACGCGCTGGGACATCGTTACCAGGCTGCTCGAGCTGGGAGCACCGGACGCCGAGAGCCAGTATGCTGAGCAAGCGCTGCATGACACGACGGCCGACGGGCGGCGCCTGGGGTTCATCGCCGCGGCGGGGCGCCCAAGCTCAAGAGTGAAGCGAGCATACTTCACCCGCTACTTCGCCGACTCCACTCTCAACGAAGACTGGGCCGCGGGCAGCCTGGGTCCCTTCAACTCCCTGGAACATCAGGCCCTCACCTTGGCCTACCTGCGCCCGGCACTCGACTCCCTTTCGTTCATCCAGGCCAACCGCCGGATCTTCTTCCTGGAGACCTGGCTCGCGGCGTTCCTTCGTGGCCAGACGGAACATTCGGCGCTTGAGACCGTCCGGACGTATCTCCGCGAGCACCCCCGGCTTCCCCGAGATCTGCGCCGCAAAGTGCTCCAGCACACGGACGAGCTGGAGCGCACGGTGAGGATCAGAGAAACCCAGCCGCCGTCAGACTAGACCTCGATCCCCTCTTCTGGCCTGGGCTCGAACCCGATTCCCTTCTTCTCGAAATACTGTCCGAACGTCTCATATCTCCGCTCGCGAAAGAAGTCCTCGAGATATCCGTCATGCACCGGAACTACCCGGGTCGGTGCCAGCCTCTCGGCGAAGGATGCCGCGTCGATTTCCGTCAACCACGGCGCGGTAACCGGTAGTGCGAGCGTCGCAACTCCGCGGTATTCCTCGAGCCGCGAATCGAACGAGTCGCCGGGGTTGAGCAGCCTGTCGTTTACGAGATACGCCATGTTACGCGGCGCGGCGGAGCCGAGAATGGCGGCGTGAGGCACCGTAGTAACGTGGAGCCCGAAGACGCCGATCGACATCTTCCCGTCGTTCGGCACAGTCGCCTCGACCCCGGCCTCGGCTAGCGGGCCCACGCCCTCGTGGGGCGCCAGCACCCTGGCTCCGCTCCTCTCCACGATTCGTCGAATCAGTCCTGGATCGGCATGGTCCGGGTGCCAGTGCGTGAGGGCGATGACCGAGACACCGGCGAAGGCATCGGGAGTGGCGAGGTCGTCCAGAAACTCAGGCTTTCCGGGATCGAAGAGCAAAGATTCGCCTCTTTCCTGCAGCAGCAGGCACGAATGCCCGTATTTGCGGATACGCACGTGGGTTCCTCTGGTTTCGGTGACCGCTGACACCGCGATCTGTCAGCCATAAAGTCAATTATGCACGTCTGCCCCGTAGAACTGCACTTGTGCAGGCGTATCGCTTTCCCTTTGGAGTATAGATGCCAAAGAAGCCCCACCGCCCGGCGAAGCCTCCCAAAGCTCGCACCGCGGGCCAATCCGCCTCAGCCGTTGATCAGAGATCTCTTCACGGAGAGACGGCCAAGACCGCGGCGCTCGCCAGCGACACGCTAGAGCCCGGCGACACGATGACCGGCAACCAAGGCGTCAAGATAGCCGACGACCAGAATTCCCTCAGGGCCGGCCCCCGGGGGCCAACGCTGATGGAGGACTTCCATCTCCGGGAGAAGATCACCCACTTCGATCACGAGCGGATACCCGAGCGGATCGTCCATGCCCGGGGCGCCGCGGCGCACGGGTTTTTTCAGGTCTACGAGGACCTCTCCGATCTTACCAAGGCCGGCCTTCTCACCGATCCCTCGCGGCAGACGCCGGTGTTCGTTCGCTTCTCGACCGTCGCCGGCTCCCGCGGGTCATCCGACCTCGCACGCGACGTGCGCGGCTTCGCGGTCAAGTTCTACACTGCCGAAGGCGTGTGGGACCTGGTCGGCAACAACATGCCGGTGTTCTTCATTCAGGACGCCGTCAAGTTTCCCGACCCGATCCACGCGGTAAAACCAGAGCCCAACAACGAGATCCCGCAGGCCGCTTCGGCGCATGACACCTTCTGGGACTTCGTGTCACTTACCCCTGAAAGTGCACACATGCTGATGTGGGTCATGAGCGACAGGGCCCTCCCGCGTAGCTTCGCGATGATGGAGGGATTCGGTG
>JBBRGF010000331.1:0-2992 GCA_038240975.1 Gemmatimonadales bacterium
ATCGGCGTCCTGAAGGAGCAGGTGCTCTGGATCGAGCGCTTCACCACCCACGAGGCGCTGCGCGCCCGCGTCCGCGAGTTCGCGCGCACCTACAACGAGTCATGGCTGCTCGAGCGCCACGCCTACCGCACGCCCATCGAGGCACGCGCACACCTGCTCCGCCAGGCGCTCGTGGCATGATCACCACGTTCACCACAGAAGTGTCCGGTGAACCGGGGCCGGGACAGGTCGGAGACATGCTCGATAACCTCGAACGACACGACAAGAGCAGCGGATCCGTCGTCTACTTCGAGGCGGCGCGCATCCGCAACGGCATATGAGACGTTCGGCGCGGCGTTAACAGTGCGTGCGTACTCGATCGCGTCGAGCGAAAGGTCGCAGCCGAAAACGTGTTCGCAGGCGCGCGAGAGAATCTTCGTGCCATATCCCGTCCCGCAGCCTACATCTACGGCGCAGCCAATTTTTCCGTGTGCCGCGGCGTATTCATAGCGCGCCCAGTGTGCAATGTAACGCACGCGATAGCCGAGTTGATGCGGCAGCACCCTTTCGTCGGTGGATCCGCCGACACTGTAGCCGAGCGGAAGCGAGGGTGCCCGCACAATCCGCACCATAACAAAGTAGGCGTTCACGGGGTGTCGCCACGCTGAACCAGTTTCCTTCCCGGCTCGTGGCTCACGGAGGAATGAGAGAGGGAGCGGGCAGCCGGCCGTGAGCTGCGACCGCGGCCTCGATCAGGTAGGCGAGGGGAGAGCGCTCCTGCAGCCGGCAGGTTTCACGGATCGAGCAGATCCGTTCGATCCAGCGGCTGCCGCGATCGGACTGGGTTCCGAGCTGGACCTTGCGCATGATCACGGCGTGGCGGAGCGCCCGCTCGGCGGTATTGTTGGTCTTATCCCGATATCGGGATAAGACCAATTATGCCGAACTCCTGGTTATGCCGATGTCGGTGGTGCGCCAAGGAGACTGGAGGTCGATGATGTGAGGTCGTGATCTAGTCGTAAGCTCGTCGTCGCCTACCGGTGTGAGTCCGGTCCGGGTAGCTGCCAGGAGGCCCGGTAGCAGGCTGGCGGCTCGGTCTGGAAACGGGTCGGGTCGAAGCCCAGCGTCGAAAGCCCTTTTGGGGGAGCGAGCGAGCGGTCCGTAGCGTCAAGCGAAGCCTGCCGCGCCGTTAGAGCAACCGTCTTCGGGCGGAAGAGGGAGAGCCGAGCCGAGTGCTTCACGGCGAAGGCCACGGAAGGGGTGAAGAGCCTGGAATCGCAGCCCCGATGGACTCCTCGGCGTAAAGGGCTCGGAACGTTCGCATGGTGGCGGCGGGAACTTGGGAGGCCCTCCCTGGCCCGGCGATCTGCGGAGAGCGCCGGAGCGTCGCGTCCTATAACCGGTGCTGAGCCGGGAAGTGGACGGGAGCCGGGTGGGAGTCGGAGGCGGCCGTAGTACTGCTTGAGCTGACGGGACAACAGAACCCGCGGTGAGGGAAGGGCCGCTGCTTCGTTCATGCGTCACGCGTAGGGAAGGGCCGGTGAGTGCCAGAGATGGCTAGGACCACCAAGCAGGATGACGTCCGAGAACTACAGCGAACGCTCTACCGGGCGGCCAAGGCCGATCCCGGGCGACGGTTCCATGCGCTCTATGACAAGGTCCACCGCAGGGACGTCCTGGAGCGGGCGTGGGGGCTGGTGCGCGCCAACCGTGGCGCGGCCGGCATCGACCAGCAGACCATCGCCGATGTCGAGCAGTACGGCGCCAGCCGGCTGCTCGATGAGCTGGCCGCGGACCTTGCGGAAGGGAGGTGGCAGCCGCTTCCCGCGCGCCGGGTATTCATCGCGAAGCCCGGGCGTGAGGAGTGGCGACCGCTCTCGATTCCTGCGGTTCGCGACCGCGTCGTTCAAGCAGCGGCGAAGATCGTCGTTGAGCCGATCTTCGAGGCTGACATGCTCGAGTGCTCATTCGGGTTTCGGCCCAGGCGCTCAGCGCACGACGCGCTCCAGGTCCTCGTTGATGAGGCGTGGAGGGGCAGGCGATGGGTTGTGGAGTCGGATATCGCCAACTGTTTCGAGGCGATTCCGCACTCCGGGTTGATGTCGGCGATCGAGGAACGGATCGTTGACCGTCGCGCCCTGAAGCTCTTGCGCGCGATGTTGCGTGCGGGGGTGATGGAGGATGGGGCGGTCAAGCGTAGCGGCGCCGGGACCCCGCAGGGCGGGGTGATCTCGCCGTGCCTGTGCAACGTCTATCTCCACCGGCTTGACCGGCAGTGGACCGAGCGCGGACATGGGGCCCTGGTGCGTTACGCAGACGACGCGGTCGTGATGTGCCAAAGCCGAGTGGAAGCCGAACGTGCGCTTGATGCGCTACGGACGATCCTCGCGGAACTGGGGCTCACGCTCAAGGACGCCAAGACACGGATCGTGGAGCTGCGCGAAGGCGGGGAGGGGCTGGACTTTCTCGGCTTCCATCACCGCTGGGTGCGCGGGAACACGCCCGCATCGAGGCATCTCTGTTTTCTCGCTCGTTGGCCCTCGCGTCAGGCAATGCGGCACGCCCGCGACCGGATCCGTGAACTCACGGACCGTCGCCGGCTGCTGCTCCCAGTCGAAGAGGTCGTGCAGGACGTAAACCGCTTCCTGCGCGGTTGGGCGGGGTACTTCCGTTATGGGAACTCCGCCGAGTCCTTCGACAAGATCACGTTCCATGCGCTCGTGCGCCTGGCTGGCTTCATTGCCAAGCGTCACAAGCGCAGCACCCGGTACGGCTGGTGGGCGGTCGTCCACCAATCCCCGGACCGGGTCGGGCTGATCAACCTCACCGGAACCATCGTCGCGCCACGACCCAAGCGGCCGTGGTGACCGGGAGCCGAACGCCGACGGTGAAGAACGTCGGAGAGCCGTGTGCGGGAAAATCGCATGCACGGATCGAGGTGGCGGCGGGAGGAAACCAGGCCAGTCGGGCCAGCACGTGCCGCGCAGCCCAGGCGCCTCCCGCCGACCCTACT
>JBBRGF010000332.1:0-2991 GCA_038240975.1 Gemmatimonadales bacterium
GCAGGCGAGCACGAGTACGCCCATCGTCGTGACGAGTGCCTGCCGCACAGGTCCGAACTGATCGGGCAGGGATCGAGCGATGCGTCTCCAGCGTGAGCAAGGGGTCACCGGTCGGGGAATCGAGAGCGACGGCCCACCGCATCATGGTGCGCGTCATGGCCGACTCCATCGAGCGGAGGAACGTGTTCGACGGAAGCTGCTCCGATCCCGACGCGATGTCAGACGGAGCGCCGCGCGACCGATCGCGGGAGTCGCGCCGGCTCGACGCCGAGCGCGAACGCCACGGTGGCCACGAGGCCCACGACGAGGCCGCCGGTCAGGAGGATAATGCTCAGCCTTGTTCCACGCATTCGCACTCCATGGGACAAGGGTTGAGCCACCGTACGCGCCGGATCAGCGCATGATGTGAGCGGAATCGTTGAGCGCAGGCTTCGTCGATTGGCGCCGGCCGTGCACTGCTTGGGCACCGCCGCCTGGCGATAGAACTCGAGCGTGGTAGCAGCACAAGGGAGATCACGATGGCGGCACTGGAGTAGCAAGACAGCGCGCTTGCACGGAGAAGCGCGTGCGATAGGAGTCGCGCTTGCGTGCTCTCGAATAGCGCATGCCTCAGCCTGAAGAGCTATGCAAGACCTGCGGCCAGGTACGCGCGTGGGTCCTCCCGTGATTCTCCGAGCGCGAGCCCTATTGCTGTGATTGCCTTTCGATAATCGTGAGAGGAAGTGATCCAGTGTGGGAGCCACCACTCGCGGTATCGCCGCGCATGTCGTGGGTCACGTGTGAGGGATGCGGGAAGAAGGAAGCCACCAAGCTGTACAGTGGCGTCCCGCCTCCAGCTCCCGCTCGACCCGGTGGCGGTCGGCGAGAGCCTTCGCGAGCCGGGAGGGGGTCGGTGGTCAACCAGGAACGCCGTTGGCCGGCTTCGGTCGAGCCACGGCGGCAATGACGGCGCCGGCGATCCCGCCGCGTAAGATCTCCAGCAGAGGATCAACAACGGTCCGGGTCAGATTCGCCATGTTCGTGACACCGTAGAGAATGAAATCCGCGGTGAACCAAAGCAGGAAGCCGACAATCGCTCCGACCTTTGCGCCTTGACCGATCGATAGGGAACCGGCACGAGCCCCCAGCGCATACGTGATCAGGGCGGCATACGCCAGGCTGCCCAACGCGACAGGCCATATCAGTTCGGCCGCTCGATCAACGCCCGTGGCCGAGCCGGCGTTGGCGGCATAGAATCTCGCAAACGCCAGGCTAAAGATGAGGTACCCTAGGTGTGACTGATAAGGAGGTTGTTCACTGAGTCGTAGCGCAGCAAGCTGGGGGTGCTTAGGAGGTCCACTCCAACCGGCACTCGCCAGAGGACTCAGTGAACAGGTACTACCACCACAAGAATGCACGACTGACGCCGGCAGGGCGAGCTGTGCTCGTCCACCGCGTCCTCGAAGAGGCGATCCCGATCCCGGAGGTCGCGCAGGGCATGGCCGTCAGTGGTCGGACCGTGCAGAAGTGGCTCGCCCGCTATCGGGCCGAGGGGGCGGCGGGGTTGGCGGATCGGTCCAGTCGTCCGCGGCGCTCGCCGCGCGCCGTCTCCCGCACGACGCGCCGTCAGATCGGGAAGCTCCGGCGGCAGCGGCGCAGCTCGCTCTACATCGCGCACCACTTGGGGCTCGCGCTCTCGACCGTGGTGGCCGTGCAGCGGCGGCTCGGCCTCAATCGCCTGCGTCGCCTCGGCCCGCCCCGGGCCGTGCTCCGGTACGAACGGGCGCAGCCCGGCGAGCTGGTGCACCTCGACGTGAAGAAGCTCGGCCGGATCGGGCGCGTGGGCCACCGCATCCACGGCGACTGGTCGCGCCGCGCGCGCGGCAGCGGCTGGGAGTTCCTCCACGTCGCCGTCGACGATCATACGCGGCTCACCTATGCCGAACTGCTCCCGGATGAGCGCCAGCCGTCCGCGGTGGCCTTTCTCACGCGGGCGGCGGCGTGGTTCGCGCGGCAGGGCATCGCCCGCCTCGAGCGCGTGATGACCGATAATGGCTCGGCCTACGTCAGCCATGCCTTCCTCCGCGCCGTCGCCGCCCTGGGCGCTCGGCATCTCCGGACGCGGCCCTACACGCCGCGCACGAACGGCAAAGTCGAGCGTATGATTCAGACGCTACTGCGCGAGTGGGCCTATGTGCAGCCCTATCGCAACTCCCTCGGCCGCTCGCTGGCGCTTCGCCCGTATCTGGCGTACTACAATACGCAGCGCCCGCACACCGCACTCGGTTACCGCAGTCCCCAGCACCGCCTCAACTCAGTGAACAACCTCTCTGTCAACAACACCTAGGGCGTAAAGGACCACACCACCAACAATCATGGCAGTCGCCAGCCGCTTGGTATCCATCGCGTCGCCCCTCCATGGAAGTGAGGTGCCTGCACCTACGCCCACATCACCGCTTGTCGAACACCTCGACGGTATTGATCGCCTGCCCGTTCGCGTTGACACCCTTGCTGGTAATGGTCATCACCTTTCCGTCCTGTGAAATTGTCCGCCTGCCCGTGATGACTGCCTTACCTGCCCTCGTCTGGGTGAACTCCGTCGTGAAGGCGTCGATTCGCTTCACCGAGAGCGAATCGGCATCCGGATCGCCGGTCTGTGGGTGAGGCTTGCCATCGTAGTTGAGCGTCCACTCGCCAGACGTGGACTTTCCAGCGGCATCCGTCCGCCGGGCAGTCACCTTGATGACCTGGCCTTCCATCACATAAGTGCGAGATTCACTCTTGCGTCCCGGGCCGGGGGTGTATTTCGATTTGCCGACGTTGAGGTCCCAGGTGCCGAGGATCGGATCGGCCTTCTGCGCACTCGAGGGAGTGCCGGCCAGGGCGACAAGGCCGAGAGCCGTGGCACGCAGAGCAGTGACTGTGCGCATTGATGCCTCCTGGGGTGTGTGGAATACGTTGCGACTCTGTCTGCCGGCTTAGCGCCTCGCGAGCGTTGATTGGCCACCAACG
>JBBRGF010000333.1:0-2978 GCA_038240975.1 Gemmatimonadales bacterium
CAGATCGACGGCGCTTTTACCTTTGACGGAATCGACTACCTCCTCGAAGCGCGCTGGCAGAAAGACCAGATCGATCCGGCAGCGCTCGATGTCTTCGATGGAAAGATCCGCCGCAAGCTCGAGAATACTCTTGGCTTGTTCGTAGCGATCAACGGATTTTCCGACACTGCCGTCGGGAACCACTCACGCGCGCGTCCGACGATGATCCTGATGGATGGCGCTGATCTCTGGGCGGTGCTCGAGGGACGCCTCCCGCTGCCGGACATGCTCCGCCGAAAACGTCGTCACGCAGCCGAAACCGGCGGGATCCTGCTTCACGTCGCCGCGTTCTAAGCAACGTCATCGACGAGCCGGGTGTAATCGGAGATGCCGTCGCGGGACCGCTTCGGACCTTCACGTCCTGCTCCAACGGGGATGATGCCGGCATCCTCAGCGTGACGTAGAACGGCAGGTGCGAGCGGACGCGCAATCTCGAGTTTCGTAGCCCCTCAGGAGGTGGCCGACAGCGTGTCCAGCCTCATGAAACGCCCTGTCGCCATCCTCCTCCTGCGCCTGGCTCACGCGCGGCAGCTCAGGAACCCTCGAATCTCGTAGAGGCTCATCGTTTGCGGGGGTGGGTGGGGCCAGGTGCCGCCACGGCCGGAGGTGCGGTGCGTCTTTTCCGCGCGAGGAGCGAAACCAAATCCTGCTGCAGGAGGCGATAAGCGCTTCACTCGACGGGCTCTCTCCTGGAACACGTATAACGCAAGCCAATGCGCGAGGATCAGGCGGCGAGTCGGAGGAGCAGCATCCGCTGGCGTCGTTTGGCTGGACAAGCAGCCGTGCAACGCGCCTCTACTTCATCAGACACGCGCCGGTAGAGGAGCTGTTGGACTACCTCAAGCTCGATCCGATTCCTGACGCGCCGCCCGCGGAATGAATCTGTGTGACAACGACGACCGCATCGCTGTGCGGCTGGTTGCGCGAAGCGCACCAGATGACCCTCTCGCCTCACGGGCGCGGGTTGCGCGTGAGGAACCCTCGTCGATCCGTGGCACGGTCGCGAAGGAGGCCTTCTGCGGTGTGGTGAGCGCTATGACGAACCAATAACGCTCGGTCGGAGCTCTAAGCAGGGCATCGGCAGGGCCGCCATGAAACCGCTTGGTAGGCTCGACGAGCACGCCGTCGGGCAGCACGCATATCTTGTTGTGCCGGAACGAGATGGATTGCCCACGCTGGCGTCACAGGAAGGCCTGAGTGATGCAGCCGCGGTCAGAGACTGGTCAGGTCTTGGTGACGACCGATGGGCCCGATTGACTCTGCTGCATCGGTAGGACTACGCATAACTAGCGCCTTCGACCCGCCGTGCCCCGCCGGAACGCCCCGTTCCCGTAATCGACAAGCTGGGGGTCACTGGTTCGAGCCCAGTACCGCCCATTCGCAAGGCCCCGCTTGTCCGGGGGTTTTGTGTTCTCGGGAGTAAACATCCGGCGCGCCATGGTCACAGAATGGTCACGCTCAGGGGTCGCCGCGTACCTCAAAATTCAGTTGAGGTGCGGTCGCGGCGGCGCTGCTGACTCGTCGCGCACCCTGTAGACCACCCGCTCGTCCGCGCTGGCGGCGACGGTGGACAAGCATTTGCCGCTCGCCTGGTACAAACACGTCACTGCCGTTGCGTTGCTTGAGGAACTTGACCAGCCAGCGTGTCGAGACGCGGCCGTGCCAGGCGCGGGGAGCTTGTGGGCGTAGTTGACAAGCTCAATGCTTCTCTGTTTGCCCTTCGTCGGAAGTCACCGACTCGTTGTGGCAAGGGGCCGAACGTCCCGTTGCCTGTGATGTAGATCTGCCCTATCGTCCCTTCCCGAGGATTTCCAACATCGCAGAGGGAGCGTGGCACCGTGAAATACATGATCAGCTGGCTCGAACGGCCGCAGGGTTCGCCAATCGAATACGAGAACGCGCAGAAGCGCATTCTTGAGGTCTTCGGTCAATGGACTGCGCCCGCCGGCTTCAAGATCGAGATGTTCGTCATTCGAGTCGGAGACTGGGGCGGACACATGCTTCTCGACTGCGACGATCCGCTTGAGATCCACAAGTTCTGTTCGATGCTGCCCGCTTTCCAGTTCGAGGCGCGGCCCGTGATCGCGATCGAGGACGCCGTTCGAGTCGAGCGGGAAGCGATCGCGTTCCGCGACGGCCTTAAGAGCAACTAGCCAATAGAGGACCCGGTGGAGGAGCAACGGCTCTCAGCTCCCTCACCGGCCGCGCCTTCAGACGTCATTCCAGAAGGCTGGCGCACGCGCGGTGGAGATGACTCGTGCTGTTTCGCGAGGTCGTCGCCGCCAGGCTGCCAGCCTGGCGGCAAACGGGCACCAATTGCTACGCGTTGTACTGACCTGCGAGCTGCGCTGCCTGCGGGCGACCGACATGGCCTGCCTCTTGCAGGATCGCAGGCACCGCAGGGTCGGAGACAAAGCTCTGCCAACCCTCCTGATCCCAGTCGAAGACCACCCAGACCCTGTCTTCCTCGGTCGGGTCGCGAAAGACGGTTGCACCCTTGGAACCATGCTGCTGTCGCTTCTCAGCGCCCTTGGTCGAGAAGATCGTCAGGAAGCGATCCACGTCCTCGACCTTTGTCGTTGCCAGGAGCATTTTTCCTCCTCTGCTTCCTCTGCGCCGGGGGTCGCCGCCGAGTCTCGACGAGCATACGCCGGGTAGACCTGCGCGGTGCGTCGAGCGACGCCTAAGTGTCTTCGGCGTCCCATCGGATCTCAAAGCATCACGGTTTTAGCGCTCCAGTGCCGACCTCCCTTCTCCGCCGGCCCCGACGCCCTTCGCCATCCCGCGGGGGCGCACCTCGTCCGTTTCGCGGTGTTAGATCAGGCGGGGGCTGCCGAGGATTGACACGTCAGCGGCCTGTCTTCCGGGGCGCACCGTCGCCGACGGAGGCGTTCGCCGGTGCGCCCCGAACCGTCAGGATTGCTCACTTCGGACGCTTG
>JBBRGF010000334.1:0-2972 GCA_038240975.1 Gemmatimonadales bacterium
TTCCTATCTGCGCCACTCCGGCGGGTCGCAGATCGGTGACCGCCACGCCTTCGAGGCCCACGAGGTCGGCTCTCGGCAGGGCCGAGACGTACCCGTCGGACTGGGCAGCGGTGTGCCGAAGGAAGAGCCCGGAAAAGCGGCCGCTCGAGGGAAGATGCCGGAGCCACGCATAGCCGACAGACACGGTAATCACGAGACTCGCGCCCAGCACGGCGAGGGCCTGCAGCACGTCGGCCGAAGTGGGGGAAACGCCGACGAGCGCCAGGACAATGGCGGCGCCGAACGCGAGGATGGCGAGAAGGCCGGCGGCGCCGAAGCCCGGGAGAATAAACACCTCCACCAGGAGCGCGACGAGACCGAGCCCCAGAAGGAGTACTTCTTCCCACCCGCCGAGGCCGACCAGGAAGCTGGAGCCGAAAAAGAGGCCGAGCGAGGCTAGGCTGAGCAGACCTCCGAGTCCGAAGGCCCCGTGTTTTATTTCGAAGACGAGACCGAGTATTCCGATCGAGAGCAGCAGCGGCG
The DNA here is from genome assembly GCA_038240975.1 of Gemmatimonadales bacterium. Classification (GTDB taxonomy): domain Bacteria; phylum Gemmatimonadota; class Gemmatimonadetes; order Gemmatimonadales; family GWC2-71-9; genus CAVVWJ01. The sequence continues at coordinate 523 of JBBRGF010000334.1, forward strand.
AGACGAGAGGGTTGGTGACGAATCGGACGAGCTGCTCGACCCAGACCGGATCGACCGTCAGCACGTGCGCGTCTGGGCCGGGCGCATCGAAAGTCCTTGTGGGAGACCAGCTAAATCTACCCGCCTTTTGCTCAACGATCCATGAACGACTTCCTGCGCCCGGGGCCGTCATCAGCATCCTGTCCGCGCTGCCCCTTGATCTCGTGAGCACGGTGAAGCAGCCGCTCGCGCATGGCCATGAGCTGCGCGCGTTGCACCGGGTCGAGGTAGGACTTGAGCTCGCCAAGCTCCTGCTGGTAGGTCTTTGCGTAGTCCACGCGGCCGGCCACGAGAGCGTCGGTGAGCCTAGCCACACTGTCCTTGTCGGCCGCCGTTCCGGGACGCAATTGCAGGCCGAGGGCGCGGCGAATCGCCATCTGGCGCGTCTCCAGCTCCCGACGCTTGCCGCCGAACTTGGAAGACGTGGCCTTGAGCCGGTTCATCTGTTCCGCATTGAGACCCAACTGCTCCTGAATCCTGGAGGCGAACCGCTCCTCGATCCGGTGCCGAAGCCCCGGCGCTCGAGCCGTGGAGTCCTGCGCCATCAGCGGTGCCACGACAAGCGCGCCGAGTGCCATAGTCCACAGAAGGGGGGAACGCATCAACCCTCCCAGGCGCCGAGCGCCCGTTCGAGATCGTGGTTGTCGAAGTCGTCGAGCGCGGGGTCGTCAAACGCGCGGGACACGCCGGATGAATCATCGAGCGCACCGAGAATCGACTGAAGCTCGGAGACCGGCAGGTCTTCGAGCTCGGGCAGCGGAAGCGCCTGTCCGGAAGTCGTGGCCACCGAAGAGGGAACGGGCGCCGCCGGGCCAGGCGGCGCCGAATGCGGAACCCGTACTGCGATGATCGCGACGGCGGCGGCGGCCAGTCCAGCGGCGAGCCAGCGCCGGTGCACGACGCTTACGTTGCGCCGCTCCGCCGCCAGGCGGGTGAGCAGCGACGCCGTGACGGCCTCGGCGTCGGGCGACCCGGTCAACGAAGTGCCGAGGCGAGAGGCCATCTCGATCAGCTTCCATTCGGCCAGGCAATCCGGGCACGCATCGAGGTGCTGCCGCTCATCCGGACCCCACACCGACCGGCCAAGCGCTACGTCGGGCATCCGGTCGGACAGTCGTTCGCACTGGGTCATGATACCAGCTCCTTGAGACGCCTCACTGCATGGTGGTAGTGGACCCGCGCGGCGCCGGGCGTGGTGCCTAGTGCCAGCGCGATCTGCTGGTACTCGGTGCCCTCCTGGGCGCGGAGGAGAAATACCTCCCGCTGAAGCCGCGGCAATCTGGACAATCCCTCCCGCAGACGAGTCTCGGCCTCGGTTGCGGCCAGTTCGCCGGCAGGATCGCTTCGGTCGGGGATATCGCGATCCTCGATGCTCACCATCTGGCGCCCCTTTCGCTTTCGGAACTCGTCTTTCAGAAGGTTGCTGGAGATGCTGAAGAGCCAGCTTCGGAATGCCCCCTGCCGCCTCCACCGGTCGAGCGCGCGAAAGGCTCGAAACAGTGTTTCCTGGACCAGGTCGTCGACTTCTCCAGGCGCGGCGCCGGCACTGTACAGAAATCGCCCGACCGCGGCGGCGTGCCGCCGTACCAGCTCGGTGGCAGCCTGTTCGTCGCCTTCCCGGTAGGCTCGGACAAGGTCATGATCGGCTATGGGTTGTGGCGTCGGGGCGCTCATCCGGACCTGGGTGACGTCGGTTGGACGGCTTCGTTAAGTAGGGCTATCTTGGGGCCCATGCGACGCCCAAGCGTGATCGCCCATCGTGGCGCGTCAGGATACGAGTATGAGAACAGTCGCGCCGCCTTTCGGCGGGCGGTCATGCTCGATGCCGATGGGGTCGAGCTCGACGTGCATGCGACGATCGACGGGGCCATCGTGGTTCATCACGACCCGGAGCTGCCTGGAACAGGGCCCATTGCCGAGCTCTCGCTCGACGAAGCACGACGGGTCCGGCTCAGGAGCGGCGAGACGGTGCCCCTGCTCTCCGAAGTACTGGAGCTGCTGAGTGACCGGGATGTGTGGATCGAGGTAAAGGCCCTGGCGGCGGCGCATGAGGGCTCTCTCTTCGAGGTGCTCGACCGCGGCCCCTGCCCCGCCCGATACGCGGTGCACAGCTTCGACCATCGCATCGTCCGCCGGATAGGCCAAGCCCGGCCCGACATTCGGCGCGGAATTCTGCTTTCGGCGTACCTCGACGACCCCGTTTCCGCGATGCGTGCCGTCGGCGCGACGACTCTGTGGCAGGAGTGGCAACAGATCGATCGGGAGCTGATCGACCGGGTTCACGAGGCGGGCGCCGCAGTGATCGCCTGGACGGTAAACGAGATGGGCGACCTCGAGCGCCTCGCCCGCATGGGGGTGGATGGCCTCTGCGGAAACTATCCCGACAGGATGCGAGTGGCGCTCGCGGCTAA
>JBBRGF010000335.1:0-2959 GCA_038240975.1 Gemmatimonadales bacterium
ACACCTCTCCGCGCAGCACCGTCTCTCCATCGCCGAGACCCTCCGGCTGGCCGGCGATCTGCTCGGCGCGCTGGCCCATGCTCACGAGCACGGAATCATCCACCGGGACGTCAAACCCGAAAATGTGGTGATCTCGCCCGAGGGGGCGGTTCTCCTCGACTTCGGCATTGCCCGGGCGGTGTCGGCATCGGGAAAGGACCGGCTCACGCGCTCGGGAATCGCGGTGGGCACGTCCACGTACATGAGTCCGGAGCAGATCTCCGCGCTCAAGGAGATCGACCACCGGAGCGATCTCTATTCGCTCGGCTGCGTTCTCTTCGAATGTCTGGCCGGGCAGCCCCCGTTCACCAACCGCAACGAGGCGATCGTTCTACAGCTCCACCTCACCGAGCGGGCGCCGGATCTTCGCACTCTCCGGCCGGAGATACCGGGGGTTCTGTGCGGCGTCATCGCGAAGGCCCTCAGCAAGGCTCCCGAAGAGCGCTGGGAATCGGCCTCGGCCATGCGTGAGGCTCTCATGCCGGCCCCGGTCGGCTAGACACACCTCCCCCGCAGCGGCTTATCTTGGAGCATCGCACTCCCCCGCTCCGAGGCACCGAATTGACCGCACCGATCGACCGACTCCGATCCTCGTTGGGAGATCGCTACGCCGTCGAACGACAGGCGGGCGAGGGCGGAATGGCGACGGTGTTCCTCGCCAGGGACCTCAAGCACGAGCGGTCCGTCGCCATCAAGGTCCTCCGCCCCGAGCTCTCCGCCTCACTGGGCGGAGACCGCTTCCTCCGTGAAATCCGCGTCGCCGCCACCCTCCAGCATCCCAATATCCTCGGCCTGTACGATTCGGGAGAGACCGAGGGCCTGCTTTACTACGTCATGCCCTTCATCGAAGGCGAATCGCTTCGGCAGCGCCTCGACCACGAGCAGCAGTTGCCGCTGCACGACGCGCTCCGGATCACCCGGGAGGCGGCCGAAGCGCTTCAGTATGCCCACGAGCGCCACATCGTCCATCGCGACATCAAGCCGGAAAACATTCTCCTCCTTGGCGGACACGCGCTGGTGGCCGACTTCGGTATCGCCCGCGCGGTCAGCGAGGCCGGTGGCGAGAAGCTGACGCAGACGGGCATGGCGATCGGCACACCCTACTACATGAGTCCGGAGCAGTCTCTCGGGAGCGATCGCGTGGATGCCCGGAGCGACGTGTACAGTCTCGGCTGCGTGCTCTACGAACTCCTCGCCGGCCAGCCGCCCTTCACGGGCCCCAACGCCATGGCGATTCTGGCACGGCACTCGATGGAAAAGGTGCCGAGCCTGCAGGTGGTGCGCGCCTCGATTCCCGACGAGGTGGAAGACATCGTCATGCATGCGCTGGAGAAGACGCCGGCCGACCGCTTCCAGAGCATGAAGGAGATGGCGGAGGCGCTGAGCGAAGCCGAGGCCGACGTGACGACACTCCGTACCACCGCCCGCCGGGCGGCCACCGCTTCACGGCGGATTCCGACGCAGGTCAATGCGGCCACTGTCGCACCAGGAAGGCCGGCGAAAAGGTTGGTCTGGATCGCCGCGGTCATCGTGGGCGTCCTGTTCGCGGCCGGTGCCGGCTGGGCGGTGTGGCGCCAGAGAGGGATGGAAGCGGCCGCGACCGCCGCGAGCGCGCCGGGTGGACTCGACCCCCACCGAATCGCGGTGCTCTATTTCCAGAGCATCGACGACCGAGACTCCCTCGCGTACCTCGCCGACGGTCTTACCGAGGGGCTCATTGCCCAGCTCGACGAGGTCCCGGGGCTCACCGTCATCTCGAGGAATGGCGTCGCGCCATATCGGGCAGACTCGATTCCGCGTGACAGCATCGCGAGGGCGCTCAAGGTGGGAACGCTGGTGGACGGCAGCGTGGAGAGGGATGGCGGCCGGCTCAGAGTGAACGTGCGCCTGGTGGAGGGGTCGAGCGGCGCCGACTTTCAGCGGGCGGGGTTCGAGCTGCCTGCCGCGAATCTGCTCGCCGTCCGCGATACCCTGGCTCAGAAAGTGGCGGGGCTGATCCGCCAGAAGCTCGGCGACGAGATCCGGATCAGGGAGCAACAGCGTGGCACGGCGAGTACCGATGCGTGGGCGTTCGTACAGCGCGCCGAGCGAGCGCGCAAGCGGGCCGAGATTCTCATCACCAGCGGCGATACCAGCTCGGCACCGTCACGCGCTTTCGACCTGGCCGATTCGCTCTATACGCGAGCGGAAACCGCGGACGCCAGGTGGCCGGAGCCGCTCGTGGGACGGGCCGAGATAGCATACCGGCGCTCCCGACTCCTGGGCCAGGATCCCCTGGCCGCCAAGCCGTGGATCACGAAGGGCACTACTTTCGCCGACAGTGCGCTCGCCCTCGACCCGCGGAATCCCAGCGGCCTCGAGGCGCGCGGCACGCTCCGGTATTGGAAGTGGCTCCTCGTGCTGGAGCCCGAGCCCGCGGCGGCGAAGGAGCTGCTCAAGGCCGCACAGACCGATCTCGAGACCGCGGTCCGCACCCGGCCGTCGCAAGCCGGCGCCTGGGCGGTGCTGAGCCATCTCTACAACCAGACGGGTGGTGAGACCGATGCCGCCCTCGCGGCCCGCCGCGCATACGAGGAAGACGCCTACCTCGGCAACGCCGACCAGGTCCTCTCACGACTGTTTCTCGCCTCCTACGATCTCGAGCAGTTCGTGGACGCCTCCCGGTGGTGCGACGAGGGCCAACGCCGCTTCCCGAACGACGCGAAGTTCGTGAGCTGCCGGCTCTGGATGATGACGACGAGAGCGGTGGAGCCGGATGTGGCGAGGGCCTGGATCCTGACCGACAGCATGCGCAAGCTCGCTCCGCCAAGCACTCGGCGTTTCGAGACACTGAAAGCGCAGATGGCAGTCGCCGGCGTTCTCGCACGAAAGGGTCTGGCTGACAGCGCCGGCCGTGTGGCGGAGCGCTCGAGAGGCGACC
>JBBRGF010000336.1:0-2933 GCA_038240975.1 Gemmatimonadales bacterium
AGAAGATGGTTACGCCCGAGCGGGCGGGACGGCATCTATGAGTTCTTTCGGGACGGCTTCCTGGAGCGGCTGGACGTTGAGCGGGGCTTCGCCTATTCGGGGATGGGGACACCCGCCTACGGCTGGATGGGGCGGTTCAACTCGGTCGGCCTCGTCATGCCCAGGATCGACATGCTCTGGGAGCCCTGGTGGTCGCTCGACACGCCGGGTCGGGCCGTGGCGGCGCTCCAGTATTGCTCGGGGCTGATGTACATCGAGGGGGAGAACCCTCTGTTCGGGTCGTGGACACAGGAGCGAGGCGGGGGAGGCCCCTACCTGTGGGAGGCCGACAGCCCGATCTACGACGCCGGTTGGAAGCGGGAGAACATCGACTTCCTGTCCCGGACCCTCACCGTCGAGTACGTCGAGGATCATGTCGAGAAGGCCGTGGCCCGGCTGGAGGGTGAGCCCGAGCGGGAGAAGGCCCGGCAACTGATGGGAGACTTCTCCGAGCGTCGAGAACTCGTGTCGTTGCGGGTGGCCGAACTCACGCTCTTGCTCGCCGAGCACACCGGACCGGCACGGCCAGCGCGCATAACTGTGCGGCCTGGGCAGTCTGGCGCGACGGACCTCGGTTCGCTATCTTGGTTCCGGACTTCTTGCTCGGGTCGCCGCATGCCGCAGTTCGGCGCGGAACCTCGCTCCGACCGAACCAAGGAAGCTTCTCGTGGCCAAGCTCGTTGACGTCGGCTCCATCGGATCGTACTTCGAATCGCTTTCCGATCCGCGGCACATCCGTAACCGCAAACATCTGTTGGTCGATATCGCCGTCATCGCCGTCTGCGGCATCATCTGCGGATGCGACGGCCCCACCGCCATCCATCGCTGGGCCAAGCACCGCGCGTCGTGGCTGGCGCTGCACCTCGCACTGCCCAATAGCATCCCCTCGCGCGATTGCATCCGTCGCCTCCTCGTGGTGCTGAAACCCGAAGCTTTCCAACGTTGCTTCCAGGCCTGGATTGCTGAGGCGCTTCCGATCGACTCCAACAATAAGGGGCGTCTGGTGGCGATCGACGGCAAGTCCTGTCGCGGGTCTCACGACGTGGCCAAAGGACTCGGTGCCCTGCACATCGTGAGTGCCTGGGCCAGCGAGGAGGGGATCGCGTTGGGCCAGGTCGCGACCGATGCCAAGAGTAACGAGATCACGGCCATCCCGCAGTTGTTGGAGCAGATCGATCTGGCCGGCACACTGATCACGATCGACGCGATGGGCTGTCAGAAGGAGATCGTCAAGCAGGTCGTCCACGGCGGCGGCGACTGCGTGATCGCCGTCAAGGACAACCAGCCGAAGCTCCTGGCCGCGATCCAGACGCACTTTTTCGATCACCTGGAGAGTGACCTGAAAGATCTCCAGTACCGCTACCACGAGACGCTTGAGGACGGACACGGACGGATCGACGAACGGTCATATTATCTCACCAAGGTGCCGCGTGACTTCGCTCCGGCGAAGGACTGGCCGTGGGTGAAGGCGATCGGTTACACGGTGCGGATCACAAGGCATGCCGACGGGACGGAGTCGGACGAGGTGCGGTACTACCTCAGCAGTCGCTACCTCAGCGGCAAGCGGTTTGGCGAGGCGGTCCGAGGCCACTGGGGGATCGAGTCGATGCACTGGGTCCTGGACGTGAACTTTCGCGAGGACGACAGCCGCACCCGCGAGCGGACGTTAGGCAACAACCTGAGTTGGCTGCGTCGCTTCGCCGTGACCCTGCTGAAGCGTCATCCCGACAAAGACAGCCTCCGCGGAAAGATGATGTCCTGCATGCTCAACACAGACTACCTGACACAAGTCCTGTCGATATAGCATGTTCGATACGCGCTGACCCTGGGCGAACTCCGTGAGCAACTGCGCGACGAACGCCAGGAGTGCCTCTTTCCCCAGGAGTGCGAGTTCTTTGAGCGTGGGCATGATGCTGATTTGTAGAAAGGCGGACCGCGCCTTGCAAGAGGCGGCCGCTAATCAATTACGGTCGGTCCACCGCGTTGCTCGTGCGATGGCATCCCGGATGGTCATAAGCCACCACGTAGGAACTCGTCTTGTTCCACAGCTTCTCCAGCATCTCGCGCACCGAGGCGGTCCAGGTCTGCGTGCCGCACCACTGCCGAAGCTCGTCCATCAGGCGTCGAAACTCCTCCGCGGTGGCGGCCCGGTAGACGTCCCACACCCGGCGGTGCAGGTCGTGGGCCTTGCGGCAGCGGTCGCGAATCTTGAGGAACCCGTGCAGGAAACAGAGCACCACCGTGATCAGGGGGAACAGCGCCTGGAACGCATTGCGCGTCGCCGCCCAGCCGTCGACGTTGACCGTCTCGGGGGCATACCCGGGCCCGACGTCCCGCGCCTCGGCCGCGAACACACCGTAGGCCTCCCGGAGGTGGACGTCATCGGCCGAGGACGTCAGTGCGACGCCCAGGAGACAGCCCGCGCCGACGGTCGTCGCGACGTAGCCCTTCTGACCGGCCCAGTCGGCATGATGCTCGTCGGCGGCCAGGTGCGTCGGCAACCGGGCCGGGTCGCGGACGGTGGCCCCCACCAAGCTGCTCCGCCCCAGTCGCTCGGTGAGACGATACCAGTACATCTCGCTATGGCCGAAGCCGATCTTCAGCAGCCACGGGGGGACTCCATACGACGCCAGGAGCAGCGGGTAAGCCAATTCGTCGACGGTCCCGGCCATGTAGCCGGCGATGAAACCGGGGCGGAGCCAGTAGCAGGAGCCGTCGTCCGTGACGATCTTCCGCAGTTTCAGCCCAGGGAGCTTGCGGGATACGCGGCCGAATCCGTGCAAGCGATAACCGCGGTCGAAGCCGGCGGGGAACAGTTCCGGGGCCGAGCGGGCCCATCCGTCGACGAACGCCCGGATGCGTTGAGGATCGTGCCAGAGTTCGTCGTACTGCGG
>JBBRGF010000337.1:0-2931 GCA_038240975.1 Gemmatimonadales bacterium
CGGCGACAAGGGCCCGCGCGGCGGCGGCGACCGCGGCAACGGGCGCGGCGGGCGCGACCGCGGGCGCGGCAGGGACCGCGACCGCAACCGTTAGAGGGCAGAAGGGCCGAGTGCCCTCCCAGAGATGACGGAAGCGGCACAGCTCACCACCCTCGACTCAGGTGTCCGGGTCGTTTCGGAGCACGTGGACAGCGTGCGCTCAATCGCCATGGGCTTTTGGGTCAGGGCCGGTTCCAGGGATGAGGGCTCCGAGCAGGCCGGCATCTCGCACTTCCTCGAGCACCTGCTGTTCAAGGGCACCGACCGCTTCTCCTCGCTGGAGATCGACGAGGCCTTCGACGCCATGGGAGCCGAGGTGAACGCGGGCACGAGCAAGGAGACCACCTCGGTCTACTCGCGATTCCTCGACCGGCACCTGGAGCGCGCCTTCGACGTGCTCCAGGACATGGTGCTGCGCCCGTCCTACCCGGACATCGACTCAGAGCGCCAGGTGGTGATCGAGGAGATCGCCATGTACGAGGACGAGCCCGCGGACAAGGTGCACGACGTGCTTGCCGGCGCCGTCTTCGGCCAGCACCCGCTGGGCAGGCCGATCATCGGAAGCGCCGACGTGGTGGGCAACGTGCCGGTGCCGGACATCTCCGCGTACCACGACGAGCGCTATCTGCCGTCGAACATCGTCGTGGCCGCGGCGGGCAACGTGGCCCACGACCGGCTGGCGCAGCTCGTCGAAACGGCGGTGGACGGCGCTGCCGCCGCCCCTGCGCCCGCTCCGTCGGACAGCCCGGACGGGGGCCCGCCGACCTTGCGCTTCCACCGCAAGGACACCGAGCAGTACCACCTCGCCATCGGCGGGCGCGGCATCGCCCGTGGCGACGACCGCCGCTTCGCGCTGCGCATACTCGACGCCATCCTCGGCGGCTCGAGCTCGTCGCGCCTGTTCCAGGAGGTGCGCGAGAAGCGCGGACTGGCCTACGCCGTCTTCTCCTACTCCAGCCACTACGCCGACACCGGCCAGGTGGCCGTCTACGTGGGAACGCGGCCCGACAACGTTGCCGAGGCGATGGACGTGATCGGCACCGAGCTGCGGCGCCTGCAGGAGCAGGGCGTGACCGAGGAGGAGCTCGAGCGCGCACGCGAGAACGTGAAGGGCCGCACGGTGCTTTCGATGGAGTCCACCTCGGCGCGCATGAATCGCCTGGGCTCCTCGCTTCTGATGGGAGTGCCGATCCTGACCACCGACGAGCTCCTGGCCGAGCTCGACGCGGTGAGCCTCGACGACGTGAACTCGCTGGCGCGCGAGCTGTTCGTGCCCGAGCAGATGTCGGCTGCCGGCGTGGGCGGCGACCAGGACGCCTTCTGCGACGCGCTCGAGGCCGTCAACCCGGGGCTGGCGCGCGCGAAGGGTGCCCCGAACGGGGTCACCCTGTAGTGGGCGTGATCAACGTCGCGGTCTCCGGCGCCGCGGGGCGGATGGGGGAGGCCGTGTGCCGCGCGGTGGAGGGCGCCGACGACATGGCGCTGGTCGGCCGCGCCGACCCGCTCCTCTCCGTGGCTCTCATCGACGTGCTGGGCGACGCGGACGTGGTCGTCGACTTCTCCACGCCCGACACCGCGCTCGAGAACGCGCGCCACTGCCTCGAGGCGGGTGTGCACTGCGTGATGGGCACCACCGGCGCAGAGCTCTCCGAGCTGGAGGGAGTGGGGGACGCCAACCTGTTCGTGGCGCCGAACTTCGCGATCGGCGCCGTGCTGATGATGGAGGCCGCGAAGCTGGTGGCCGCGCACATGCCCGAGTGCGAGATCGTCGAGCTCCACCACGACCGCAAGCTGGACGCCCCCTCGGGGACCGCCAAGCGCACCGCCGAGCTGATAGCCGCGGCCGGCGGCAACGTGCACGAGCCGATCCACTCGGTGCGCCTACCCGGCCTGGTGGCTCACCAGGAAGTCATCTTCGGCGGCGAGGGCCAGACGCTCACGATCCGCCACGACTCAATTTCGCGCGAGTCGTTCATGCCCGGGGTGCTGCTGGCCATCCGCAAGGTCGGCTCACTTGAGCGCTCGCCGACCGTAGGCCTCGAGCAACTGCTCTAGCGGCTAGGGCCCGGCCGCTGCGGGCGCGCCGAGGTCTAGGGTGGCGGAGGTTCGGGTTCTTCGCTGGTCCGAGCGCCGACTCTGGAATCTCAGTGGCGGGCGGTTCGCGGCCGTCAAAGAAAGGAATCCGCATGAGCTCAACTAGGAGGACCGCGCTGATTTTCGGCGTGCTTTTCCTCGCCACATTCGTCTTCTCTATCGGAGGGGTGATCCTCTACAACCCCGTGCTGCACCCCGCGGACTTCATGGCCGGCACCGGAGGCGACACGCGCGTGCGCCTCGGCCTGTTCTGCGAGGTGCTTCTCATCATCGCGAATATCGGCACGGCGATCGTGGTGTTTCCGATCTTCAGGCGGCAGAACGAAACGCTCGCTCTCGGATACGTGACAGCGCGTATCGCCGAGTGCACCTTCATCGCCATCGGCATCGTCAGCCTCCTAGCGGTCGTGACGTTGCGCCAGAAGGCCGCCGGCGGAGACGCCGGCTCGCTGGTCGCGGACGCAAGATCACTCGTCGCGGTTCGCAATTGGACGTTCGTACTCGGTCCCGGCTTCGTTGTCGGCGTCGGGAACGGGCTGATCCTGGGCTACCTGATGTACCAGTCCGGCCTCATGCCGCGAGGCTTGGCGATCTTGGGGCTCATCGCAGGCCCTCTCATCTGCATCTCGGGGCTCGCGGTGGTGCTCGACGTAATCGACAGAGGCGGCGCGGCGCAGGGCATCGCGACAATCCCGGAGTTCATCTGGGAGCTGTCGCTCGGCATCTACCCGATGGTGAAGGGGTTCAAGGCATCCCCAATCCTCGAGGCCAGCCTCCCGACCTCCCGGGAGTGACGAG
>JBBRGF010000338.1:0-2926 GCA_038240975.1 Gemmatimonadales bacterium
CGAGCTTAATTGCGCCTGTCGGTGTGAGGATCGGGGGGAGGTACATACGATCCGTCAGGAAGGTGTCGCCGAAATACAAATCGGCGTAACCGTTGATTCTTCGAAGCGCCCAGTGGAAATCATGGGGATCCGTCGAAACGGTCGACATGAGGAAGTTGGCGTTTGCCTCCTTGAATTGTCGACAGGCCGCCGCCACGCTGGTCGGCCGAAGGAGGGGATAGACTGGGGCCAAACAGGCGACCGTGCTTGTCTCCACCCCTTTCTGTGCCTGCAGGTCCGCGCACGCCTGAAGCGTGATCTCGCCGACGCCCACGTCGTCCCCCCTGAGCTCACTTGGCCGCTCTAGCACCTCGATCCCTGCGCGCTTGCCGTATTCCGCGATCTCCTCATCGGCTGTTGAGAGGACGATCGTGCCGAATGCCTTGCTCTCGGTCGCGGTCGAAACGGCGCGCTCGAGCAGCGTGCGACCAGCCAATTGCCGCAGAACCTTCCCAGGCAGCCGCTTGGAGTCCCGTCGGGCAGGAATGACACAGACTCCGCTCATTGCCAGCGAAACCCTATGCGCGCGATCGAGGCGGCATCGCCGATAGCCGTGAGCTAGTACAGGGCGGGGATTTGCCCGGCCATGTCGCGGATGGCCTTGGGGCTGAGCCAGTCGTCGTTAATGTCGCTCGAATATCGGAATCCGGGAGCCAGCTCGACAGACTGCGGATACTCGGCCCCCCAAAACTTGAACGCCGGGTAAATCGCGAAATAGTCATCGAACTCGACTGCGTGCCGAGACTCATCGGACGTGATAAGCACCTCGTGAACCTTTTCACCCGGGCGGATCCCGATGATCCGGCGGGATACTCCGGGCGCCAGTGCGTCGGCGACGTCCGTCACGCGCATGCTCGGGATCTTCGGCACGAACACTTCACCGCCCTGCATGCGGGCGATGCAGTCGATTACGAAGTGGACGGCCTGCCGCAGCGTTATCCAGAAGCGGGTCATCGCGTCGTCGGTGATCGTAAGCTCCCCCTCCTCGGCCTGCCGCTTGAAGATCGGGATGACACTCCCACGGCTACCCACCACGTTGCCGTACCGGACGCTAGCGAAGCGGACGGGCAAATCGCCGGTATAAGCGTTCCCCTGCGAGATGATCTTCTCGGCGCAGAGCTTGGTCGCGCCGTAGAGATTCACCGGGTTGACCGCCTTGTCCGAGCTGAGAGCAATCGTCTTCGGCACCTCGTTGTCTATGGCCGCGGCGACCACGTTCTCAGCCCCGAGCACGTTGGTCTGAACGGCCTCGAAGGGATTGTACTCGCAGATCGGAACCTGCTTCATGGCCGCAGCGTGAATGACCACGTCGACCCCGCGCATGGCGCGCGACAGCCGCTCGCGATCGCGTACGTCGCCGATGAGAAAACGTACGCGGTCGTCATCGAGGCTGCTCGCGAGCTCGTATTGCTTAAGCTCGTCGCGGCTAAAGATGCGCACGGCGGCGGGCTCATGGCAGCCCAGGACTGTGGAGAGGAAGGCTTTTCCGAACGAGCCTGTCCCCCCCGTTACGAGGATGACCTTTCCTTGAAGCTCGACATTGGGCACCATATGTCGGCCAGTATATGCACGGCGCTAGCTGGGACCGTCGTTCGTGCCCTACCCTCGTCCGGCAATGGCGATCTGGCGTGATCCCTGTGGTTCGGTCCGGTGCTTGTGAGAGTTCGATGCGCCCGCGAAGATGGGCGAGCAAGGACGATCATGATGAAGCGAACCAGGCACACCCCGGAGCAGGTCATTCGCAAGCTGCGCGAGGCCGATGGGCTGCTCGCCGAGCAGAAGCCGATCGCTGAGGTCGCCAAGCAGTTGGGCGTCTCGGAGAACACGTATCACCGCTGGCGCAATCAGTACGGCGGGATGAAGGCCGACGATGTCAAGCGGTTGAAGGAGCTTGGGCGCGAGAACCAGCGGCTGAAGCGGATCGTGGCCAACGAGGCGCTCGACATCGACGGCTTGAAGGAGATCGCCCGGGGAAACTTCTGAGCCCGGCCCGTCGGCGAGCGGCGGTCGCGATGCTTCGCGGCCGCCTGCATTTCAGCGAGCGTCGGGCCTGCCTGCTGACCGGGCAGCACCGCTCCACCCAGCGACATGACCGGTGCGCGCCGAGCGCCGAGGACCATGATCTGCGCGTGCAGATGCGCGTGATCGCCGGGCGCAAGCCCAGGTGGGGCTACCGTCGCGCGCACGGCCATCTGCGTGAGAACGGCTGGCATGTGAACCGCAAGCGCGTGCAGCGCCGGTGGCGCGAGGAGGGCCTGCGGGTCCCGCAGAAGACGCGCAAGCGCCGCAGGACCGGAGACCCCGAAGCGAAGTGGCTGCGGGCCGAGCGCCCCAATCAGCTGTGGGCGCTGGACTACCAGTACGACCAGACGGTCGACGGGCGGATGCTCAGGCTGCTGAGCATCGTCGATGAGTTCACCCGCGAGGCGTTGGTCATGCAGGTCGATCGCAGCATCACCGCCGATCAGACCGTCACCGCGGTGGCCCAGCTCGTAGCCGCGCGCGGCTGCCCGGAGAACATCCGGTGCGACAACGGCCCCGAGCTGACCGCCCACGCCCTCCGGGACTGGTGTGCCAGCACGCAGGTGAGCACCAGCTACATCGAGCCCGGCGCGCCGTGGCAGAACCCGTTCGCGGAGTCCTTCAACGCCCGTGTGCGCGACGAGCTGCTCAACCTGGAGGAGTTCTCCTGCCTGGCCGAAGCGCCGGTTCTCACCGAGGACTGGCGTGAGGCGTTCAACGCCTTAGTAGGGTCGGCGGGAGGCGCCTGGGCTGCGCGGCACGTGCTGGCCCGACTGGCCTGGTTTCCTCCCGCCGCCACCTCGATCCGTGCATGCGATTTTCCCGCACACGGCTCTCCGACGTTCTTCACCGTCGGCGTTCGGCT
>JBBRGF010000339.1:0-2924 GCA_038240975.1 Gemmatimonadales bacterium
TACAGCCATTCGCACTGACCACCCGCGGAGGGCCTGCAACTTCTACGGCCATCAAGCGAGAGCCAGATTGCGCCCGTGGCCAAACCGGCGGCGGAGGCCGCAAGTAGCGCCGCGCCAGTCCAGGTCTTCCACGTGGTGCTCGAGCCGGGCTGGGGCTCATCCTCGGTCACCAGGACCTGGGGCAAAAGCGGTGGCACGGCCAAGCCTACGTCCATCGCCACCGTGTCCCTCCCCCCGCCGACGATCTCGATCTGAATCGCCGAGGGGCGGTGGCCGGGCGCGGTCCCCTCGATCCGGACGGTGCCTTCTGCGAGCCTGATCGGGCCGGAAAGCGGCAATCGACCAGTCGCCTTGCCATTCACGATCACGTCCGTGCCAAGCTGGCCGACGATCGAAACGCTACCGATGTGAGACCGCGCCGAGGCGAGGGCGAGCTCGAGCGCCTGCTTGTTGCGGCGGTTCTCGATCCAGAGCGTGTCGTGTTCAGCCAGGGCAGCACCGAGGTGCGTCTCGGCGTCCAACCACCGGCGCAGAGCGACCTCGGCGAGCCCCATTTGCGCGAGGTTCCTGGGCGTAGGCGACAACGCGTGCGCCTTCTGGAAGAGGTCGAGCGCCTCACCAGGCTGCTCCTTCATCCGGGCCCTGACCCCCTGCGCGATCAACGCCTCCGCGGGATCTACCGACGCGGTTGCTCCGGCGAACCCGCCCCAGGCCAACGTCAGACTGGCGATGATGACGGAGCACGTAGCTCGAGTAACTGATTCCATGGGTCTCCTTTCCCATCACGGTGGGGCGGTCACGGAAGGATGGGCGTACCGTCCGAGCCGAACTCGATGGCGTCCGCGGCGCGCCCGCTATGGCGTTGGCGTTTCGCCCGCCGCGTCTCGGTCGGTGCAACGCGAGACATCTTCTCCGGTACCGGGGCGACCGCCGTGCCTGAAGGAGGCGACGTCGGCGCAGGAGGATGCTCGAGCGGCGCAGGCGCGGGAGCAGGCGGTCGGCGAACCACTGCCGGAACCGACACCCGCGTCCACTCCGGTGGCGGCGGCGCCGGTACGGCATGACGATCGCCACGAAGGCGAATGCCCGCCGCCGTCGCGATCACCACCAGCACCGCGGCGGCGCCAAAAAAGAGAAACACCTTGCGCTGCCCGTGGCGAGCCGACGAGGTGGCCGATGACGAGCGACCCGACGCAACCGATGGCGCGCCAGAAAGCGCCGAGCGGTTGGCTGGGGCCGCAATCGGACTCTCGATTGTCGGGGGCATCACAGCACCAGCGATCGAGAGCAGCTGCGAAGCGACGATGTTGTCGATAGCGGTTGGCCTGGTCGAGGTCGCGCCTTCGATAGCCGTGCTGCGGTCGTGAGCCCCGAAGTCGTACGGCGGTGCCGTGACCGTTACAGCGGCGGAAGGCCGCTCGCTTCCCGGCATCGAGCGCGGGCCGCTGTCGGCGGCAACCTGGATCGTTCTCGTGCTGGCCGGATCGAACGGGTGAGGCGGAGCGCTGTAGTAGATCTTCCAGCGTCCGCGCGCGGCCGGCGAAGCGAAGTCGACAAGGGCGTGTCCTAGCGCATGAACCGTGGCGAAGCGCTTCTCGGGCGCCGAATCCAGCGCTCGGATGATGATTTCCTCCAGACGCTCCCCGATGTCCGGGCGCGTATCGCGGAGCCTCGCCAGAACACCGTGCGGCGGACGTCCGACGAGGCAGCGGTAGAGCAACGCACCGATCGAATACTGATCGCTGAGCTCGTTCGCCGGCTTGCCGACAGCTTGCTCGGGCGACATGTAGCTGGGCGTGCCGACGATGAGGTCCGTGTTCGTCAGCTCCCCTTCCGTTTCGGGCCGGGACAGAGGCACCTTCGCGACGCTGAAATCCAGGACCTTGGGCTGCTCTCCCTTCGGGGTGCGGCTCAAGAAGATGTTGGCGGGCTTCAGGTCGCGGTGGATGACGCCGGCCAGGTGGCAGGCGTGGACGCCGGCACAGACGCCCAGGATCACGTCCACCGCTGCGTCGACCGCCACGTGTCTGTTCTGCTTGAGGAAGACGCCCAGATCGGTCCCGTGCAAGAGCTCCATCACCATGAAGGGCGCGCCGCCCGCGTCCGTTCCGAAGTCGAGGACGTCCACGACGTTCTCATCCTTCACCCGGGAGAGGGCCTGCGCTTCCTGGATGAACAGGTTCCGCATCTTCTGGGCGAACGGGTGATGTTCGACGCTGGCCGAAAGCATCTTGATGGCGACCACCCGGTTGCCGAGGCGCCTGTCGACCGCCTTGTAGACCTCCGCCATTCCTCCCACACCGATCCGTCGGCGGATCTCGTAGCGCGCGCCCTCGCCGAGGCGCATCCCAATGGGATTCTCCTGTGACTTCTGACTCATTCATTGGGCTCCGCGAGGCACGTCTTGTTGTCGCCGAAATACCCGCCGCTCGTTGCCAGGTCAGAAAAGAGTTCCAAAACACCTTCGATTTTCCCAACGGCCGTTCTAGTATTCCGGCCAATGGATATCAAAGCAGTTGTGACCGACTTCGCGAACCGCCTCCAGACAATGATCGAGGAGCACTCCATGGCCCGCGCCCGCGCCGCCGTACTCAGTGCATTCGGCGTTCAGCCGAAGCGGGGACCGGGACGGCCTCCGAAGGGCATGACGGCCTTGGCTCCCATCGCCAGGAAGGCCCGTCGAAAAGGACCGCTTCAGCTCTGCCCCGTCCCCGGCTGCCGGAACCCCGCGGCTCCCGTCTTCGGCATGGTGTGTGCCAAGCACAAGGACGTGGCCAAGTCGAAGATCAAGAAGTACCGCGAGGCGCGAAAGGCAAAGAAGCTCAAGGCTGCCTGAGGATTGGGTTAATGCTCTTGGTATAGCCACTGAGCGTCAGGCGATCGGGTCCATTGCCCAGCCGCCGTCGCGCGCGATGCCGACCACC
>JBBRGF010000340.1:0-2876 GCA_038240975.1 Gemmatimonadales bacterium
CGTGGGACGCCATAGTCTCTGTCATGAAGGCCGAGGGTTTCGAGCCGCGCCTGGTCGCGAATCCGGCCGATGACGTCGTCTTCGCCGCCTACGCCGAGACGCTCCTCGAGCATGGGGCGGCTTCGATCGCCGAGCTCGAGGCTCGCTTGCGCCTGGTGTATCCCAGGGCCTCCGTTCACGTCCGGGAGCTTGCCGGTGAACGGGTCGTGGTCTGGTACGTCTATCGTGACGGTCACTGGGTCAGGACCCGAACTGCGGCGGAGCAGGCAGGAGGGAGCGAGTCAGATGCCCGATCCACGCGAAGATCTTCGGTCGACGGGGGAATCGATCCTTAAGGATGCCGCCCAGGTTGTGGCGCTCGAAAGAGAGAAGCTGAAGCTTGATCCCGCGGATCCGCGCGTTGATACGCTGTCGGCGCGAGTCGAACGGCTCGCCGGCGTCATCGAGGACAAGGCAAAGGCCGAGCACGTGTTGAGCGAGGAGATCACGAGCCCCAACGACTGAGGCCGCCCCGTCCATTCGACATCGGTCTTCTCGACCCGGACGGGTGCTCACGTACTGAGCGCGTTGCGCGAGGGCAACGGATCGTTGATGACGCGGGCTCGGGGCATTGAACGAAGTTGTGACCCGTCCCCTTGTGAGAGCAGTCGCGTGTGGCTACGCTGTTCGCCCGAAAGACGGACATGTTGGTGAAGCGGAGCCGGTGAGCGTGAACAAGGCCCCCAGCACGGTACACAGCTCAGCGGCGGAGTTGCTCAGCGATTGGCGTTCGGCCGAGCGGGACACTGTCGCCGCCAAGGCCGCGGCAGAGGCAGCCGGCCTGGCAGTCACGGCAGCCGAGGAAGCGGAGAAAGCCGCGACCCAAGCCGAAGCGGCTGCCAAGGTCGCAATGGACGCGGCCGTTCAGGCCAGGGCCGCCGCAGAGCAGGCGAAGAGCGCCGCGACGTATGCCGCTGCGGGGTCCCAGGCAACCACGGCTACAGCGGAGGGCGCCGAGGAGCGGGCAGGGCAGGATGTCGAGATGGCGGAGCACGCTGAGGCCGAGGCGCGCGACCGATTTCAGGAAGCTCAAGCCGCTGGGTTCCCGAAGGATTCAGCCTGACGGGACGGCACGCCCCGCACCTAGGGCGAAAGGAGCACTCACGTGAGTCGATCCATTGCGACGGTGTTGCTCGCCGTCTTGCTGACCGGCTGCGGCGGCGCCGCGGCGCCGACTCCGGTGCCGACGATCGCGCCGGCCGCTCCTTCCACGCCCTCTCCGAGTCCGTCCGTACCTCCAAGCTCAGCTCCGACGTTTTCGGGGGCGAGTGGCTCGTCGGTCTTCGTCGACGCAGGTCTCTCTGCCAGTCTCGACGTGAACGGGGACTTCCCGAGCTCTTCGACATTCGGAAAGACGTTCCCGTCGAACAGCCAGGCGCTCTACGTTGCGTTCCGCCTGGTCCCGGGGCTTGCGGGCACCGTGACCTCCACCTGGAAGTCAGCCGATGGCGGGTCTCTCGTCAAGACCTTCCATTATCCGGCTTCGGCTCCCTGGGCCTATTTCAAGGTGACATTCCAGAAAGGCTTCGCGCTCGGTGATGGACAGGAGGTCTTGAACTTCGGACCGGCCGGCGAATCGATCACCCTGCCGTTCACGATCACGGGCGCTACCGGGGCCTCACCCGCGCCGAGCGGATCGAGCACCTTCACGCTGCTCCAGATGGCGACCGCTGCCGACCGCTCGAAGGCCGCCCCCGACCCGGCGACATTCACGGACACCTTCCCGACGACGGCCAAGGCCATCTTCGTCGTCTTCGCGCTGGGGCCGGGGTTGACCGGAACCGTGACGATGACGTTGACGAGGGGAGGCTCCTCGGTGATCAAGCCAATCTCGCTGAACATCACCGTGGCCGACGGATGGAGCGACTTCAAGGTCACGTCGACATCTGGCTTCCCAGCTGGAACGTACGAGGCGACCGTGACCTACGCCCCGACGGGTGAGGCGCAGACGGTCACCTTCTCGGTCAAGTAATCCCGACCCGACGTGGCCGATCGCGGCGGTGGGTGGTAGCGGGCGCCGGCGCGGGTGGCGGAGCGTGTGACGGAGGCCCTGCGCTCGAACCTCCTGCGCCGCTACCACCAGGGTTTCCGTCATAACTCACCGATGGCGCCGTCGACCTGATCGGCCTTTTTGTCGGCCGGGTCGTCGAAGAAGGCAAGGTCAGCCTCGATCGACATCGTTGCCTCGAGCGACTCCAATATGGATGGAGGGCTGACCACGCCGATGCCTCTGAAGTAGAGTCAAGAACATGATCCGAAGCCGTGCGGCGGCCGCGATACCGAGCAGTGAAATGGAGGGCCGCGAGACCGGCCATGCGGACCCGAGCCGGGCGCTACGGACGATCGCGTATGCGGCCGTCCTCGGGATCGCCCTTAGTGTCGCGGCCTGTTCAGCAGCGCAGACCGATGCCCGCTGTATCGCGGCATTCCGGAATGTCGACCCCCGAGCCCTTCCGGAATACGGCGCCTCCCCCCTCGACGATGCCATCCGGGTCTGTACCGATCTCGCGCAATGGCGGCGAGTCTGGGAAACCGTGCCGGCTGCTCATCTGGGCCGAGACGACGCGCTTGGCTTTCTTGTGGGGCGATGTGCTAACGAGGTGCTCTCGGCAACCCAGCTTTGTCGCCAGATCGCGAAGCCGGGAAGCTAGACCAGCTTTTCCCGCTCGCGCGCTTGCGGGCGATATACGCCCTTGCCGGCTCGGGATGCCAGGTCTCGGATTCGGGAGGTATGACGCATGACTCTCGACCAGTCCGCGGCCCAGTAGGACCATTCAGAGAAGTCACCGACGCTCAGCAGACTGCGCGACAATGACTCAGGCTCCGACCAGGACATC
>JBBRGF010000341.1:0-2843 GCA_038240975.1 Gemmatimonadales bacterium
CGAGGCGGCCGCCACAATCGAATCGTTACGAGGCGAAGAAGAGGAGCTGCGTCGTTCGATCCTGCAGCACCGACAGGAGCTCATCACGTTTCTACGCTCAGCGCTCACACAGCTCGAAGATGTCGAGTCCGTGAGCTCGGGAGCGGTCGAACCTCCCGAACTCGACGACGAACTCCTGGCCCGAGTGCCGTCCGAGTAGTAACGCTTAGGACGATCTGGTGGAGATGGCCCGCAGCCGGCGCGAGGCTCACCGTCGAAACCCCCAAATGACGGGTTGCGATTCTCGGGAACCGGACTCATTCTGAGAGTGGACGTGCCCTCGTCCCGCCCCGGTGGGCCAAACTCTCCCGACGCAGGCCCGCCGGGGTGATACCTAGCGACGACGCCCGCCGGAGCCGTCTCTTGCTCAACCCTGCGCCACGGTGTTCTCTCGCCGCCAGTGCCGGCGGGCTGCGATGCGCCCGAGGGACGGCGAGCGACCCCGAAGCGCGGTCGGCAACTCCCCCAAAATGAGGGTGCCGCGTTCGCCACCTCCGTCCGATTGTGCGAGTGAGACGCGAGCACGCGAGCGGAGGGTCAACTTGAGCACATCGACAGCTGGTTTGGAACGACCGGTTCTTGCGTCCCCTCGGACGCGGACGTCGGTGCGCTCGCTCTATCAGCCGCTCGTCGAACTGGGTGGGCGGCAGGTGGTCGGGTTCGAAGCGCTCGCTCGCGGTCCCCGCGGCTCCGCTCTCGAGCTGCCTGGTGCGTTGTTCGCCGTCAAAGGTGTAAGCGGCGCCGCCCTGTCCGCAGAGGACCCCCTGCGTGGCGAGTGGAACATCGCGGTCATCGCACCTCACTACGCGGTTTGCCTATCCGCGCGCGATCTCGGAGAACGCGGCCCGGACGCACACCGTCGCTTCGACTACGTCGTCACCTTCAAACGGGAGCTCGCTGTTGCGGCAGCTGCCTCGATGCTTCAACGGTTCTAGATTCAGAGCGCCGATGTCAGTGTTGAGGGGGGCAATCCACTCGGCAGCTCTCCCGCCCATGAGCGAGAAGGGCGGCGGTGCGCAGCGGTCGGCCACGCCTCCGGCACTAGACCGGCCTAGACTGGTCTACGTGGACAATCCGGGCTCGCAGGCGACCGCCCAAACCGCGTATACAGAGGTCTTCACGGTCATCCATGATCTGTCGGAGAGCCGCGACCTTGCTTGGGTGCGCGGCGCGATCTGGCCGCCGGTTGGAACGGTCGTGGAGTTGCCGGGCAGACACGCTCTGGTCGTCGGTATCCGACTCGTGCTCGAAGCAGGCGCACGGGCAATGGTGCGGGTGGACGTGCAGGATCCCGGCGAGGGCGAGTTGATCGCTCGTGACGCTGCAACACGACTGGTCGGGGAAGAACTGACGCCGGAGGCGGTCATCGCGGCCGGGTTCGAACTTCCCGCAGTTGCTCCCGCGGACTAGTGCCTCGCGGCCCAAATATCCCTGTCGCGAAGCTAGCGGCGATTGTCCTTCTCGCCTTGCTGGCGCCCGGAGTGGCGGCTCCGTCGACCACGCTGGTGACGGGACTCGTGCGGCCCGTGCTCCGCGTCGACGGGCGGGGGAACGCAGAAGTGAGTTGGACGGCCGGTGGGGTGCGGCACACGCTGCTCGTTCCGGCAACGGGACGCGTTCTGCCAGCGGGCCGCCTTTCCGCCCCCGATGTGAGCCGTGCTGCCGTGGCACCGATCCCGTTCGCGAGGGCGGTGCGGCGAACCCCCGACGGTCGGACGTGGGCGCTCCAAGCGTGGCCCGTCGCAGGAGAAGGAGCAGCCGACCTGCGGATCGCGCGCTGGCGTGGAGCCCCAACCAAACTCACGCTCGCGATAGAGAGCGGCGTGCTCGCGGGACAAGTCTCCTTTCATGGTGCCCCTTTGCCGCGCTATTCGCGCACGTTTGCGGGCAGGAGTACGCGGGTCTACGTCTACCTTGACGCCTGGAGCGGTGATCGTTGGCGCCGGCTCGCCGGTGTCGCCCCTCGGAGCGACGGCAGCTTCCGACGACTGATCCCTGAATCGTCGGCTGCCTACTCCAAGTTCCGTGCCGTCGTCACAGGGCCGGCCATCGGACGCGAGATCGCACCCGACGCCGCCGCGGTGGCCTCCCGCACAAGAATCGTCGCCACCGCCAGCTAGATACCGACCTGAGCCAGCGTGGGTCGCGTCTGCCCCGACGAGGATCAGCGGGCGCACGTCCCGCAAGGTCTTACCGACCCGTCCCCGGCTACCCAGGTCGTCGTTCGATGTCGACAGGTGTCCGTGAGCGCCCAAACGCCTCTGCAGGTGAAGGGCGCTCGCCCGCCGCATGACGGTCAGGTTCGGGCTCGTCGATCGGAAGCGCCTCATCGGTGTACGGGGACACATCGCCGCTCCCCCACCCTGCGCCGCACACGGACTTCCGCTAGCGCAGGTGAGGGAAGTACAAGGCGAGGGTCGACAGCATCGACCACCCGCGGATCGGTCGAACTGGTCACTATGCGCTGGGCGTAGACGCGTCAGTCGAGAAGTGTTAGTCGTCCGAACCACCAGCGAAGTTTAGGTCGAGGTTGTAGGGCTTCTCAGGACTAGATCTCGGTTGTGAGGGGAATCGATCAGCACTTTGTGTCACCAAGCCAGGAGGGGAACATGCCGCTCGCGATTGCTGGGACGGGGTACGGCCTGATCGGGATTCTCATCATTATCTTGCTCGTGGTCTTGATCTTGTACTTCGTCCGGCGGGCCTAATCCGCGCCCTCTGCCGGCGCCCGCCGCTCCCACGCATTAGAGACCGGGCCGAGAGACATCGAGCATTAGCGTGGACGGGGCGGGAGATGGCTCAAG
>JBBRGF010000342.1:0-2843 GCA_038240975.1 Gemmatimonadales bacterium
CACTGACCACTGACCACTGACCCCTGCCCACTGAACCCTGAACCCTGCCCGCTGAGGCTCGCCGACTTCTCATCATCATTCGTGCATTTGACTTCCCGCTCGACCCGCGTAAGAATCTCTCTTGCCAGGGAACGCGCTCCGCATCGCGGGGTCAGCTCGCGGCGGGGTTCAATGACGTGCTCTTCACAGCCCTTAAGGAAACCAAGTCATGGCCAATTCCATAAGCGTCAGTTGGATTCAGTTTGAGATTCCTGGGCCGGCCATCATCAACGTCGACGGCCAGCCCGTTCGCCCGGCGATTACCGTGGCTCCTAGCGGGTGCAACGGGGGCTGCACGGGCGGCTGCGGTTGCGGCGGGGGCAGCTCTGCCGAGTGTAGCACCACCGGCTCAGTCCGCTATGCCTCGGGCGAGATTGTCCACAGCGCCACCGACTTGTCCGCGGGAGGCTTCGGCCAGCCGTGGGGCCACTCCCGCAGCTTCGCGAGCCGGCCGACCGGCAACGTGAACCTGGGCAACGGCGTCAACTGGCAGATTCGCCAGTGGTCGTTCTTGTCGATTCCCGACAGCGGGCCGGTGGTCGTCATGGGGTGCTCGACCGAGGAGCGGTACTTCGACCCCGCCGGAGACGGCGTGAATTTTACCCCTCGGTTCCGCACCAAGGAAACCCTCTCGCTCGATGCGAGCGCCCAGCGCTACAAGCTCTATGAGCTCGACGGCTCAATTACCGAATACTCCTCGGTCTCGGGCCTTTTTGAGCGGCGGCTCGACGCGGCCGGTAACTCGGTCGAGGTGAAACGGCGCCTCGCCAACGGGTTCAACCCCGCCTGGGTCGAGCGAACCTACACCGAAGGCGGCGTCACGACCACGGAACAGTTCCTCTACACCTTCTCGCAGCCGACCGGCGTCACCCCCACGCTCCTGAACGTGTTCCTGCGCCGCAAAGTCGGTTCGGGCAGTTGGACCCTGGTCCTCCGCGCCGCCTATACCTACTACCAGGCCGGCGACACCCACGGCGCGGCCGGCGATCTCCAGACCGTCGTCACCCAGGTCTGGAACGGCTCGGCCTGGGAAACCACCGGCATCACGCTCTACCGCTACTGGGTGAATGGCTCGTCTTCCAGTTCCTCCAGTTCTTCGTCGAGTTCCTCCTCATCTTCTTCCTCCTCGTCTTCTTCTTCCTCGGGCGGGGCCGACACCGCGCTCCATCTCTTGAAATTCGTGGTCCTGCCCGCCTCTTACGACCGCCTGGTGGCGAGCGGCAGCAATCCGCTCACCGCCAGCGACGCCGTCGTAAGCCAGTACGCCGACCACTACTTCGAGTACAGCGGCGACCGAAAGGCAACCCGCGAATTGGTCGATGGCGGCTCCCGCGCGTTTGCCTTCGCCTCTTCGCAAAGCGGCTTTTCCGACGGATACAACAGCTGGAAAACCAAGACAATCGAGAACCTGCCAGGCGGAGCACAAAACATCGTCTTTTCCAACTACGCGGGCCTGACCATGCTGACGGTCCGCAAACAGGGAAACGACATCTGGTGCGACTTCAATTTGTTCGACTCCAGCGGCCAGGTGCTGTGGCAAGCGCACCCTTCGGCGGTAACCGGTTATGACGAGTCCTTTGCCGACCTGCTCCATTTCTCGGGGGGCAAGTATCAACTTCTGAAGGATCATGAGGGCCTGATCGACGTGACCAGCTACCACGGCCCGTCGGGCTTTATCGCCTCCCAGGGCGTCCAGAACGGCCAACTTGGCGGCACCATCAAGATTCGCGAGTTCGAGTACGTCTGCTGCTGCGCCACGCCCCCTGGCTCTTCTTCTTCGTCAAGCTCATCAAGTTCCTCCAGTTCCAGCGGCTGCGTCTGCGGCGGCGTGCCCGTGTATAACCCGTTGAGAAATATCGAGTACCCGTCGGACACCGACCAAACCAAGAAGCTCATTACCACCTTCAGCCGCACGTTCTATCCCGGCACTTGCCAGGTCAAGGAACTCATCACCACCCTGCCCCCCGTTCTCGTGGAGCAAAACGGCTCGGGCGTGGCCGCCACGCGGCGGCAATACTTCGACGTCTACGCGAACAACACTTGGCTCATGGACGAGCGCGGCTTCTTGACGAATCTGCAATACGATATCGTTACCGGGGCGCTCGTTCGCCGCATCGACGACGTCGACACGGCGCAGGTTCCCGGCCCCACGGCCGAGTGGGTAACGCCGACCGGCGGCGGCCGGCATCTCATTACCGATTTCGAGCACGATGCGCAAGGCCGCGATCCGCAGTCGCTCGGCCGGAGCCATCCCATCGCCATTGGGGGCGTCGCGACGACCATTCGCAGCGCCGATTGGACCGTATTCAATGACGCGGCCCACGAAATCCGGACGGCTCAAGGCCAGGCTACCGGCAGCGCGGGAAGCTACATGTATACCCTCATCAATCCCGCCAGTATCACCAAGATGGACGCGAAAGGGCAGGTGCTCGAGCAGATCGAAGCCGTGCGCGCCTCGACCAGCGGCAGGTTAACGGCCAGCGATTCGTTTCCCCAGTCGAGCTACGTGCGCTGGACGACCCAGCAATACACCGATTGCTGCCTGCTCTCCTCGCGCCGCGTCTACCACGCCATTCCCACCAGCGGCCCTGGTTCCAGCGGCACGAATTACGACGAAACCCTGTTCGGCTACAACAGCCGCAAACTCCAGAATCGCGTGGTTTCGCCTGGCGGAACCATCACCCGCACCGTGCGCGACCTCGCTCGGGATTTGCTATTCGCCGTGTATGTCGGCACTAACGACACCGGCGCGACCGACCAGGACCCGACCGGCGGCGGGGCCACGGGGAACAACATGGTGCAAG
>JBBRGF010000343.1:0-2837 GCA_038240975.1 Gemmatimonadales bacterium
CACTGTCGCTCGCCTGCGCGCCAACGGCGCCGAACTCGTCGGCGAGGTGGCCCAGTACGAGGACAAGTACAGACTCTGCTACATGCGAGGCCCTGCGGGCATCATCGTCGCGCTGGCCGAGGAACTCTTCTGAAGCGTTCAAGCGAGCTGCCGCACAGGTAGACCGTTCCCTTTGCTCCGCTGACGACCGTACCCTTTCCCCACGGCATCAGCTTGTCGCCCTTGAATTTCTTATGGGTCACGAGTTCCATTTTCTTCTCCCGTCATTCGGAATGCGCTTCGCCAACGATCTTCAGCGCCTCGCAAACTTGAGGTGCGTCACATCGGCGGCCGCCACCGTCCGCACGAGACGAAGGTCACCCAGGTCGCTGAGCCCCTCGAACAATCGCTCACCGGCACCGAGCAGCATCGGCGCCATGTGAAGCTCCATTTCGTCTACCAGATCGGCCAGAAGAAACTGTCGAGCCACGTTCGCGCCGCCCGCGAGCGCCACGTCCAGCCGGCCGGCGGCACGTTGCGCCTGCTCGAGCGCTGCCGCGCTGCCGTCGGTGACGAACGTGAAGGTCGTTCCGCCTTCGAGCGACAATGGAGGACGCGCATGGTGGGTGAGCACGAACACCGGGTGATGAAACGGCGGATTCTTGCCCCACCAGCCATTCCACGGCTGAGCGCTATTCCACGGCCCCGGGTGACCGCCGAACATGTTGCGGCCCATGATCGTGGCCCCGATGCCCGCGATCGTCTCCTCCATCACCGGCGTACTCTCGTTGACTGCCCCACCCTCGAGACCGTGCGCGTTGCGCCACGCGGCGAGCGCAACCACCCAGTCGTGCAACTGCTCACCGCCGATGCCCAGCGGGTTTTCCTTGCTCTGCAGCGGGCCGGCCGCATATCCATCCAATGAAATCGAGATCGTGAAGCGCAGCTTGGTCACGTTATCTCCCATGCGTTAGTCGTGTGAAATCTGAGAATATTGAGGAAGCAGGATCAGCTTGCCGGAGCTTTGACGCTGCTCGAGCCGGCGGTGGGCCTCAGCCGCTTCATGCAACGGGAATCTCTGTCCGACGCTCACTCTGAGCCTTCCAGCGACCACCAATTCCTGTAGCTCGCGCCGCGCGGGATTCCACCTCTCTGGCGGATCTGCCGCCAGCCAGAAGCTGCTGATCCGGAGATTGCGCGGGTAGAGCTCATCAGGATGGATGGGCGCTGGTGAGCCACGGCGTCGACTCCCGCGCCCCCGTTCGCGGCCCGGATGCGATCGGGCAGATCGGGACCGTAGGGAAAAGGGACGGCACCGGCCTCGCGAATGAGCTCGTGCTTGGCTGGAGTAGAGGCCGTGCCGAACACCCGGACTCCGCGCAGTTGCAGGAGCTGGATGAGAAGGGCGCCCACGCCTCCGGCCGCGGCATGCACGAGGGCCGTTTGTCCCGCTTCCAACGTGCTGGCGCGATGGACCAGGCCGTAGGCGGTAATGCCTTGAGCGGGTAAAGCGGCTCCGACCACGAAATCGACGGCGTCCAGCAGCGCGAAGAGACTGGTCGCCGGGGCGACGGCATACTCTGCGTAGGTCCCACTTGTTCGGGGGGCCCAGAATGCGACCCGCCGGCCGAGCCATTCGGCCTCGACACCGGCACCGATGGCCTCGACCACGCCCGAGCCCTCGTTGCCCGGGACCCAGGGAAGCGCCGGTGGATCGTAGACCCCGCGGCGTCGCTCGGTGTCGGAGTAGTTGACGCCGATGGCGTGGAGACGCACCAGCACTTCACCGGAGCTCGGTTGCGGCACGGGCAGGGAGCCGGCAGCCAGGACTTCGGGACCGCCGAAGGTGTTGACGATGATCGCTTGCATCATACGTTACATATTCTTCTCGACGCCGCACGACCGGCACGCCAGCGTCGTATCCAGATGGCTGTTGCGACCCTCCGCCGTGAGTACCCAGGGCCGGACCTGCCAGGGCGGATTGTGCCGCACATGCTGGCTGTGCCCACATTCGAGCTCGGCGACCCACTGCTGCTCGTCATCCTGGTGAAAGCCGACGATACGCCGGTCGGGAAAGGCGGTGTGGGACATTCCCGGAAGGTATCTCGCGTCGTTCGGTTTTTCACGCACGGTGACGTGCGGCCGAAGGGCTCTAGCACTCGCCGCGCCGAACGTCGATGAATACTTTGAGGAATGCCTACCTACGTCGCCCGAATCGAGCGTGACGGCAAGGTGCTGCTCGAGCGCGCCGATGTGACCGTCGAACTTCTGGAGCCCGGCCAGTGGCGAGCCCGGTTCCTGCTGCCACCGGGCACCACGCTGCCCCAAAAGGCCAAGCTCTCGCTCGTCTTCGCCGACGGCCGACAGGGGGAGGCGACGGTCGGTCACATCCATCCCGCGACCTCGAAGAAGGCGCCGCGACTGGTGGAGGTCACGGGCAAGGGCGAGCTGGAGTAGTGCCCTACCTTCTCGCCATCGCCTCCGCCCTCCTCTACGGCGCCGCCGATTTTACCGGCGGGATCGCCACTCGGCGGGCCGGGACGATACCCGTGGTGGTGCTGTCTCAATTGAGCGGGCTGGTCCTGCTCGCGATACTCATGCCGGTGCTGCCCCACGCGTCACCGGCACGAAGCGATCTGCTCTGGGGTGTGTGCGCGGGCCTGACCGGCGGGCTCGGCGTCGCGTTGCTCTACCGCGCGCTGTCGATCGGAAGGATGGCGGTGGTAGCGCCGACGACGGCGGTGTGCGCCGTCGCGATCCCCATGATAGTCTCGGTGCTGCTCGGTGTGCGGCCCGCCCAGCTGGCCGTTGCCGGTATCGTACTGGGGGTGGGGTCGATAGTAATGGTGAGTCAGCAG
>JBBRGF010000344.1:0-2836 GCA_038240975.1 Gemmatimonadales bacterium
GGCGCGCCGGGCCCCGCGTGACGGCGGGGGCACCAGCCGGAGCCATGTGCGGTCCGGACTCGATGCCGGTGGAGGCCGCGGCGCGGGCGCGGCGGCGGCAGCTCGGTCAAGCTCCACTGATTAGAAGCTTCTGATCAAGGTCGAAGACGCCTTGAGCCCGGTCCTCGATGAGCTCGACATTCCTAAGCATCCCCAGTACGAGAAAACGCTCTTGGGAGGAAGGGCCGACTCATCGACCAAGCTTCCTCGACCTAGCGGCGGGACTGGACTCGCCCGGCTGATAGGCTCGCGCGCCGCTCGCTGTTCCCTACTGTCCCCTAGGTAGTCGAGCCGTGTGAAATTCGGCGCTCGTGCGAAAGAAACCGCGGTCGACACGGCGCCTGAGTCGCAAACCGCGCCTCGACCACGCTCGCTCCTCACTCTCGCCGACCGCGCGATCGGCAACCTCGCGGATGAGCGCACCGCCTGGGCAATTCTTGGTGTCGCCATCGTTTTCTCGGGGGCCTTGATCCTTTGGTTTACGCGGAGCACGAGCTTCTTCTCTGACGAGTTCACCTATTTCGCCACGAGCCGAGGCTATGACCTGAAGGCGCTGTTGAGCCCCCACAACGGCCACCTGATCGCCGGCGTGAGGCTCCTGTATGCCACCGTCTTCAAGCTCTTCGGCGCTCACTACCTCGTTTTCCGGTTGCTTGAGGCGGTGGGCGTTGCGCTCGTCGCCGTCCTCTTCTTCGTGTTTGCGAAGCGCAGGTTGGGGACCGGCGTGGCGCTGGCGCCAAGCGTGCTCCTGCTCTTCCTGGGCTCGGCGGCCGACGACACGCTCAGTCCATTGGGGATCACCCACGTCTATTCGGTGGCCGCCGGCCTTGGTGCCCTGCTCGTCCTGGAGCGGGACGACAAGCGCGGTGATCTCGCCGGCTGTGCGCTGCTGGTGGTCGCGGTGTGCACGTTCTCGGTGGGCCTGGCCTTCCTGGGCGGAGGCGCAGTCTCGGTTCTCTTGCGCCGCGATGGCTGGCGGCGGGCCTGGGTCTTCCTGATTCCGCTCGCGGTGTTCGGCGCCTGGCACCTGGCGCCGAAGCTGGCGGGACCCGGCTATGACCCCGAGACACATTTCAAGCTCTCGAACATCAGGTTCGTCCCGAAGTTCGTCGTTCAGGGCACTGCTGCTGTGGCGGCTGCCATCACGGGACTCAGCTACGACTTCACGAATCCCGTCCCAGCGGCCGCAGGATCAGCGCCGGACATAACCACCTTCTCGCGCGGATATCCGATTGCAGCCCTCGTCACTCTCGGCCTCTTCATGAGGCTCCTCCACGGCCCGCCGCGGCGCTCGTTGTGGGCATCGCTTGCCGTCTTGCTGGCGTTCTGGAGCTCCACCGCGATGGTGCAGTCGTTCAACCGCTACCCGTATTCCGAGCGCTTCGTCTACGCCGGCGCCGTCGCGTTGCTGCTCGTGGTCGTTGACGTTCTGGCGGGAGTGAGGCTCCCGCGACGCCTCGCCCCACTCGTGCTGGTGGCAACCGTCTTCGCCCTCGCCGTCAACATCGACGAGTTTCGCGGCCCCAGCGACGTTCTGCGGTCGTACGCGCAGCAGAGCAGGGCCGATCTCAGCGCCATCGAGCTGGCACGGCAACGGATCGGCCCGGGCTTTGCTCCGATCGACCGGCTCTTTTTTGCCTATTTCGTCGTGGGGGGCGCCGGCCACTTGCTGGACGCGGTCGATCGCAATGGATCGTTCGCGTTCTCCCTGCCGGAACTGCGGGATCAGTCGGAAGCGGTTCGCGACCACGCCGATTCAACGCTGGCGCGCGCGCTTGGGCTTCGCTTGACGGAAATCCCGAGCTCAGAGGCGGCCGAGAGGTGCGTCCGGCATCACCGGCATTTTGCGGCGGCGCGGCACGTCAAGCTGCGCTCGCCAGGTGTGCTGCTGCGATCCGGCACCACCACAAAAGTGACCCTGGGGCGGTTCGCAGACACCCCGGCGGTACAGATGGGCAGTCTGCCCCCAGGGAGGTCGGCTCTTCTGCGGCTACCGCGGGATCAAGCTCCCGAGCCGTGGCAGGCCGCTCTCTCCGGTTTACCGATGGTCTGCCCACTTGGCACCAGATAGCCACCTGCCCCAGGTGAAGCAGGGGGATGAAGCTCCTCGGGGCGGTCGGGCAGCTCGTACTAGGGCCGCGGCGCTACGCCGCCTGCGGGCGCCCGCCGCCTGCGGCTTGTCGATACACCGCTCGGGCAGCAGCTCCACGAGTCCTGGGCCCAGATCGCTCAGAGCCTGGGCCGGTCGGACCCAGATGTCGACAAAGACGAGCTGCCCACCGACCTAGCCGAGGACCTCGACGCGCTCCGCAACGTCGGCAACATCGCCGCGCACCCGATCAGGAGCGAGCAGAGCGGAGCGATTGTCCCGGTGGAGCCGGCCGAAGCCGAGTGGCTCCTCGATCTGGCAGAGGAGCTTCTTGGCTTCCAGGCCGTCAGGCCCGCCATCCGGGAGGCGAAGCGCGGCCGACTCAATGAGAAGCTCGCGGACGCCGGAAAGCCGCTGCTTCGAGAGCAGAGCCACAGACGCTCGCCTCCCCTAAAGGGTCGCCACTTCGGTTGCCGCCCCAGCGATTTCGAGCCGCCGCAGCGACGCCATGGAACGCCAAAACGCCGCTGGCGCAGGCCTTTCGAGGATGCCGGAGGAGGGACTCGAACCCCCGACACGCGGATTATGATGCCGACGAGGCGGGGCCATCTGAGGCCGAGTAGGCGTGGCTCAGGTGCGGTGAGGTGCCCTCAGTTCGGGTCGAAGTCGGGAGTTGGACGCACAGTTGGACGCACGGTTTGGATGAGG
>JBBRGF010000345.1:0-2833 GCA_038240975.1 Gemmatimonadales bacterium
CAGGTTCCGCGTTGCCGCCGCGGCAAGGTATCGCGCCGGGTCGCGTGCAGGATCCACCACCATGGCGGCGCCGTCACCGAGATCTACCAAATAGAGAAGGTGCGGATGCGCGAACTGCCGGACCTGGGAGGCATGGTGTTCCCCCCGTGAACCGGACATGGTTTATGCAGCTTCTGCCTGGCGTCGCAACTTCTCGTACTCCTCCGGTGGTGCGTACCCGATGGAGCTATGCAGGCGTTCCCTATTGTACCATACGATCCACTCGAAGATAGCTGTACGTGCTTCTTGTTTGGTCGAATAGTGAGCAGCATCGACCAGTTCCCGCTTCAATGAGGCAAAGAAGCTTTCGGCCATGGCATTGTCATACGAATCGCCGACGGCTCCCATCGACTGAGTGATGCCCATTGCCTGGCACAGCTTCTTGTAATCCCCGCTCGTGTACTGGCAGCCGTGGTCGGAATGGAAGATGAGATCGCGGAAGCGGCAGCGCCTTCGGGTGAGACCAGCAGCGTTGAGTGCATCAGCACAGAGCTCAGTGCGCAGATGGTCGGCCATGGACCAGCCCAGAAGGCGTCTCGAGCAGGTGTCGATCACCGTGGCCAGGTAGAGCCAGCCCTCGTCGGTGGGGATGTAGGTGACGTCGCCGATCCACAGCGCATCGAGCTCGGCGCTGGTGAAGTGGCGTTGCACCAGGTCAGGGGCGGGGGCGGCGTGGGGATCACGCACGGTTGTACGCAGCTTGCGCCGGCCGCAGGCGCCCTGGAGGCCGAGGGTGGCCATGATGCGCTCGACTCGTTTGTGGTTCACCTGGGTCCCCTGGCGCCAGAGCTGGGCCGTGACTCTCGGAACGCCGTAGCGGCCCCGGGAACGGGCCCAGATGTCGTAGACACGGTTGGCCAGGATGGCCTCGTCCCACGTCGCCTCGTCGGGCCCAGCGTTGTCGGCCTTGGCCCAGGCGTAGTAGGACGAGGTGGCTACCTCGCACACCCGGCAGAGGATCGTGATCTCGAACTCGGCCTTCTGGCAGTCGATGAAGCGATAGATCCTCACGCGTTCGACTCCTTCACCCAGAAGGCCGTGGCGCGTTTTAAGATTTCGCGCTCCTTTTCCAACTCGGCGATCCGCCGTTTGAGACGTCTATTCTCTTGCATCTCGGCATCATCGGCGGCCAAGGCGGTGCCGGTCAAACCACCGCCCTTGCGCTCGGCTCGGACCCAGTTGCCCAGTGTGGTGTCAGTCATGCCGAGTTCCTTGGCGATCACTTTGATCGGTCGCCCCGACGTCAGCACCAACGAGACCGCGTCCCGCCTGAACTCAGGTGTGTAGCGCTCCATGGACACATCCTTCCCCAGCTCGCGCTGGTGTGGGGTGTCCGGCCAACGGGGGGAAGTTCAGCCGAACGGCTGCAGCTGCGCTGGTTCGCGTTCGCGTCGGTGTTCGCGGCGGTGGTGCTGCCAACGGTGGCCCTGCTGTGGAGCGTGGTGCCGGCCGTGCGCCCGCTGACCGCGCTGGCACTGATGGCAATGCCGGTCGCCGCCGGCGTCGCCATCCTCCGCTACCGGCTCTACGACATCGACCTCGTCATCAGCCGCACGCTCGCGTACGTAACGCTCACTATGCTCCTCGCCGGCCTCTACGCGGCGATCGCGGTGGCGCTCGGCGCCGCCGTTGGGCGGAGCTCGGCGTGGGTCACCGCTGGGGCCACCCTGGCTGTCGGCGCCGTGTTCCGCCCTCTCCGGGACCGCATCCAGCACATCGTGGACCGGCGGTTCAACCGCTCCCGCTTCGATGCCCTTCAACAGATGACGGGCTTCCTCGACGACCTCCGCGCTGGGCGTGCCGCCCCCGAGGATCTCGAGCCCGCCCTCCGTCGGGTGCTGGGCGTGGACGACCTCGAGGTCCGTCTGTCGCTGCCCCACGACGGGTCGACCGTCGACCTCTCCGGCACGCCGGTGGCCGACGACCTCGCCGCGGGCCAGACGAGCTGGCCGATTCGCCATGCCGGGACGGTGCTCGGCACGGTCGTCGCGCCGGCGGAGCTCGCCGAGCGCCGCTTGCTGGTCACGAAGGTGCTGGAAGCCGGGTCGCTGGCAGTCGAGATCGCCCGCCTTCGCGTCGAGCTACGGCACCAGCTCCACGAGGTCGAGGCGTCACGGGCCCGGATCGTCGCGGCCGCCGACGACGAGCGACGCCACATCGAGCGCGACCTCCACGACGGCGCCCAGCAGCGGCTGGTGTCGATCGGCCTGGCGCTCCGCCACGCCCAACACGCCCTCGGGTCCGCCGACGTCGAGGTGAGCCGCACCCTCGACGACGCGGTCGCCGAGATCACCGTGACGATCGACGAACTCCGCGAGCTCGCCCGCGGGCTGCGGCCCGCAGCGCTCGACGACGGGCTCGCCGCCGCGCTGCGCGACCTCGCCAGGCGAGCACCCCTGCCCGTCGAGGTCGCCGCCGCCGCCGACCGCTTCCCGCCCCATATCGAGACCGCGGCCTACTTCTGCGCATGCGAAGGACTCACCAACGCGGTCAAGCACTCCCGCGCCACCAACGTCGAGCACAGCGCTCGCCGCACCAACGGCGCGCTGGTCGTGTCCGTCGCCGACGCCGGCGTCGGCGGCGCTGCCATCGACCGAGGGTCGGGCCTGACCGGGCTGTCCGACCGCGTCGCCGCTCACGGCGGCACCCTCCGCATCCACAGCAACGGCAGCGGTACGACCCTTCTGGCGGAATTCCCGTGCGTGTCATAATCGCCGAGGACCAGGCGCTGCTGCGCGAAGGCCTTGCTCGGCTGTTTCGCGACGGCGGCCACGAGGTGGTCGCGACGCTCGGC
>JBBRGF010000346.1:0-2815 GCA_038240975.1 Gemmatimonadales bacterium
ACAGTTGGTCGACAAACGACACCGAACCCCAGTAGCCCTCCTCGGCTACGGTCACCACAGCAACGTCGCCGGCCTGCTGCACGGACAAGATGCGGGACCGGTAGCTCCCGGTGTCCGCGGGAGCGGTCGCTGCCAAGTCGATGAGGATCGAGATGTGGCCGTCGAACCGCTCGCCAGCCAGCGAGCCGAAGATACGGGCGTCCTCGTGGAAGGCCTCCCGGAGCTTGTCCGCGTCCCCCGTCGCCTCGCCCTCAAGGCACAACTGGACAGTCCCGCAGATCGCATCGTAGTCGTCGACTACCGACTCGCGGCGGGCTACCAGGTCAGTCGCTGAAGTCATCATGTCCTCCATAAATCGCTCGTGACGCCGCCCTCTCGCCCCCTACGGCCGGGTGAGGCGCTGGCTGCCGTGGCTTCGCCCTCCAACGTACGCCCGTCCGCTGCTGCTCGGCCATGGCCCAGCCGGGCCTCATCGGGCTCGCCAACAGGACCATCCCTGCGCAAGGGCTCGCTCAAGAATGTCATGCAGGCGGGTGGCACCAGTCGGGTGAAGGCGGTGGAGCGTGCCGTCGAGGGCGTTGGGGGGTCGCTGGAGTCGTTCTACTTCGCGTTCGGCGGTGACGACGTCTATGTCACCGTGGACGTACCCGACAACACCGCGGCGATGGCGATGTCGGTGACGGTGGGGAGCTCCGGAGCTCTCGAGAGCCACGAGACGGTGGTTCTGCTCGCGCCCTCCGAGGTCGACAAAGCCATGAACGTGGCCGTTGACTACGCTCAACCCGGTTCATAGCGATCTGGGCGATCTGGGCGATCTGGGCGATCTGGGCGATCTGCGGCGCGTCGGGCGCGAGAACACACAGCTCGAGGAACGGTCATCAAACGTCCGCGTCTGCCGCAAATCCGCGCGATCATGCCGGCCCTACTTGAGGCGCTTCATAAATCGGTGCGTCATGCGGCGAGCGTGCCAACTCGAGTGCCGCGAGCCGTGTGGCTGAGAGATCGATCAGGCGCCGGTCCGGGTTCATCCTCGGAAGTGAATCCGTGACGGCGGGAGGTCCGAAGCCCGCCTGAGCGGTGGCGTGGCGGTGCCGAGCAGCGCTGCCCCAAGAATCGTCACGGACTCGACGTACGCCGGGTGCCCCCAATCAGGGGCTACCGCGGCGATCAGCGCGGTCAAGCCGAAGGTGGGGAAGAGCGCCAACAGAATCCGGGAGCCGACGCCAGTCTCGGGCCGCTTGATGAGAGAGAGACCGAGCCCCATCGCTGCCAGGAACTGCAGCAGGAAGGCGATGCCGATCACGGGCACGAACAACGAGGTGAAACCTCCAAGGACACCGTAGGAGGTGAACGGCATGACGAGCAGGAAGCCGGCCGCCAATGCGGCGAAGGCAGCAAAGAGCAACCACTCGAACACGGCGGCGCCCCGGTTGGCGTGCAGTCGTCGTCGTTCGACGTGGAGTACCCAGGCGCCGCCGGCGTAGGCGAGGCCGTGCACCGCGCTGCCGGCCAACTGGAGCCAGTGATTCGTCCCCACGTCCGAGAAAGCAGACGGGTGACCCGTCATACCGTGCGTGGCGGCGTCGAAGAGTGCAATACCGCTCAGGCCGAGTGCAGCGGCCAGGGCGAATCGGTGATGCCGTTCGAGAGTCATGGCGTGGTCCTTTCGGAGACGGGACGATGCTGGACGCCGTCGGCTACGAACCCCGGGTCGCGGCCAACCGACGATCTCGACGTTAGGAGCCCGGCCGGTCTGAGACATCGGCCGCCAGCCATCGCCTCCGACACCGCAGGAGCTATCCGCGGATACTCCGAAAGGAGGATCCGCAGATCGGCCCACGCGTGGCACGCTGACAAAGTGCGCCATCCGGACCTGATCGACCTCGGCATCATCGGCACAGCCGGTGCGGGGGCGTTCGTCACGGTCAACTCCGACGAAGACGGGTACGCCGCTACCGTCGTCTTCGCTACGACGCTCCTGACGCTGCTGGGCCTGGCGTTGCGTCAGATGGTGGTCACCGGGCGCGGCGCGTACGCCGAAGCGCGACGTGCGCAGGAGCTTTGCAGCGTGGACCCCACCACCGCCGCAGGGCAAGCCGTGGAGCAGGAACGGCTGCGACTCACCGGTGAGCTGGTCAGCTGCATCCGCCAGGCGCTGGAGGCCGTCCGCCATGAGCTCACCGCGGGACGGGAGGGTGGCGATGTTGGAGAGAAGGCTGATC
The DNA here is from genome assembly GCA_038240975.1 of Gemmatimonadales bacterium. Lineage (GTDB taxonomy): Bacteria > Gemmatimonadota > Gemmatimonadetes > Gemmatimonadales > GWC2-71-9 > CAVVWJ01. The sequence goes on from JBBRGF010000346.1 coordinate 2,223, forward strand.
GGATCCATCTGCTGGCTAGTGAGGCAACCAGCGAGCTGCGCAGGCTGCTCGGTCTGCTCCGGGGTGGTTCCGGCGTCGCGCCGGGGGCGGAGGCCGCACCGGTGCCGCGTCCGCGGCTGACCCGGCACACCGTGCTGGCCGCAGTCGCCGTCGCCGTTCTCGCTGCCGGGGAGAACCTGGCCTACTACGAGGCGGGGAACTCTCACCCAACCGCCTTCGTCTTTCCGTGGACCCCGCTGCTGACCGCCGTCGCGGCATCTACCTTGGCCGGCTGGCGGGTGGCCCCCTCCACTGCCGCGTTCACGCTTGCAGCGACGTTCGCCGTTCCGCGTGTGACAGTGGGGGTCATGGTGGGCTCAGGTGCCTGGATGGTGATCACCATCAGCTGCCTGACCTGGGCGCTGGCGAGCCGCGGACTTCACGACGGGAGGAGTGTGCTCGCGGTGGCCATGATGGCGGGGGCCGGGTTCGGCAGCCGGATGTACGACGACCCGCCGAACGCCGGCATTCTCCTGGTGTTGGTGGCGGTGACCTGGAGCTCTGGGTACGTCGTCGGCTGGAACCGTCGCCGCCAGTCCGCGGCGACTGAGCGC
>JBBRGF010000347.1:0-2799 GCA_038240975.1 Gemmatimonadales bacterium
CCCCACGCCGGTCCCGATCGTGAGCATGATCGTGTGCCGGCTGCCCTTCGCCGCTCCGTAGCGATGCTCGGCGAGCGCGGCCACGTTGCCGTCGTTGTCGATGAACGCCGGCAGGCCGAGCCGCTCGGCCATCACGTCGCGAAACGGCATGTCGGCGACCGGGAGGTTGACCGACATCACCGCCATCCCCCGGCGCTGGTCGATCAGCGACGGGATGCCGAAGCCCACGGCGATGACGGGGCTGGGCGCCGCCGAGCGCACCTCCTCGACGGCATCGACGATCGTCTCGAGCAATGCGGCCTGCTCGAGCCCGACCACGGACCGCTGCGCGCGGTGGTGTACCTGCTGCTCGCCGTCGACCGCTCCGGCCAGGACCTTGGTGCCGCCGAGGTCCACGCCGATCACGCAGTCTGCCGCCACGTCGGCCACCATACACGGCCGTATGCCCGACGATCCACAGCGCCCCGCAGACACCGGCGGGGGCTCGGAGCGTCCGCAATACAAGCTCTACCGGTCACGTCCGCGCTGGTTGAAGCTCCCCGGTCGAGCCGACGATCCCGGCTTCGAGGGCCTGCGGGAGGAACGCGACCGCGCCGGAGGATCGAGGCGCGGGCACAAGCCCTGGACCGCCGGGCGGGTGCTTCGCTGGGTCCTCGCCGTCATCGCCGGCTGGCTGGTGCTCTCGCTGCTGCTGTTTCTCATCAGCGCCCAGATCGAGCGCTCCCAGGTCTCCGATGAGGCCTCCAAGGCGCTCGACGGGGGAGGCCCGACGCTCACCTCCAACAGCACGATTCTCGTGCTCGGCTCCGACCAGCGCCGCCACAACGCCCCCGACTGCCCGCCCGCCGGATGCGGAGCGCCGCGGTCGGACAGCATCGTGCTCATGCGCACCGGCCTGCTTCACAGCGCGCGACTGTCGATTCCGCGCGACACGATCGTCGACATCCCCGGCCATGGAGCCGACAAGATCAACGCCGCCTATGCCATCGGCGGCCCCGCGTTGACCATCACCACGATCAAGCGTTATCTGGGCATCAAGATCAACCACCTCGTCGAGGTCAACTTCGACAACTTCCCCGCCTTCGTGGACGCCCTGGGCGGGATCGACTTCACCGATGGCTGCGTGACCTCCAACATCAACGGCGGTGACCGCAACGGCGGCGTCACGCTGCGACTGCGCCCGGGCACCCACCATCTCGACGGCAGACAGGCGCTGGCGCTGGCCCGAACCCGCAAGAACAGCTGCCGTCCGGGAGAAGACGATCTGACCCGGGCGAAGCGCCAGCAGCAGATCCTCACCGCAATGAAGAGCCGGGTGGCCTCGCCGACCACGTTCCTGCGCCTTCCCCTCGTGGCCTGGGACGGGCCCAAGGCGATCCGCACGGACATGGGCGGCTTCTCGCTGCTGGGAATGTTCGCTGCACTTCAGACCGGCGGCTCGCCGCCCACGCGCGTGCTCAAGCCCGACCTCGGCGACGAGACCCTCCCCAACGGCGGCTCGGGCCTGCGAGTGTCCAACGGTGAGCGCCGGCTCGAGGTGCGGCGCTTTCTGGACGGCTGAGGTCAGCTAGCTCTTGTCCTTGGCGCTGGTTGAGCTGTCCTTGCCCTTCGTGCCCTTCGTGCCCTTCGTGCCCTTCGACTCACCGCTCTTGTCGCCCGTGCTCGCGGTGGTGCCGGCCTTCTCGGCCGACTTCTTGTCATCCGCCGACTTGGCATCGGACTTCTTCTTGTCGGCGCCTTCCTTCTTGGCCGCCGCCTCCGTCTCCCTGGAACGGTTGCGCGTCCCGTAGTCGGTGTTGTAGAAGCCCGATCCCTTGAAGTGGACCGCGATGGGATGGAACACCTGCTGGGCAGGCGCTTCGCAGGTCTCACAGACGGTCACCCGATCGTCGGACATCCGCTGCAGGACCTCGAAGGTGTGCCCGTTCTCGCAGCGATACTCGTAGATCGGCATGCCTCGAAGGATAGTGGCGAGGCGGGCGGCCGCCGGCCGGGCGCCGGACCGCAACTAGACTCACCGCCCCCATGACCGACGCTGTGACCATGGACAAGATCGTCGCCCTGTGCAAGCGGCGGGGGTTCGTCTTTCCCTCCTCGGAGATCTACGGCGGCGTGGGCTCGACCTACGACTACGGGCACTACGGGGTGCTGCTCAAGAACAACGTGAAATCGCGCTGGTGGCAAGCCATGCTCGCTGAGCGCGACGACATCGTGGCCCTCGACGCAGCGATCATCATGCACCCTCGTACCTGGGAGGCCTCGGGCCACCTCGCCGGGTTTACCGACCCCATGGTGGACTGCCGCACCTGCGGCCAGCGCTTTCGGGCCGACAAGCTCGAGGACGCCCAATGCCCGCGCAAGCCCTCCAAGCATCCCGGAGAGTTCGCCGAGTGCGATCTCACGGATGCCCGCGAGTTCAACCTCATGTTCGAGACCACCGTCGGCCCGGTCAAGGAATCGGGCGCGACGGTCTACCTGCGGCCCGAGACGGCGCAGGGGATCTTCGTGAACTTCAAGAACGTGCTCCAGTTCTCGCGCAAGAAGCCGCCGTTCGGGATCGCGCAGATCGGTAAGTCGTTTCGCAACGAGATCACGCCGGGCAACTTCATCTTCCGCACCCGCGAGTTCGAGCAGATGGAGATGGAGTACTTCGTGCCGCCGCCCGACGCCGAGCGCTGGTTCGAGCACTGGCTCGGGGAGCGGATGCGCTGGTACACCGAACTCGGCATACGCCCGGACCACCTGCGTCTGCGCCCGCACGACACCGACGAGCTCTCTCACTACTCGAGCGCCACCAGC
>JBBRGF010000348.1:0-2798 GCA_038240975.1 Gemmatimonadales bacterium
CAGGGCCTCGAGACACTGCCGCTGCGCATCAGACGGCATTCCGAGAACGCGCTCGCCGTTGCGCAGTGGCTGGCCCGCGACAGCAGGGTGGACTGGGTATCGTATCCGGGTCTCGAGAACCATCCGGAGCACAAGAATGCCGCCCGGTATCTGACGGGCGGCTTCGGCGGGGTGCTGACGTTCGGCGTGAAGGGCGGAGGCGAGGCCGCCCGCGCCCTCATCGACCGCATCAAACTCTTTTCGCTCCTCGCCAACGTGGGCGACGCCAAGTCGCTCATCATCCATCCGGCGTCCACCACACACGAGCAGCTCACCGCCGAGCAACAGCGCGCCACCGGCACCACGCCGGAGCTGGTGCGTCTCTCGGTCGGTCTCGAGGATCCGGAAGACCTCATCGCCGACCTCGACCAGGCGCTCGGGAGCGCGCCCGCGTCCGAACAGCGGGGCGCAAAGGCCGGTAAGACGGAAAAGGCGGGGGCGGCGAAGTGACGCTGCCTCTCGTCATCAAGTTCGGCGGCGATACGCTGGCAACGCCGGACCGTATCGCCCGAGCCGCGCGGCGCATCGCCGAGCGATCCGCACGGCAACCGGTTGCCGCGGTGGCGAGCGCGCGGCGCGGCGTCACCGATCATCTGATCTCGCTCGTGGCGCAGGTGCGGGCCGAGGCGCGGTCCGATGCGCCCCCTCCGGCCCGCGCCGGAAGGGCGGCCGATCGTGCGGTGGCCAGCGGCGAACTGGTGGCGGCCTCGCTGCTCGCTGTGGCCCTCGAGGAGCTGGGCCTCGACGCCGTTGTGCTCGACGCGCGCGAAGCGGGGCTCGCCAGCGACGGACGCCCGGCTGACTCGCGGCTGGTGTCGGTACGACCCAACAAGGTTCGGCGGCTGCTCGACCGCGGGGTCGTTCCGGTCGTAACGGGATTTCAGGGCTGGCATCGGGGCCGGATCACGACGCTCGGACGGGGAGGATCCGACGTCACTGCCGTGGCGCTCGCCGGCGCACTTGGCGCCGAGCGCTGCGAGCTGGTAAAGGAGTTGGGAGGGCTGCACTCAGCCGACCCCCGCCTCGTGCCGGAGGCAGCGCCGATCGCGCGAGCCAGTCACCAGTTCGTCACCGAGCTCGCCGCCGCCGGGGCGCGCGTCATTCACATCCTGGCCGCGACGCAGGCCGAACGGGAGGGGCTGCGATTGCATCTGACGTCGTGTGAGAGCGGCGGCGAGCCGGCCACCGAGGTCGCGAGCCAACTCGATGACTGCGACGCGCTGGCCCTCGCGCACGGAGACGGCCGGCGCGATTTTCCGGCTCCAGTGACCGACGCCGACAGTCTGGCCACAGTCACGCTCGTATCGGCGGCGTCCGAAGTTCCCTATTCGATCCTGGCGGCGGCTACCGCCGCGGCTGCACATTCGGATATTACCTTAGCCGGCACGAGTCAGGGACCGCACTCGGTGCGGTTCGTCGTGGCGCGGGAAGATGCGCTGCCCCTGCTTCGGCGGCTTCATGCGACGATCGCGGGGCGCCCCACGCCCGCGGGCATCCATCCGGACCTTGTTTCAGATCGGAGGAATCATGTCGGTCATAGATGAGCTGGTCCACGCCAACGAGCACTACGCCAGCAAGTTCACCAAGGGCGATCTCCCAATGCCGCCCGCGAGGCAGGTCGCGGTGCTCACCTGCATGGACGCGCGGCTGCTGCCGTCGCGAATCCTGGGCCTCGACGAGGGCGACGCCCACGTCATCCGCAACGCCGGAGGTCGTGCGCGAGACGCCCTGCGTTCCCTCGTGATTTCCCAGAGGCTGCTGGGCACGAAAGAGATCGCGATCATCCACCACACCGATTGCGGAATGCTGACCTTCACCAACCGCACGTTGCACGACAAGGTGCAGTCCGATCTCGGCCAGGACACCGGCGAGTTCGACTTCCTTCCCTTCACCGACGTCGACGAGAGCGTGCGCGAAGACATCGAGTTTCTCCTGGCAACGCAGCTCCTCAATCCCGACACGGTGATTCGCGGTTTCGTCTACGACGTCCACGATGGGCGGCTCCGCGAGATTCCGGTCGAAAGCCCCACGACCGCTGCATGACGGGTACGGTCGCTGCGGGATCGGCCGCAGGCGAGCTGTCGCTCGGACCGTTCACGACGGCGGCGGGGACGACCGTCGACGGCCTTCGCCTTCAGTACCGCGTCCTGGGAGACGAGGGCGCGGCCCGCAGGAACGGCTGGATTCTCATCTTTCACGCGCTCACCGGGAGCGCCGAGGTCGCTCAGTGGTGGGGTCCCCTGATCGGGGCCGGGGCGGCGCTCGATACCGGTCGCCACGCCATCATCACGGCAAACCTGCTCGGAAGCTGTTACGGCTCGACAGGGCCGCGCGAATGGCGGGAGACGCACGCCGAGCCCTTTCCCGAGCTGACTCCAGCAGATCTGGCGCTCGCGCACGTGCCACTGATCGAGCGGCTGGGTATCGGCCGGATCGCGCTCGCCACGGGAGGGTCGCTCGGAGGCATGGTCGCGCTCGAGTGGGGGCGGCGATCACCCGTGCCGGTCGACCGGCTCGTGGTCTTCGCGGCGCCCGCGGCCACCTCGGCGCAGGCGATCGCCTGGAACGCCGCGCAACGGATGGCCATAGAAGCCAATCCTGAGGGAGGCCTTGCCGCCGCCCGGGCGATCGCCATGATCACCTACCGGTCGGCGGCGGAGTTCGCTGCGCGATTCGGCCGGGAGTGCACACGGACACCCCGCCCCTTAGATATTGGTAAATAAAAGTGTCGTCAGGGGGACAAGCACGGCGCCCCCCAC
>JBBRGF010000349.1:0-2797 GCA_038240975.1 Gemmatimonadales bacterium
ATGGCGTTCTTCGCGCTGTCCTGCAGCTCTTCCAGACTAACCCTCATTTTTCGGGCTCCTTACTCTGGTCACTGTTAGGTCTCTTCGCGGGCACACACAAGTCAGCGGCACACGTCCTTGCTCTCCGGCGCCGAAACACTCAAAGCTCATCGTCCCTTGAAGCCGGCTCAGCCGGACTGTAGCTCAGCAGCAGGACGTCCCGAAGTGCGTCGCCGAGTCCCGCGGGCGATATGGCGGATGTCCCGTGGTAGAGAACTCGGTCATTTACGTAAAGCGAGTCGAGTGGGTTAGCAAGAACAGCGCTCGCTATCCTGTGATTGTGGTGGGCACAAATGTTAGTCTCGCCGCCGACGACATTTTCGCGCCGCATGAGATGGATCGATATGAAGTCGAACCCGTCCTGATGCAGTCCCTCGGGAGAGGGCTCACCCGGCTCCCCGGCACGGGCTACCACGCGAACCATGTGGGCGTGTATCGCAACCGACGCGCCAACCTCCGCCAGCTGTTGTAGATTGAACTTCACAAGGGCGTGAAAAAACTCGTTGTCCAACGCCTCCGGCGTCAGAGGCGCGAACGTACGCGGCTGGCCGCCGTACAAGGCGTTGCTCGTTTGAGTCTGGACGTACGCACGGTCAGGTAACTTGACAAGCTCCTCCCTCGATCGGGAGTAGTGGAACTGGCCATGGCGGCGAAGGCGAAAGCTAGGCTGAGGAATGTAGGGATCCTCCTTAAGGTCACCCCACAGGCTCTGGAACGACGCCAACGCATGGGCGCCAGATGAATCAAGATCAAACTGGCCCGCCAGCGCTAGGCAGTACGCCTGCCGTTGGATCTCAGCGTGCACGTCCATCCGTGACCGGATCACGTCGGCCAGCCCCACCAAGTTGTCCGCCTGTCTGGCACAAGCCACAGGCTATAGGGTCCCGTCGAGTCCGCTACCTCTCGGCCCAGGGCCCCTGGTCCGGCCACCTACGGCCAAAGGACATCGTCGGGCCAATGCCGGTACTCGCCGGGCCCAGACTCGGTCGCGGGCGCATCCGGCGGGAGCTTTGTCGAGTTGCTGATGATTGCCCCTCCTAGCTGTGCTCCCGACATCTTTACTCCTGTTAGGTCGAGCTCTTCTAACGCTGCCCCTCGGAGGTCGGCGCCCCGGAAGTCGGCGCCCGCGACGAACGCACCAGACAACTTCGCACCTCTCAGCACGGCATCACCACAGTCCGCATTCTCGAGCGTTGCCTCCACGAGGGAAGCGTCTTCCAGGACCGCGACCTCCAAGTTGCATCGGGTCAGATCGGCGCGGTTCAAAATCGCGCCAGCAAGATCCGCTCTCGCCATGTCCGCGTGTGCGAGACGGCAGCCCTGAAAGCGTCCGTCCCTCGCCCGTATCTCCTCCAGCGGAGCGTCTTCCAGATTCGCGCGCGAGAAGTCGCCTCCGTCCAAGGAGCCATCGGTCACTTTCCCAAGTGCGCGGAGATCCCTCACTGCACGCACAGCAAGGCCATTGTCGGAGCTAGCCATGTCTCTGACGAGCTGAACGATCCTTGCCTCCGCCGCCCGCGCAGCGCTCAAACGATCGATCACCAGTACGACGATCGCAGTCCCAAGCAGAGTTGTCCCCACGTTCGCGTAGAACTCCGAAGCGATGAAACATGTATTCCACCCATGCTCGTGAACGTAGCCACCCACACTAACCGCCAACCCGAGTACAAGTAACACCCACCCCGCCGCCGCCGGGCCAGCCTTTCCAAACCTGCCGCTACGCCCTGCCACCGCCTCGCCCTAGCCAAATGTCCACGCAGCGCGCAGGCCGATATACCAGTTGCGGTTGGTCTCAATGTGCCAGTTTCGACATGCTGAGCGACTGTAGCGCTCGTTGAGATTCCAACACCCTCCCCGGAGCACCCTCCAATCGCTGCCCTCGGGTCCGCAGGGATCAGTCGTGCGGGCGGTATCATATGGGCCGTACCAGTCGCTGCACCACTCCCACGTGTTCCCGTGTATGTTGTATAGCCCATACCGGTTCGGCCTCAGCGTCCGAAACGGATGGGTAAGCAACCCAGAGTTGTCTTGATACCAGCCGTACTTACCGAGGAGTGCGCGGTCGCTGCCGAAGCTGAAGGCAGTCGTTGCGCCAGACCGGCAGGCGCGCTCCCACTCAGCTTCTGTCGGCAAACGTAACCCTTGTGGCGCTTCTTCCGACGTGTTGACTCCAAGCTGGGCGTTTTGCCACTCCAAGTACTCTTGTGCCTCGAACCAAGTGAGCCCAACGACCGGGTGCCGCTGGGTCGGGCTCCAGTCGTCGATGTTCGGTAGGGACGCGTGGCCAGTCTCCGCCACGAACCGCTCGTACTCCGCGCGAGTAACTTCTCTCGCACATAAGCCAAACGGTCGCGAGATCGTAACCTCATGAGGTGGCGTTTCGTAAGGCTTCGCCCCGAGTTCTTCTGCAAGGCAACCCATCTGGTACGTCCCGGCCGGAATTCGGACAAATGGCATGGGATGCTCCTGCGACCCGAGCGTGAACCACTCGCGGCCGGCGATGTCTTCACGGGGTGTCACACGTGAGTCCACCGCGTCGACCGCCGATTGGCGCCCCCAGCAAGTCAAAAGCCAGCCAACCGCCGAATGCACCGAGCTAGCAGGATCCTCAGCGTACCATGCCTCTAGTGTTTCGACGGTTTGACCGCCTACGTCCGTCCGCAAATCAGCTAGCGCGAACTCGCCTAAAGCCAAGGTGAGCCAATACCGCTTCATGCTCGTATCGACCTCAAGGAGCTCCTGCGCTAGAAGGTCCGGC
>JBBRGF010000350.1:0-2785 GCA_038240975.1 Gemmatimonadales bacterium
ACCTGCCCGGTCGCGATGTTCTTGGACTTGACCTCGTTCTTCTCGAGTCCCGTCGCTGCCCATGCGGTACCGCCCGCGACTACGAGAAATAGCGACAAGTATCCAGCCCACTGGCGGCGTATGGCGGCGATTAGCTTCTCCATCAGGACCCCTTGAAGTAGTTGACCCGAAGAAACGCTAGTTCATCCGCGTCGGTCAGGCGTCAGTGTCGGCACCGAACACGCGCACCCCTCACGCGGCGCGTTGCCAAGAGGCCGCTTACCATGGAGGCTGTCGCGTAAAGGTCCGGCCGTTCGCCGCCGCCGCCCGAGATCCCGCAGGAAAGGCCCGAAGGCCCTCCCCTCATCCAGGTTGCGCTGCCAGTTGGTGGCGGTGGAGCTTCAGGAGGTTGTGGGTGGCGGTCAGAAGGCGCCATTCCGAGCGAACAGCTCCGAGCCCTCGTCGTTTGAATCGCCCGGCGCGTCGGTTGAACTTGATGTCACCGAAGACGGGCTCGATCATCCACTGCCTCTGTGAATAGAGGGCCGATCCTTCGTCCGATCTGAGCACCGATCTCATGAAGTCATAGGGTCCGCCGCGCCGCCCGGGTCTCGGCTCTTTCCTCGAGTCTGCGTCGGGTGCAACCAACGGGGTCATGCCCTTCGCCCGGAGGCGATCGATGCCATCGTTCTGCCAGTAGCCGGCGTCGGCCAAGACGATCCCTGGCTCGAGCTTCGTTCCGGCCGCGGCAAGCTCATCCTCGGCTGATTCGATCATCGGCGCCAGCGCCTGGAAGTCGCCGCCCTGGGTGATCACCTCGGCGGCGATGACGATCTGATCCTCGTTGCAAACGGCCTGGGCGTTGTAGCCGTGGATGTATCCGCGGTTGGCCTTCATCGTCTTTGAGTCGGGGTCGGTCGTGTTGATCTTGCCCTCGGGCGCCGCCGGCGGGGTGTGGGGCTTTGGCGGCTTTCCGCGCAGCGGCTTGCCGTCGTGATCGACTCCTCGCGCCCGGTAGGCCTCGTAGCTCCGGTTGGCCCCAAGCTCCGCCCGCCAGTCGTCGGTCAGTCGCTCGCGGCATTGCTCGAGGCGCTCCGATCGCTTGGCGGAAACGGGCTCGGGGTTCTTGGCTCGCTCTCGCTGCTGACGTTGCAGGGCGGCGCTGATCCAGCCTTGGCGGCCTTGTCTGGTCACGAGCTCGGGCGGCAGCTCATCGCCTCGGGCATCGCCGTGGATCTCGTCCTCGGCCGCATCGATCTCCCCAGCCTCGGTGAGGATCTCGGCGGCGATCTGCTCGTAGGTGCGGTCCTGGCGGTCGGAGGCGTTCGCGGCGATCTTGGTGCCGTCAACTGCGAGCACCGCCGTTCCGGCCAGGCCGGCTTCGGCGCAGAGGCCGAGGACCTGGCCGAAGAGGGCGGCGAGAGGCTCTTGGTGGCGGGCGCGGAAGCGGGCGATCGTCGCGTGGTCTGGCGTGCGGTTTGCGGCGATCACCCGGAAGGCGACGTCCTCTCGGCAGCGCCGCTCGATCATCCGCGAGCTGCGCTCACCGGTCGCGTAGGCGTAGAGGGTCAGGGCGACCATCATCTGCGGATCGTGGGCTGCTCGGCCGTGGCCGTCGTCGCGGTAGTCGGCGAAGAAGGCGGTGAGGTCGAGGGCTTCGACCGCTTCGATCACGAACCAGGCGAAGTGGTCCTCGGCGAGCCACTCGCGCATGTCGGGCGGCAGCAGCAGGGACTGGTCTCGGTCGCAGTCGAGGAAGTTCTGAGGCATGCCGCATGATCCCGGCGCGGGCGGATCGAAAAGCGGTGCTCAGCGGGTGGTTTGTGCGACAGCCTGCATGCAAAGCGGGTCTCTGAGCGCTCATAGGTTCCTTGCTGATCGACGTCCCCGGCCAGCGAAGGATGAACTCGTTGGCCTGCCGGCGGCGTCGGGTGAGGCTCGTTACATCTCCATTACGCGCCGGAATGCTCGGCGTGATTGCAGCAGGCCAGCAACGAGGTACGCTCAAGCTAGAAATGGCCCCGCGGCGCGGTCACGCCCGGGGCCCGGCAAAGGAGGTTCAGCTCCCATGCAGGTCCTAGGTTACGTGCGGGTCAGCACGTCAGAACAGTCGCTGAGTGGTGCAGGCCTCTCGGCCCAGCGGCAGGCGATTGTCAGCGAGTGCGAACGCCGTGGATGGACGCTCGCCGAGATGATCGAGGACGGCGGGTTCTCGGGTCGTAGCCTCAAGCGTCCCGGCATTCAACGAGCGCTGGATTTACTCGACGGCGGGGAGGCACAAGCTCTGGTCGCCAGCAAGCTCGATCGCCTCAGTAGGTCGATGCTGGACTTCACCCAGCTCATGGATAGGGCCAATCGCAAGGGGTGGGCACTGGTGGCGATGGATTGCGCGGTAGACACGACCACCCCGGCCGGAGAGGCGATGGCCAACGTCCTCGCCACTTTCGCTCAGTTTGAGCGTCGGCTGATCTCTCAGCGGACCAAGGAAGCCATGGCGGCGAAGAAGGAGGCCGGCATGGTCTTCGGTAGGCCGCGCCAATTGCCAGTGGAAGTCTGCGACCGAATCAGAACCGAGCGAGCGAGCGGAGCGACGCTCAAGGCCATTGCCGACACGCTCAACGGAGAGGGAGTCGCCACGGCCCATGGTGGAGCTCAGTGGTGGCCGCAGACGGTGCGGTGCGTCTTGGCCCAGGTCTGAAGCGTGCGCCGGCCCTGGCATCGCGCGTACATTTTGCATCCGAGCGTGTCCGAGGTGGGACGTGTTTTCCCCGCATCCCCAGTACCCGCCTAGAGCATTTACCTTCAC
>JBBRGF010000351.1:0-2774 GCA_038240975.1 Gemmatimonadales bacterium
ACCGACGGCGGCGGGTGCGTAGAGCGGCGTGGGCGCATCGCCTTCCGCGGGCCGAGGGGCGGCGCGCGCACCCCGAGCCTGCACCACAGCGGCGGCCACAACCGCGACCCCGACGATCACCTGCAGCGTCGGCTTCGCCAGTGCCTGGAGGATCAGGACGCCGAGCACGACGCCGGGGACCGCTGCCCCGAGGATCACGGTCAGCTGATCGGAGTGGACCTCTCGGTCGCGGCGCTCCGCAAGCAATACGAGGACGTTGAGCACGGCGCTGAGGACGAAAAGGACGGTCAGTGCATCCTCGGGCTCCATCGCGGCGAAGAGCGCCGGCCCGAGGACGAGGACCAGGCCGAATCCGGTCGCGGATTGGAGCGTGGCGCCGACGAACGCGGCAACGGCGGCGAGAATCACAGTTGTGGGAGGATTGCAGCGCAATGGCAGACCTCGATCCCCAGGTCCGCGAACTGCTGGAAGGCGCCAACTTCGTGAGTCTCGCGACGTTGACTGCTGACGGCGCCCCCCACAGCACCACCGTTTGGGCCGGCGTCGAGGACGGGCGGCCCTGTTTCTTCACCCAGCCCTCATCTTTGAAGGCGCGGAACATCGCGGCGGACACGCGGGTCGCGATGTCGATCACCGATCGCTCGAACCCATACCGCACGGGCCAGCTCCGCGGGCGGGTGGCGAAAACTGTCGAGGGTGACGCGGCACTCGTGATCATCGACCGACTCTCGAACACATATGTGGGAAGCGATTTCCCGATGCGTTCTGGAGTCGTCTACCTGATCGATGCCGACTACTCGCGCTTCACCGAGCTTCCCTTCGCCGATACGCCCGGTGACTCTGCCTGAGCGCTCGGTCTTTCGATCGCTCAGTGCCTGAGTGCGGTACCCACAAGCGGGTACTGGAGTCAGACACCAAACTTCGAAGGAGACCTGAATCCAGATGGCAGATGCACCGGTACTGACTGACGAATCAGCGGGGACCTTCACGATTGGCGGCGACATCACGGTCTGCCGGCTCGGCTACGGAGCGATGCGGATCACGGGCGAGGGTGTCTGGGGTCCGCCGCAGGACGCCGAGGGCGCGAAGGCCGTCCTCAAGCGCGTTCCCGAGCTCGGAATCAACCTCATCGACACGGCCGATTCCTACGGCCCGGAGGTCTCGGAGAACCTGATCGCAGAGGTCCTCTACCGCTATGAAGGCCTGACGATTGCGACGAAGGGCGGCCTCGAGCGCACAGGTCCCGGAAAGTGGCCGCGCAACGGCCATCCGGAGCATTTGAAGGAGGCGTGCGAGGGGTCGCTGAAGCGCCTGAAGCTCGACCAGATCCCCCTCTACCAGCTGCATTCGCCCGACGACGACGTCCCCTACGAGGAGTCGGTCGGGGCGATCAAGGAGCTGCAGGACGAGGGCAAGGTCAAGCACCTGGGCATCTCGAACGTCACGGTCGACCAGCTGGAGGTGGCGCGCGGGATCATCAACGTGGTCACGGTCCAGAACCGCTTCAACCTCGCCGACCGTGATTCCGAGGACGTGCTCGACCGCTGCGAGGAGCTCGACATCGGCTTCATCCCCTGGTTCCCACTCGCGGCGGGCGACCTGGCGGAGCCGGGCGGCCCGGCGAAGGAGATCGCCGACAAGCACGGCGCGACTCCGGGTCAGATCGCACTGGCATGGCTGCTGCGCCGCTCAGAGGTGATGATCCCCATCCCGGGAACGTCATCAGTCAAACACCTCGAGGAGAACGTGGCGGCGACGCGCATCAAGCTCACAGACGACGAGTTCGCCGAGCTGAACGGCGCCGGCGAGTAGGGCGCTCAGCCCCAAGTCCGCCGCTACGATGCCGGTCTCCCGCCGGAGTAGCTCAGCTGGTTAGAGCAGCGGAATCATAATCCGCGTGTCGGGGGTTCGAGTCCCTCCTCCGGCATCGCTCTTTCCGCTGCATAGAGCGATTTTTGCACATCCGCTCGGCGGCCGAAACGCGAAATGTGTCCCGGATGTGTCCCGAAAACGACAGTTGCGTCGATGCCAGCAGCGCTCTTGCTTGACCCTCCGACGGGATGCGATCTAACCCTTCATCGGCGAGGTGATACTGCGTGAGGGGTTGGGCAGTGGCTGTGGCGGGTGGCCCGGATCTTGATCCCGGCCAGCCGCAGGCACGTTTGATCTGCGCGAGGCCTGCGATGGTCTAGGTGCAATCACTTAGGACAGCGGAGGAGAATGCCGGTTGGTGATGGGAGCCGAGCCGAGGACGTGACGCAGCGGCCGGCACGAGAACTCCTGAAGTCGGCGTTCACTGCCAATTCTCTTGGAAAATGCGCTCATCTTTGATCGGGTTGACGGTCCGATGACGTCTTTATCGTGCATTTCATGGAGGCTTCTGCGCCGCGCAATGTCCTGGACCAGAGCCTCATAGCGGAGGCCAAGGACCTCGCCGCACGCATCGAAGCTCAGGCAACTCAGGCTGAACGCCTCCGAGCTCTTGCCGATCGCATCGACGCGCAAACCAGTCGGGACCGCAGCCTGCTTGGGGAACTTGAGGGGAGCCTCGGACTCTCGCTACAGCTCTGCATCGACCAACTCGACGAGCGGATTCGAGGCCAGCATCTTGAGGAGGTTGCGATCAAGCTTCTCGAGGATGAGGTCGGTCGTGGCCAAGAGATCCACTATCGGGTGTGGTTTGAGCTCCTGCTCCGGAGAGGAGTCAAGGTGGCAGGCAAAAAGCCCATCGACACCTTCTTGGCGCAGATCAATCGGGCGGAAGAAGTCGAGGC
>JBBRGF010000352.1:0-2740 GCA_038240975.1 Gemmatimonadales bacterium
GTCCTCGTCGGCCGGGTCGTGCGGCACGGTCGGAGAGATGTGGGGCACCTCGGCGCTCACTCGTACCACCCCGGGTTCTCGGGCTCGTCGCGGGTGAAGATCACCGGCTCGCCGCCGACCGGGAAGTCGCGGCGCTGCGGCCAGCCGACGTAGTCCTCGGGCATGAGGATGCGGCGCATATCGGGGTGGCCGGTGAAGACGATGCCGAAGAAGTCGTAGGCCTCGCGCTCCTGGAACTCCGCCGTGGGGAATAGCTCGCAACAGGAGTCCAGGGTGGGCAGGTTCAGGGTGCCCAGCCCGTTGGCGCCCTCGCTCGCCGACCCCGGACGCGAAGCGGAGGAGTCGGCGAGTAATGCCTTCACGGAGATCCGCTCCACACGGTCGCGGTTCAGCAACTCGTAGTGGACGGCGAAGCGCGGCTCGCCGGGCAGGTAGTCGGCGGCGTGCAGGCTGGAGAGGAAGCGGTACTGCTGGGAGGGCGTGTCGCGAAGCCAGCGCAGCGCCCAAAGAACATGGAAGGAGTCGACGATCAGTCGTGCCCTTTCCTGCTCGTAGGCGGTCTCCAGCACCGTTCCGGGCTTCCCTGCGTTGATCTCCTGGGCGATCAGCTCGAGGCCGGGCGCATCAGGCATTGCCCGGCTCCGCCGAGGCGTTGGGCGGCAACTGTGCGACGCGCGCGGCGGCCTCGATCGCCTGTCGCGAAGGCTTGCCCGGCTCGTTTCGCGCCCATTCCTCGGTGCCGATTGCGTTGTAGCGCTTGCGCCAGCCCAGCTCGGGGTCGCCCTTGATCTTGGCCTGCAGCTTGTTGAAGCCGTGCAGCAGCGCTTCGGACCGGGGCGGGCAGCCGGGCACATGGATGTCGACCGGCATGAACTTGTCCGCGCCCTGGACCACCGCATAGTTGGCGAACATCCCCCCGGAGGACGAGCACGCCCCCATCGAGATCACCCACTTCGGCTCCAGCATCTGGTCGTAGATGCGGCGCACGACCGGCGCCATCTTGATCGAGACCCGGCCGGAGAGGATCAGCATGTCGGCCTGGCGCGGCGAGGCGCGGAAGGCCTCGGCGCCGAAGCGGGCGATGTCGTAGCGGGCCGAGACCATCGCCATCATCTCGATCGCACAGCAGGCGAGCCCGAAGGTGGCGGGAAAGATCGCGTTGGCGCGGGCCCAGTTGAGGACGTCGTCGAGCCTGGTGGTGACGACGCTCTCGTTGACGGCGGCCTCGAGCTCGGCCTCGGAGAGGGTTCCGCGCAGCATGTCGCGGGCGCGCAGCTGGCGAGAGCGAAGCTCTATTTCCAATCGAGAGCCCCTCGGCGCCAGACGAAGACCAGCGCGACGCCGAGCAGGGCGACGAAGGTCACGATTTCTCCCAGGACGAAGATGCTGCCGGCCGACTTGACGAGCGTGCCCACCGGATAGAGGAAGACGACCTCGATGTCGAAGAGGATGAAGAGCATTGCGATCATGTAGAAGCTGATGCCGAAGCGGAAGGTCTTCGAGACCTCGCTGGGCAATCCGCATTCGTAGGGTTCGCCCTTGGCCTTGTTGGGGCGCTCGGCCCCGAGCACCTTGTTCAGGGTTACGAAGGCGCCCCCGACGATCAGACCCAGAGCGGCGAAGACGAGTACTGGAAGATAACTCTGGAGCATGGCTTCACCCGTGGTTATACAGCTTGTGCGCCTTTGTCACATAGTGCTTTTCCGCATCAGAAAGCCGCTCTGACCTATGGATATAACCGTATGACCTCAGTCCACCTCGTACTCGGCATCGGTGTCCTGCTCCTCAGTCTGGCCGGCGGGGCCTGGGGCGGCTACTGCTGGCTGAAGGAGAGGGCGTCCCAGGGCTTCTGGTATCTGCTCCGTGCTCAGCAGTCGGTGGTCGCGGTCCAGGTCATGCTCGGCACGCTGCTGCTCTTCCTCGGCAAGAACGCCGGCAACGATCTCCACTACGTCTACGGCGGGCTGCCGCTCGTCGTCTCCCTGTTCGCCGAGGGGGCCCGGGCAGGCGCCGCGAGCCAGGAGCTCGGCGAGACCGACTTCGAGGCGCTCGAGCCCGATCGCCAGCGCCTGCTGGCGATCGCAATCGTGCGCCGCGAGACCGGGATCATGGCCCTCTCCTGCATCGTCATCTTCTTCTTGGCGCTGCGTGCGGCGGGAACCAGCCCGGAGTTCTAGAAGCGCCCCCCGTCGCTTCTCGCGGGGCATACTGAGGCTCAGACCGAGGGGCCGGCGTCTATTCGAAGGTGTTCGGTCGATGACCGATATCCATAGATACCGAATGAGTACCCATGGGTATCGGTGGAGCGGCGACCGGCTCGGAAGTCACAGGGACCCCTGAGCCATGGGAAGGCTACTGCCCTCGGGCCTGCTGCAGGTTCGACTGGTGGGGGCCGGAGAGCCACTCCGCAGCGCCCAGACGCGCGTCGACCGGTTCCTCTCCTCGTCGCAGCGCGTCGATGTAGGCACGATCGGCGGCGAGGCGGGCCGCAACCTCGGCACCCTCGGCGACGGCGCCGTGGCCGGGGACTAGGACATCGACATGCTCGACGGCCTCACCCAGCCGGTCGAGCGCCGTCTCGTAAGCGTCCACCTGGTCGGATTGGAAACTGTCGAAGATCGGGATCAGGACATCGGAGAGCATGTCGCCGGCGAGCAGGACACCACGGTCTGAGAGGAGGATCGCGGCGTGGCCGACGGCGTGCGCCTGATGCTCGATGATCTCACCGGGCACGGGTCCG
>JBBRGF010000353.1:0-2719 GCA_038240975.1 Gemmatimonadales bacterium
CCGCGATCTCGCGCCGGTCTTTCGGATCAGCTGCCACGCGCGCGGCATCGGCCGCGGCAATCTCGAGCTTCCGGCGCCGCGCCTCCCCGATCAGCGCCGCTCGGATCGCCTGGGAACGGCTCTCTCCATTGCGCATCAGGAGCTCGAGGGCACGCGCAGTCTCCTCGTCCAGCCGAAGCGATATCGCCCGTTCCGCCACGGCCACGATCGTATCACATTTGTCATACACCACGAATACCAGGAGGCCAAGGCCCCCAGCCCATCCGGAAGAGGTCGCCCTCCGCCCGAGCCGAGAGGTCGGCCGCCAGCCCACAGATGATCGCTCGAGCCACGCGGCTCCTGGAACCCTGCCTCGCGGAATTGGACGAGCAGTTGCAAGCCGCGCTGGCGTTCTTCCGGTCGGTGGGTGCGAGTCGCTACGTGCGCGATGCGGAGGCATTACTCGCCGCCGCAAGCTGAGTGCCGTAGCCGGCGTTGTCCTCGGCGAGCAGCGTGAGGTGCGCCTTCCCCTTCGTCTGGGCGCGACGGTCGTCGGCGACGTAGATCTCGTAGCCGAGAATCGGCTTGACTCCGACCTTTCCGGCCTCCCGGTAGAGCTCGACCGCCCCGGCCATGGAGCCGTGATCGGTGAGCCCGACGGCCGGCATCTCGAACTCAGCGGCCCTCGCGGCGAGGGCCGGAATCCGGCAGGCCCCATCGAGGATCGAGTACTCGGAGTGGACGTGAAGGTGGACGAACGGCGCTTCGGGCACGGGAAGGTCATCCTAGTGGGGCGGTCCGGTGGCGCTTCAGGGGCCTCTCACAGCCCTTGGTGTCAGTTCGTCAGACTCCACAACCTTAGGGTGGTTCTATGGGCCGAGGCGAGCCTCAGGGAACGGTCACAACACTGGTCGCGCGAATCCTTAAGGCCGAGTTCGACCAGACCCCAACGTGGTTGATGCGTCCGTCGGAGAACGACTGTGGACAGCA
Source organism: Gemmatimonadales bacterium (assembly GCA_038240975.1). Lineage (GTDB taxonomy): Bacteria > Gemmatimonadota > Gemmatimonadetes > Gemmatimonadales > GWC2-71-9 > CAVVWJ01. Next base: position 970 of record JBBRGF010000353.1, read on the forward strand.
TTGGTCCCTTGTGTGCTCGATCTACAGCGGCCTGACAGGACTTCAACTCCCCGAGATAATGCCGCCCCGCGAACGTCGGCAGGTCGACGCTGTTCTGCGCGTAGATGGGAAGCTCCGCATCCTCGAAGTCGATGAGACGCAGCACTTCAACACCTATCGCGCCGCGACGCTTCGCAATTATCCGCCGCACGCGAAGGTCGCCTTTCCTATCCGACGGTGGATCGAGCAGTGCGAAAAGAAGACGCGGCTTGAGGGCGGCGGGTTCGGCAAGCCCAAGCCACCGCTCTTCCCGGCGGAACATGGGCGCCACATGCAGCGTGCCTTCCGCGACATGCTCGCCGATCTCCTTCCGTCCGCTCACGGCTTCGAACCAACCTTGCGAATCGCCGACTTTGAGGTGTCCGGCTGGCTCTATAGCGATGACGCTGAGGAGCGAATGCGCCAGATGCTCGGGGAGAGGCTCTTATGAAGTCGCGAGGGCTACGGGCTAACGCCTCGCCGGCGAGAACTCGCCTTGGCGACTCGCATCAAGCTGCGGGTTCGCTCGTTCGCAGCAACACAGCGTTGACGCTCTCGACGCGCTCAAGCCACATCGCGAGCTCCTCCCAGGTCGGAGCAAGCTCATACGCATGCTGATGGCATGCCCGCGAGAGGACGCTCCAAAGATATCCGGCCTCGAGCCCGACCTCAGTCGAGACATAGGAAGGCAGGCACAGAAGCTGAGCGCGCGCCGGGCAGCGCTCAATTCCCGGAGCTCGGGTAGCCAAAGCCGATCCAATGCTGGCCTCGAGAGCCTGCCGCGCTAGTAGTGCGACTGCCCTTTGCCATAACCCGACCGTCCTTGCCTCGCTACGACGAAGTAAATCGTGCGCGAGTCCCGTCAGATGATCGGGAGTCGTCACGTCCGCTGTTCGATCTGACGCGCCAGAATTGCGGAGTCGCGGATTAGGTCATGCAAGTTGCCAACAACGCCTTGATGTGTCCCCTTGTTGATCATCTGGAACGCTGTCGCATATCGCGCCCCAAAATCGGAGTTGATCCTGCTTAGAACATCCGCTCCGCGCTCCTTGTCGTCGAAGAGCGCAAGCGCGGCAAACGAGGTAAGTCTCGTTGTGGCTGTCAGCGCTGCCTCGACGTCCTGGTGTGACTCGCCGCGGCCGATGCGGCGCCTCCGGATCGCCACAAGGCAGCCAGCCTCGACCGCCATCCGACAAAAACCGGGCACGACACGCGTGGCAACTTCTTCGGGTACCCCCGACGTACTTGCGATCGCGCGTGCGTCTGCGATGTATCGCTCGACTGGGTCGAGTGAATGGCGCAGTTCGACAACCGAATTTTCCTTCCGTTCGACCTCGATCACGTTCGCTGGAATGCGAAGTCGACGCACTGCCTCCGGAAGGCGATCGTCATGCGTGAAGACCAGCACCTGTCGGCTCTTGGCTGAGCGATCCAGGACGTGCGCGAGGCCATCGATTTTGGCCGGATCCATGGACTGCACGGGATCGTCGATCACGATAAACCTGAAGGGACTCTCAGGAAGCGTCGGGAAGAAGAGGCTTAGAGCGAGGGCGTGAAGCTCACCTTGGCTCATCACGCCCAGCGCGGCTCCGCTAACCCCATCGACTGTCACGTCTAGGCTGATTTTCCTCCGCGTGCCGGTTCCTTCCAGCTCGATACGGCCAAGTTGCACGTTGCTGCGATGGCGAAGAAGCCCCCAAATCTCGCCTGCTTCGTCTGCGATGGGGGCAAA
>JBBRGF010000354.1:0-2679 GCA_038240975.1 Gemmatimonadales bacterium
CTACTACCGCGCCGTCATCTCTCCAGCCTTCGCCGTCGGATTCGCCTATATGGGCGCCCGAGTGGTCTTCGGATTGGGGCGGGAGGTTGCCGCCGCCAGGGAGTTGGGGATCTATCGGCTGGAGACGCGGCTGGGGCAGGGCGGGATGGGAGAGGTCTGGAAAGCGCGCCACCACATGCTCGCGCGCCCGGCCGCGATCAAGCTCATCCGCCCCCTCGCGGGCGGTGGCATATCGGCGGAGGCGCAGCGCCGGTTCGAGCAGGAGGCGCAGGCCATTGCCCGGCTTCGCTCGCCGCACACCGTCGACCTCTTCGATTTCGGCGTGGCGGGCGACGGGGCGTTCTATTATGTCATGGAGCTGCTGGACGGCCTCGATGCCGACGCGCTGGTGCGACGCTTCGGCCCGGTGCCCGCGGAGCGGGCGGTCTACCTCCTGCGACAGGTCTGCCACTCGCTCTCCGAGGCGGAGTCGTGCAATCTCGTCCACCGCGACATCAAGCCCGCGAACATCTTTCTCTGCCGGTACGGACAGGACTACGACTTCGTCAAGGTCCTGGATTTCGGGATCGTCAAGGCCGCGGTTGATCCCGGCGACAACGGCGCCGCGCTCACCCGCGAGGACGTCATCCAGGGCACGCCGGCATTCATCGCCCCCGAGCAGGCCCTCGGCGAGTCCGCGGTCGATGGCCGGGCCGACATCTACGCGACGGGTTGCGTCGCGTATTGGCTGCTGACCGGTCGGTTCGTGTTCGAAGCCGACACCGCAATGGGCGTCATTCTTCACCACGCGCGTACGGAGCCGCGTGCGCCATCGAGCCGCACGGAGCTGCCGATTCCGGCGGAGCTGGATCGGCTCGTGTTGTCATGCCTGGCCAAAGACCCCGGATGATCGGCCGCAATCGGCCAGGGCTCTTTCCGACCGCCTCGACCAGATCGAAGCCCTGACTCCCTGGACCGAGGAGCGGGCACGAGGCTGGTGGTCGACGCATCTGCCGCCGTCGTGACGAACGGGGAAACGCCGTGAGCTTGCGCGAGCACGTGACTCTACTCCACCCCGAAGCACCGCCGAGTCGAGCACGGAACGGTCGACGCTGCCCCCCGATCCGCCATTCCCCCTCTGTTCTCCGCTTTCTTCGCCTACATGGCCTTCTATCTCGAGGCACAGGCCTGCGGGCTGGTCCAGCTCGACATCAAGCCGGCGAATATATTCCTCTGCAGGTATGGAGGGGATGTCGACTTCGTCAGGGTCGCAAGGACCAGGTGGGGGCAATCGCATGACCGACACATCCGCGCGAGATAGGGGCGGCGTGCCCTCGCCGATGGAACCCTTTCTCGATCTGGTTGGAGGCCGACAGGGCCACTTCCGGCTCGAATCGGGTCACCACAGCGGCCTGTGGCTCGACCTCGACGCTCTCTTTGCTGATCATGGCAGAGTCGGGCCATTCGTGGATCGGGTCGCCACGGCGCTTCGCGAATACGAAATCGATGGCGTCTGCGGCCCGCTGCTCGGAGGCGCGTTTCTGTCCCAACTCGTGGCGAAGTCGCTGGGAGTGGACTTCTGGTATACCGAACGGTTGACGTCGACCCATCCAGGCGGCCTGTACCAGGCGCGCTATCACCTGCCTGCGGCATTGGAGCGCCGCGTGCTCGGAAAGCGGTGCGCCATTGTCGATGATGTCATGAGCGCCGGCTCCGCCTTGCGGGGGACGTTCGTCGAGCTCGAGTCGCACGGTGCGACGACGGCCGTTGCCGGCGCCCTGCTGGTGCTCGGCGCTACAGGCGCGGACTTCTTCGCGGCTCGACAGATTCCAGTCGTGGCCGCGGCTCGGCTGCCATACGATATCTGGCTGCCTGGCGCCTGCCCGCTGTGCGCCGCGAACCTGCCGCTCGAGGAGGTAGTGTGCGCCTGATTGCCTTGTCGGTGCTCGTGGCTTCGCTCGCCGGCTGTACCAGGGATTCAGGCTTCGGGGGAGTCCAGGGCCGCGGGCGGGTGGCAATGGGCGTCGATCAGTATACCTCCAGTCACGTCTTCGAGTCGTGGCCCGACGGGGGCCGGATCGAGCTTCAGAGAAACGGAAGCGACAGCGCGGGCACCGCTCGGATTCGGGCACACATGCGGCAGATTTCCTCCAGCTTCAGTGCCGGGGACTTCAGGGTTCCCGGCTTCGTGCATGCCCGCGACGTACCCGGTGCCGACGTCATGTCCTCGAGGCGGGCCGAGATCACGTACACCGTCGAAGACCTTCCTCGCGGAGGGGCGCTCCGGATTCGCGGATCCACCCCGGCTGTGGTTCTCGCCATCCACGATTTTCTCGCCTTCCAGCGTCAGGATCACCATGCCGCGGGGCACCGGGGAGTCGATCGAGCCGACCTTCCGGCGCCTCCACCCAGGTGATGCCGATGCTGGCGCGTTTGGAGGTCGCCGACCATGAAACGGCCTAACTCGCCGAAATCGCGTAGGCCCCACCGGCGGCTGCGCCCGCCTTTCAGGATGGTGGCCTGGGTGATCGGACCACTTCTGATCGGCGCCGGCGCACTCATGGTCGTCCTGGATCTCATCGGCCGGCAGGCCCACGGCTCGCCCGAGTGGGCGCACACCATTCACGCGGGTCTCTGGCTCGGGGTCGGAAATCTGGTGTTAGGCTACGTGATCCTGCGCGCCGCCCGAACGGGAAGAGA
>JBBRGF010000355.1:0-2654 GCA_038240975.1 Gemmatimonadales bacterium
TGGCCGCCGCTCTCCTCCTCCCCTTCGAAGATGAAGCGCACGTTGAGCGGTGGACGCCGGTCGGCGTCGAGGGTGGCCTCGTAGGCCTTGAGCAGACAGAACACCTGACCCTTATCGTCGGCGGCGCCGCGGGCGTAGAGGCGGCCATCGCGAACGACCGGTTCGAACGGCGGGCTGATCCACTCGTCGAGCGGATCGGGCGGCTGCACGTCGTAGTGGCCGTAGACCAGCAGCGTGGGCCGATTTGGCACGGCGGGGCTCTCGGCCCAGACCACTGGGTGCCCCGGCCCTTCGATGATTTCCACCGTCGGGCAGCCCAGGCTACTCAACTCGTCCCGCAGCCACTCGGCGGCGCGGCGGCAGTCGGTGGCGTGCGCCGGAAGAGCGCTCACACTGGGGATCCCGAGGAATCCCGAGAGCTCGCCCAGCAGGCGGTTCTGCTCGCGGGAGACGAAGCTGGTGTCCATGAATGCATCCCGGATGGAGGAGGGATTCGGGGCGGCCGACGAGAAAGCTACACGCGCGCGGAATGCTCGCGAGAGCCAGGTGACCTGCCTCACCGACCGCCCCGCACTCGCCGCGTAGCGGGCGGAGCGGCGGACACGACTATGTCGGGCTCGAGCCCTGGATGGTCGTCCGATTCCGGCAGTGCCTCGCGGCCGAACACCCCGCCTTCTGAGAGCAGCTCCTGAGCGCAGGCGGACTCGGGGAGATAGGTGGAGGGCGGGACTCAGCGCGGCGCGGGCGCCACCGAATCCCCCACCGCCGCCTGCAACCGCACGTAGGCACTGTCGCCTTCCACCCCGCTCATCAGCCGGCCCAGCGCGGCCACGCTCCCCTTCACGTCCTCCCCCTGCCGCTCGTACCATCGGTCGAACAGATCGAGCCGGGTCCGGTAGATCAGCGCACCGACGAGGCGGGCGTTGTTGACCGGGCGCTGGGGCAGGCGGCCGATGGTGAGGCTGCGAAGCCTCGACGCCACCGGTCCCTGAAGCTCCGAGCGGGCCCAGACCGCGGCGTCCGCCCTGCCGCGTTCGAGCGCGGCCGAATCGGGGTGCGCGTCATAGAGGCCCTGCAGCCGGCCCACCAATCCGGCGTAGAACTCGCCCAGGACGATCTCGTCGTGCCAGCGGTCGGCCGCGCGCCGGGCCAGCAGGCTGTCGCCCCGCTCGCGGAAGAACGACTGCGCCGAGCGATAGCCCACGAACTGCGCGTAGCTCTCGTTGAACGGCGTCGCGCTCTTCACGTAGAGGGTGTTGTGCGCGATCTCGTGGAACACCGTCGCCGCGAGCTCGACGGAATCGCCGGTGAGCGCCGTGGACAGGAGCGGATCGTTGAACCAGCCGAGCGTAGAGAACGCCGACGAAGTCCGGAGGTAGGTGTCGTACCCGCGGGCGGCCAGCCGGTCCGCCTCGCGCCGCGCCGCCTCCGTATCGAAGAAGCCCTTGTACGGGATGCGGCCGACGATCGGATACTTCCAGGTGTGCGGACAGATGCAGTCGCGCGGCGCCGCCTGCAGCACGAGCAGGAGCGTGTCGCGGCCGACGTCGGCGTAGGTGGTGTAGGTGGCCTTCGCCTCGAGCCCGAGCCGCGCCGCATAGTCGCGGCTCGCCACCACCAGGCCGAGCGCCTCGCGGAGGGGGGGATCGGTGCGCGGGTCCCTGACGAGCGTCGCGATGGGCTGCCGTGCCTGGAGGATCCGCGTCTCTTCGATGCCGGCGCGCGTCAGGTAGCGCACGTCGTCGCTCGCCAGGTAGGCGGTGCCGTACCCCGCGAACAGCGCGGCGACCACGACGAGGAAGAACACGGGCCTCACCGCACCCGCGCGAGCGCGATTCGGGGCCTGACGTTGCTCGACACGGTGGAGGAGCCGCCGCCGTCGGTGAGGACGAACGCGACTTCGCCGGAGGCGGCCGGTTGGATGATCCGGAGATGGCGGCCCGAGCCGGCCAGGAGCACACCGGCCCGATCGTAGGTGCCGGTGCGGGTGCTGTCGGGGGTCAGCGGATAGGGCTTGCCGAAAACGCCCTGCTGGAAGTTCGCCTGATAGATGCTTCGCAGGTCGAGCGTCTTGTATTCCAGCCGGTCGCTCGAGGGCGTGAAGCCGGCCAGATTCGTGAGGTAGTTCGCCAACTGCCACTGGGAGACCAGCGTGCTGAAGTCCTCACCGGTGACCGCCGCCACGTTCGCGGAGCCGGTGCGGTCGGTCTGGAGCAGCGCCCGGGTGAGCTCGGTGCCCTGCGGCTCGGTCGTGGCGAAATGGTCGGCGAGCCAGCGGACAAAGAGCCAGTTGGCCCCGCGCTCCGCCAGGGTCCCCGAGGAGGTGCCCGGCTCGATGAGATAGCTCGTATCCGGATCGGCGAGGTACCCGTACGCGTTGTCGATGTTGCCGCCGTTGAACTGCGTCTCGCAGTTGAGAAAGGTCGGCGTGCAGAATCCGTCGTCGACGTTTTCGCCGCCGAGCTCCTCGGCGAAGTGCGACAGCCCCTCGTTCAACCAGGTCGCCTCCACGTCACCGTTGCGCACGAGCACGTGCTGGTTGAAGCTGATCATGTGCTGGAATTCGTGGATGAACACGCCCGGGAGCGACGCGATGGCGTCCGATTCCGGGACGTTGCACCCCGAGGAGACGGCCCCCGGCACCACCCCGTAGA
>JBBRGF010000356.1:0-2651 GCA_038240975.1 Gemmatimonadales bacterium
AAGAAAATTTCTGTACCCCGCTAAAGTCAGCGGCATACAGGTCTCCATGCATATCGGCAGCCAGTCGGCCCACCCCGTTGAAATCTCCGACCGAGAAGCCTTTCCGCCCGAACTGTGACAAGAGTTCACCATTCGGGGAAAACTTGCGTATGGATTGGAGGGCTCCGTCACTAAGGCGGCCGAAGTCCGAGGCATACACATTTCCATTCTTGTCTACTGCCACGCCGTTGGCTCGTTCGAAATGGAAAGCGTGGTCGGATGAGGGCGCGAACAGCGTGGTTGAATTGATCATGTGCTCTATGCGCAGGATTGCGCTGGCCGTCGCGAAATCGGGCAACGTGCCCTGGACAGCAAGGTAGACGTTTCGATCCGAATCTACGGCGAGGGCTTCTGGAACCACGAGTTGCCCGCCTACGGTGAGGTCCTTCGCCAGCAGCTGCCAGGTATCGGTGGGGGTTGGGTCGGCAGCGGGTGTCGGCGTGGCAGGGCCTGGCGTGATGATCCGCGGGCTGCTGTCGTTGGTGGGCTGGGGGGTGGCAGTGATCGCAAGCGGTACTTGCGTCGCCATGGCGATGGGCGTCGCACTCGGGCTCAAGGCCGGAGTCGCCGACGGGATGGACGGGGCTGTCGGCATGGTGGCGGCGGAAGTGACGGAAGCCCGCGTTGCGACCGGGGGAGGCGATGCGGCAGCCGAGCACCCGAGGAGGAGCGATAGCGCGAGCACCACCGGGAGCAGCGTGTAGCACATGAGGCCCCTCCGGGTGGAAGGAATGGTGCCGAGGAGCCGGGACTCCCGAGCAGAGCGACGCCGCGCCTAGGGTAGTCGTGGAGGTGCAACTGTGCAAGCGGACAAGCTGCGTGGTCGCGTGCCTCATTCCTGTAGTGGTAGGCGCTGCTTGTCTCCCCCCGCCCCTGGCCCCCGGACTTGAAATTGGAAGGCTGCCTGCCTGCCGCCCTGGAAGCGGAGGTGAAGCGCGTAAGGGCGAGCGCTGTGGGTTCATCGCGACCCTTGTGGCGCGGTCAGCGGCCCCGCCCGCGCTCGGCCTCCGGCGGTCGTTCCGCGAAGCACACCTCGCAGATGACCGCTACGTCGTCGGGATAGGGGACGGCGGTGAAGACGGCCGTTCCGCAGGTGGCGCAGCGGCGCTTGATGTTGGCAGCGGTCAGGTCGCGGCGGGTCCCCACCACGCAGGAGACCGCGGCCCAGTCCGGCGCGGCATCCGGCGCCCCGCGTCCCGCGGGCGTGACCCGTCCCGACCGCAGCAGCGCGAGTAGCTTCCGACGGGCTGCGCGCCCGGGGCCATCATCAGTCATCGCGGGACCTTTCGGGAAGTGGATCGCGATGCGTTGGCTGGGAGATCGCTCCCTGCCTCGGTCTAGTGGGCCTGGTGGGTTGCCGATCGTCCATCTGGCCGGTGAGGATCAGCCGGAGGCCGAGGGGATCATGGGGCAGCAGGAAGAAGACGGCGTGGGCCACTCCCGTGCGCGCCACGATCCGCACGGCGCCGTGGCTGGTGCCGATCTCCTCGACGTGGGTCAGGTCCAATGCAATCGTGGCACCGCGATAGCGCGCCACGAGCGATTCGGGATAGAGCTTGAGTCGACTGCAGCCGGCCGTGCCTTCTCGCCCGAGCAGGAACCGGTAGCCTCGCCCGTAGCGTTCGTGCTGCTCGGGGATCGCTTCGGCTTGCAAGACCCGGGCGACGCCCTGGATGTCCCAGGGGTCGGGATCGATGTCGCAGGGCAACGGCGTTGGCTCGCGCTCGCTCACAGCCCGGCCCTCCGCTGCACCTCCGCCTTGGCCGTGTCGAAGTCGTACCAGTCGGCGGGGATGCCCAGCGACAGGCGCACGGCCACGTCCAGGATGCTGCCCATCTCGTCGCCCGCACGGTTGAGCACCCCTTTCGAGAGGCGGTGCTCCAGGTCCTCGTCGAAGAACAGCAGGCGGAAGATGTCCCGACCCGCCAAGTCGCGGTAGTCCGCCAGTTGCTCGGGATCGCGGATGTTGATGAACGATTCGAAGGCTAGGGGCTGCTCGCGTCGGTCGTGGATCCGCAGGTGCGCGCGGATCACGGGCGCGCGGGGGTGGCTATAGAGTTCGTGGCGCACCGCGATCGGCACCCGCCCGCGGGCGGACTCGATGTCGAGGCGCGGGGCCTTGAGGACGAAGACCGTGCCACGATCGGTGGCGTGGGTCAGGCAGGCGTAGTGCTGATCGCGGAGGAAGTCGGCGAGCTCGGGCGTGAGTTGAGGCCCGCCAAGTGGCCGTTCGAATCGCGCGGACTGAGACTGACTATCCCCCGAATGCTCCATAGAGTATGTCGAATAAACCACATCTGCTCGGTGTTTTCAAGCCCCAGTTCTTGGGCAGGCAAAGATGCATGCCAACTGATGGAGGTAAATGGAATAAAAAGGCTATACTCCTCGAAATGGCCGAATTCAAGATCCTGTCCGAGCGCGAGTCGCAGGGCTACTTCCTCAAACGCGGGCAGATGGACCTGACGCAGTACGAGCCGTTCCTGTCGGGCCTCAAGAGCGGCGACATGGCGCAGGCCACCCCGCAGGATGGCGAGACGGAGCGGGCGATCAAGCGTCGGATCACCGTGGCCGCCAAGGGCCAGGGCAAGCAGCTGCAGTATTCCAAGCGCGCC
>JBBRGF010000357.1:0-2641 GCA_038240975.1 Gemmatimonadales bacterium
CTGCTCGGTCTTACGCAGACATCGCTACAGCCTCACCGGTGGTCGGGGCCGTGCCGAGCCGGGGCCCCAGTCGTCGCCAAGCACGTCTTCGTCGGGGCGCTGTCGCGTGCCGAGCTCACGCACCTCCCGTTCGGCGGCCTCGAGCTCCTCCACGTCGATGTCCGGTACGGCGTCGTGAAGCTTGGGGCCCGGGTAGTGCCGGTGGCGCACCAGCCAGAGCACGAACGTCGCGGCTACCGCGCCGGCGACGAGCAACACGTCTACCGGCCCCGTGACGTAGGGCATTATCCCACTCCCGCGAGTGATTCGACGCCCCGCCCCGTGATGCGATGCGAGATCAGCGGCGTGAGACGACCCGACTCGCCAATCACGATCGCTTCGCGCAGGGCCGCCTCGGCGAGCGCCACTCCGGCGTCGTTCTTCGCGAATATCGAGGCGATAGGCTCCCCCGCGCGCACGCTGTCGCCTGGTTTGACCGTGATCACGAAGCCCACCGACGGATCGACGGTGTCGTCGACCGCCCGTCGCCCGCCACCCAAATCGGTAATCGCCCTGCCGATGCGGCGAGGCTCCACCGCCGCGACGACTCCTCCGGCGGGCGCACGAAACACCTCGACCGCCTGGGCTTGCGGAAGTATCGACGGATCGTCGACCACCGCAGGGTTTCCGCCCTGCGCCTCCACCATACGGCCGAACCGTTCGATGGCATGCCCCGACTCGACCACCTGCTGGAGCCGCGCGCGCGCCTCCGCCCGGTCGGACGCGACTCCCACGAGCACGAGCATCTCGGCGCCGAGGGCGTATGTCACCTCCATGAGGTCGGCGGGCCCCTCCCCGCGTAGACCCTCGATCGCCTCTTCCACCTCGAGGGCGTTGCCGCAGGCGCGCCCCAGCGGCCGATCCATCGAGGTGAGCAGGGCCACCGTCGGACAGCCACGCACCTCGCCGAGTCCTATCATCGTCTGCGCGAGCTCTATCGCCCGTGCGGTCTCGGGGAGAAACGCTCCGCTTCCCGTCTTCACGTCGAGCACCAGCCCATTCAACCCCTCGGCGAGCTTCTTCGACATGATGCTGGCCGAAATCAGCGGAATGGACTCCACCGTGGCCGTCACGTCGCGCAAAGCATAGAGGCGCCGGTCGGCGGGGGCGATCTCGGGCGTCTGCCCCAGCATCACGCAGCCGAGTCGATCGATCTGCCCCCGCGCCTCCTTGAGCGACAGTCCGGTGCGGAATCCGGGAATAGCCTCGAGCTTGTCGAGGGTGCCGCCCGTATGGCCCAGACCGCGGCCCGACATCATCGGTACCGCCGCTCCACAGCACGCGACCATGGGCGCGAGCAGGAGAGATACCTTGTCTCCGACGCCACCGGTCGAGTGCTTGTCCACTCTCGGCAGCGCGAAGCCGTCGAAGCGAAGACGGTCTCCCGACTCGAGCATGGCATCGGTGAGGGCGGCCAGCTCCTGCGGCGTCAACCCGCGCCAGACGACCGCCATCAACAAGGCGGCCATCTGGTAGTCGGGAACCCGGTCGGCCGTGTATTCGGTGATGAGGCCGGCCCACTGCTCCGGCGTGAGCGCGCCACCGTCGCGCTTGTGCTCGATGAGCGTTGGAATAACCATTCGGCAACCTACGCCAGGAATTCGCCAGTGTCCAAGCCGTTCCTCACCCTCTCTGCTGGATTGCTGCTGGCACACGTCTCTCCCGCCCCGGCGCAGGACGTGCACGACCACGTGAATATGGGCGTTGCGGCGATGCAGTCCCACGACGTCGAGACCGGCCTGTCACACTTCAACGCCGCGCTCGCTCTCGACTCTACCACCTACGAGGCCAACTGGCAGGCGGCTGTCGCACTCATGGACAAAGGCGAGCTGATTCCCGACAGCGTCAAGAGCACGCTCCGCGACTCGCTCTATGCCCAGGCCGAAACGCTCGCGCGGCGGGCCGTGGCGGCGGACTCTTCGCGAGCCGAGGGTCACTTCGCGCTCGCGGCGGCCATCGGCCGCGCCTCGCTCACCATGGGAAAGAAAGACCGCATTCGGCGTGCGGCGGTGATTCGCGACGAGGCCCTCAAGACCATCGCGATCGATCCGAAGTACGACGGCGCCTATCACATTCTCGGACGCTGGAACGCGGAGATCATGCGCCTGTCGGGCATCAGCCGGTTTTTCGCGAAGAAGTTTCTCGGCGCCGGGGTCTTCGGCAAGGCGTCGTGGGAGGCAGCCATCTCCAACATGGAAAAAGCCGTCGAGCTCGACCCCGGCCGCATCTATCACCGGCTCGAGCTGGCGGAGATCTACGCCGATCGGAAACGGTATGCGGAGGCCAGGGCAGAATTGCACCAGGTGGCGACGCTCCCCGACCGGGAAATCATGGACTCGATGTACCACCGGCAGTCGGCCGAACTATTGAAGAAAATCGGCGGGAAGAAGTAGCCTGGGCCTAGTCCAGGATATCCCGCGCACGATCGGCCGCCTTATCGAGCCCGGCTTCCAGCCGGCGACGGCTTCGCGCCATCTCACGGCGAGTCCGGTCTCCGGCCTTGTCCAATCCGACCTCCGCCTCGTCGCGCAGTTTCTGGAGCCGGCGCTTGAGCTGCTTCCGGGTCTTCTCTCCTCGGTCGGGCGCATAGAGAACGGCGATG
>JBBRGF010000358.1:0-2609 GCA_038240975.1 Gemmatimonadales bacterium
CCTGCTCGACGCCGGCGAGCTCCAGCCGTCGAGCGCCGACGTGGAGGGCGAGCTTGCCGACGACGAGCTCGCCCGCGCCGCCGACGCGGGCATCACCGAAGAGCAGAGCTAGACCTCTAGGAGGGTCTAGCGATTCGTCTAGCGAAACGGGCGAATGGTGAGACGAGAAAGGTTCCGACCGTGGCGAGGAGGCCGAAAGCGTTGGTCGTAAGGCAGGTTCGGCAGGCGTTGCAGCATCCCGTGGCGGCCGGGGCGAGGTCGGCGACGCGGTTGACAAGCGGGAGCGTGCGGGAAGTCGCCCGGTCGAGCATCGCTTCGGAGTGTAGAGAGGCGGCGTTACGCCGCGAGCGGCACGGCTCTGGCCCGTGCTCGGGCGAGCGCCTGCGCGAGCCGCGCCAAGATGCAAAGGTCGGCATGAAGCGCGACCTTCTCGATCCCACGAACGCGGAGCGGTGCCAATCCGTATTCGTGCTTCAACCGTCCGAACTCGCGCTCGACAGCGGAGCGGCCACGGTAGAGATCACCGAACCGCTTGGTACTTCGAGGGATCAGCGGATTCCGGCGATCGGCCTTGATCCAGGCCGACGCGGGCGAGCACGCGATCTTCAACTGCCCCTTGCTCGCGGCGGCGGCTTCGGGGCAGCGCCACTTCGTTTGGTTCCGCTTGAAGTCGGCCCCGGCGAAAACCCAGCGGCCGTGCTTGCAGGTCGGCACGTCGTCGTGGGTACGCGACTTCGCGTGCTTGATCTGAGCGACGATGGGCCGACAGTCGCGCTCCTCACATCCGTCGTGGATCGGGCCGGAGTCGTAACCCTTGTCCATCGCGCACGTCTCGGGCCGGAACCCGAGGGCGAGCGTCGCGTCGAGCAACGGGAGCGCGAGCGGCGCGTCGGCGTTACGCGCAGTCTCGACCTTCCAGGCGAGCGGGAGACCGGTGACGGCGCACACGGCACCGTGGAGCTTGTACCCGTAGAAGCCGCCGCCCTTTCGGGTGCTCACGGCGGAGCGGTGCCCCCAGGAGGCGTCCGGGTCGGAGTACCGCTCCCGCTCCGGGCCGTTCTTCGTCAGGAACCGCTGTCCATTCGCGTAGGCCGGGAGGTCGGACGAGTCGATAGCCACGTCCACGCCGTACTCGGGCAGCTCCCGCCGTAGGGATGCGGCGAGCGCCGTGAAGCAGGCGTCGAGCGCCGGGCGGTTCTCGCGCAGCTTGGTGGCGAAGCGGTACATCGCGTACACGCTCGGGTGTGTGTCGCCGAGCGCTACCTGCAACGCGGCGTGCTCCGCGATCAGCGCGGCCGTTCGGCTCCACGTCGGGATCGCGTACACGCTCTTGACGAGACACGCGCCGAGCAGCGCACGAGCGCCGTACCCCTTGCGCCCTGTCCACTGGAGGCCGTCAAGCTCTGCGATCAGATCGCGAAGCTCCGGGGAGTCAAGGAAGGTGGCGACGGATTCTGCGAGTCCGTCACGCCTGAGTGCTACGTTCTGACTTGCCATTCGAGCTTGTACCTCGTTTGGTCACGGCTCCCGGAAGCGCAAACTTCGCGGGAGCCCTCTTTTCTACACGACTTCCACGTTCAACTTTACAAGGCCGGTCGGACGGCATAGCCTCCGTTTGGCCCGGATCGGAGGTCGCGTGACTACCCCTTCTCCACAGACGAGCCTGAGCGTCGAAATCGACGCGCAGGATTTGACCATCGGGCGTTTCCACCAACTCACTGGGTCTCTCACCGGACTGATCCGTGAGGTAGCTGACAGCGTGGAGGCGAAAGGGCACGAGGTCGTGCGTTGGGTCATCGCTGACGTTCACCACAGCAACATCACTCTCGATCTCGCTCCTCAGCGAACTCGTGATGATGTGTCGCCCGACTTGCCCGACCGGATCACGGACGCCATCGCGAGCGGCATGGCGGCGATCCAGGCTCGTGCCGAGAGGCCGCCGCATTTCTCGGACGCGGCGCTGGAACGGGCGAAGGAACTCGCGAACTCCGTAGGGGATGAGGTCAGAGCTGTCCGCATCCGCGCCAAGAACCGGGAGGGGAACGCTCGCGTGGACGTGTCCGTGACGAAGCAGCTCGTCGCGAACGTGGATGAGATCATCGGGGCGCAGGTCGAATCGTTCGGGACGGTTGAGGGTCGCATGGAGGGGCTGATCGTTCACGACCGGCGCAGGTTCTACGTTTGGGACTCGTTGACGAACCGGCGTGTCGAGTGTCAGTTCGGAACCCGCGTCGAGTTGGACGAGATTCTTGCCGCGTTCGGCAAGCGGGTCGGAGTCCGGGGCGTGATCCGCAGGCGCAAGACGGGCGAGAAGGTAAGTGTGGAGGTCGCCGAACTGCGCGTATTCCCACCGGAGAGCGAACTGCCGAGCGTGGCGGACATTCGCGGAATCATGCGCGGCTCGTGAACGACCGCTACTGGGACACGGTGTGCTTCCTCGGCGTACTCAATAAGGAGGCGGACAAGCTCGGCCCCTGTCAGGCCGTGCTTCGCGAGGCCGAGGAAGGCAAGCTCCGCATCGTCACCTCGGCGCTCACCATCGCCGAAGTTCTCTGGCCGAAGGGCAACGTGTTGTTACCCCCCGAGAGGGCGGCTGAGATTCAGCGGTT
>JBBRGF010000359.1:0-2594 GCA_038240975.1 Gemmatimonadales bacterium
GGAATTTGGAATCAACCATCTAGGTCAGGAATCCGGTCAGACGATCCAGAAGCTCGGCCGGCCTCTCCTCGGCCACGAAGTGCCCGCACCCGGGGAGAACCTCGAACTGCGTGTCGGGAGCGCCCCTGCGGGGGCTGTGCAGCGAGCCTCCGGCGAGCGGGTCCTGCTCGCCGTGGATGTGCAGCGTGGGCACCTGCAGGGGCGCCGCATGGCTACTGCGCATGTAGTGGGGCAACTCGTGGAGCAGCACGTGTCGATACAGCCGGCGCGTGGCGTCGGCCGACACCGGCCGTCGCAGGGGCTCGAGATAGGTCTGGACCTCTGCCGGGGTGAAGCGACCCTGGTGGCGCCACGTGCGCAGCGCCCTCCCCGGCACGCCGAGGCGGGTCGTCGCGTAGGTGCCGAGCAGCCCGAGCGCGTAGATGTGCCACGAGCGCAGGTAGAGGCGCGGCGCGGCGACTCCGCTCGACCAGGGCGTGACCCCGCCGACCGGTACGTAGCGATTGAACCGGCCCGGCCAGTTGAGGCACGCGTGGTAGCCGATCTCAGAGCCCCAGCCGAGGCCGACGAATCGCGCGCGCTCGATCCCGAGCACGTCGAGCAGGCCGACGAGATCAGCCGCGAGCTGCTCGAGGCTGTAGTCGAAGCCGCCCTCCGACCAACCAAAGCCGCGGATGTCGGGGCAGATCACCCGGTACCTCGACGAAAGGGCGGGGATCACCTTCCGCCAGGCCCACCAGTGCTGCGGCCATCCGTGAAGCAGGACGACCGGGTCTCCCCGGCCGGCGGCCGCGTAGTGCAGGCGGGCGCCGTTCACGGCGACGAAGCGGTGCTCGACGCCTTCGACGGCGGGCATCGGCAGCCCGTCCGCCGGAGCGGACAGATGGAGATCGGCCTGAGAGCCGGGCTGACGCTCCGGGGCGGTGAGAGCCTCCGATCGGCGCGAAACGATCACGCCCTCAAGGCTAGTGGGTCGGGCCGGGGCCCGGCGGGCGCACGGAAAGGCGACGATGATGATGGGCCGTGAAGGACTTGAACCTTCAACCTTGAGATTAAGAGTCTCCTGCTCTGCCAGTTGAGCTAACGGCCCTGGTGAAACGCTTCGGCCCCCTGCGGGCCGGATCCGATTGTAGTTACCCGCTCGCGGAGTCGAGGGCTTTTAGCGCCTCTTCCCGGGTGTCGAGAATCGAAAAGACGCGGTCCAGGCCGGTGATCTCGAAGATCTTCGTGATGTTCTGATCGGTGCAGACCAGCGCGAGCGCGCCGCCCGCCGGGCGCAGGCGCTTCACCCCGCCCACCAGCACCCCGAGGGTGGTGGAGTCGATGAAGGTGGCACTCGAGAGGTCGACGACGATCCGCTTCTTGCCACCGTCGATCAACTGGATCATGCGCTCCTTGAACTCGGGAGCCGTGTAAAGGTCGATCTCGCCGCCCAGTTCGATGACGTGGGTCTCGCCGTCGATCTCCTCGTCCTGGATGTGGAAGTTCACTCAGTTCTCCTGGTCGTGGCACATCTGCCGCAAGCGCGGTCCGCCACTCTAGCGCGCCTCTGGCGCGCTAGGGTTGGGCCGCACCGCCCTGGCCCTGGGATGGCGCCTGGGTTTGCGGCTTGGACGCCTTCAGCTGCTTGACCTGCGCCTTCACCGCCTTGCGCTGGGCTTTGGGCGACAGGTCCACGGCCTTCTGCCCCGCCAGGTTCGCCAGCCTGGTGTCGCCCGCCAGCGCGGCGTATTGGACCAGGTTCAGGTATGCCTGCGACTTCTCCTCGTTCTCCGCGATGAGCCGGGCCACCGCAAGGGCGTCCTTGGGCTTGGCGAGCGCCGTGGGGTCGTAGACCTGGAGCATGAGCCTCGCCAGCGAGGTATCCGGCTTCTTCGGCTCGAGCGCGAGGTAGGCATTCCAGTTGGCCGCGGCCTTGCGCAGGTCGCCCTTGGCTTCCTTGGGATAGCTGGACTGGGTGCTCGCGACCTGAGAGGTGGCGAGCTGGAAGTAGTCGCGCACCAGCGCCTTGCGGACGGCCTCGCTTCGGGGGTTCAGCTTCAGCCTGCCCTCGTTCTTGTCGACCCGCTTCTGCACCAGGCTGTTCCCGTTGCCGCCCTTGTTGCCGCTGAAGGCGTCGAAGAGGCCGCCGGAGGTGTCTCCGCCGATTCCGAACAGCACCAACCCTCCACCCATGAGAATGGCCAGCCCCGCGAAAGTGACCTGCACCATGCGCCGGCGGCGCTTGCTGCCCTGGAGGTCGAAAAGCATGCGTCCCGGGAGACTAGTGGCTACTAGCTACGGGGCTTCTGCGGAGGGAGCTTCCGCCGACTCGTCGTCGGAGGATGCGTCGCTCTGCTTGCCCACCCACACGGCGAGCAGGATGCTGAATTCGTACAGCAGCAGCATCGGGACCATCTCGAGCAGGAGCGTCACCGGATCGATCGTCGGCAGGAATGCCGCCACGATCGCGATGATGAGGACGGCGTACCGGCGGTTCTTGCGCAGCTTCTCCGGCGAGGTGATCCCCAGCTTGACGGCGGCGAGGATCGCCACCGGCACCTGAAAGCCGGCGCCCATCGCGGCCATCGTCAGGGTGACGAAGCTGTAGTAGT
>JBBRGF010000360.1:0-2591 GCA_038240975.1 Gemmatimonadales bacterium
ACCCGCGCCGTGGACCAGGATGTCGAGGCGGCCGTAAGTCTCCACCGCCCGCGCCACCATCGCTTTCACCTGCTCGCCGTCGCGGACGTCGGTCCGGCTGTACATCACTTCGAGGCCACGGCCGCGCAACATGGTCGCCAACGACTCGCCCCAATCGTCGTTGATGTCGACCAGAACGCATGTGGCGCCCTCCTCGGCCAAGCAGGTCAGGATGACTCGATTGATCCCGCCGGCCGCTCCCGTCACGATGGCCACTTTGCCTTCGAACTCTCCCGCCAAGTCCCGTCTCCTTCCCCGTTAGCGATTCGATGGACGGTACGTGACCACACGCGACGCAGGAGCGTCCAGAGCGGCAGGTCGAGCCGCACGATAACCGCCCGCAGCGATCAATTAGCGATCAATCTGCGGGCATGCTCGATCAGGCACGAGCGCGCGGCCTCGCCGCCTCGCTCGAGCGAATGTCGCTGCAGGACATCTCGTACCGACATACGTTCGAGGCCGTGTTAACCATTGACGCCGTGGAGAACGTCCCGCCGGAAGATTGACCCCGCGTGCTGTCGAACTTGCAGCGCGCCGTCCGCCCAGGCGGATATCTGTACATGAGCGTGGAAGAAGCCGACGAGTCCGCCATCGACGAAACCTTCGACGCACTGTCGCGCAAGGGCAGGTCAGTGTGTGGTGAGGTGACCGAAGGCGGCGTCGCGGGCTATCACTACTACCCGGGCCGCGACCAGGTGCTCGACTGGCTCGCAGCCGAGGGACTGTCGGTCGTCCACGTGCGCTTCACGCAGGAGGCCGGTTGGGGTTACCGCCACTTCCTGTTGCGCGCCGGACGGGACAATCAGTCGACCGGACCGGTTCGCGCCAGGTAAGTGGCGATACGTTCCATGTCTGTTCCGAACTGCGCCCAACTTCGCTCATCTGTGAAGCGACGGCAATGTCAACCGCGTCCTCCGAACACCCTGACGCCCACCTTGTGGGGGAAGTCGATCCGGCCTGGGTAGCGCTCGTCGCCCATCGTCTATGCTGGCTAGACGAGCTTGGACACAGGGTGTCCAAATCGCAAAGGAGATTGACTTGAGCACTGTCGAGACCGGGGAAGACCGTTCAGCACATTCCGGCCAGGAGTTGCCGGCCAGCACCACTCGGCGAGGTGGTTCTCGACGGCCCAGGATCAGCCACGACGAAGAGCGCGAGATTGCTCGGCTCTACGCCGATAACAGCACGTCGACCGCGGAGATCCGCCAGCGGTTCGGGATCGGAGACTCATCGCTGTACCGTGTGGTGCAACGACATGGCGTGGCGCTTCGAGGACGGACTGGTCTCGCGCCTCAGTCGAAATCCAGTGGGGCGAAGCCCCCGGCCGGCACGCGATCGCGTCTTTCCACGGGAGCAACGCCCCGTGCGAGCGCCCGCACAGCCAGGAGGTCTACCCCCAGTGTCGCCGAACGCACGACCGCCACACCAACGCAGGCATTGCGGGCTGGTCGAGCTTCGTCTCGCACCCGTAGCGGCGCCCGGCAGCGCTACGAGATTGGATTCCAGGCAGAGAGCTTTTTCGAGGCCACCGACGTTCTCGATGCGCTGCGTCAAGCGGAGTCGCTCGGAGCCACGGAGATTACGGCAATCGCTCAGCAAAACTAGCCGGCCGCCCCCGGCTCGTCCGCCCGTGCCGCCCATGGGAAACCTGCGCGAGTGATCTGCCGGTTCGAGCGGGGATGGCGGCGAGGGCGACCATGGGCTTACCCGGGCTCGCCCTCCTCGTTTCATGTCTGGGAGGTTCTTTTCCCACGCCGAGGCGATGGCTGGTGCAGGCGCATGTGCCGATTCGCGCGAAGGGCGTTGCGCACGTCCTTGTCGCACATTGCCAGATCGAACCATTCGGGATCGAAACGACCGCCAGCCCACCTCTTCGTGTCCTGGTACTCAGAGTGAGTCGGATCGGCGATGATCTCCAGAAAGTTCTCGTACCCGCCAACACCGCCCACGTCTTCAGGAGGACGGGCCCGCGCGCCCTCGACGCACGTCGCAGCGCGCGGTGCAGGCTCGAGCACCAGTTGGCGCTCGAATTCGACCCTGTGCAGCCACTGATCACCAAAGTCGTACACGTACACGAACCCGATCTGCTCGGCCCGGCTGAAGTCGAGCAGCTGCACCATCGACTCGTCCAGGCCGTGCCGATCGCCGACGAACTCAGGCGACCCGATCTGATCAGGATCGCCATACGAGAGTCCACCGATCTCAAACTCGTGCAGGTGGTAGTCCAGCCAACCGAAGGCAGCCTGGATGACGTGGTGCAACTGCCCGAGATGAAAGCTGCGCGGCACGACCAGACGCCGCCAGATGGCTGGCTCGATCTCGACGAGTGTCACGCGCATCTGAACCGCGGTCGGCTGCCTGAAGTCCCATGTAGGCTGGCTGACGTCGCCGGTCACGTGGACTCTCCTTCACGCTTGCAGGCGGTATGTTCATGAGCAGGCCCGGCACACGGACGGGCCCGCGCCACATCCGACTCGAATGAGTTAGGGGGCATGAGTCCGGTCACGGCATTCTATGTGCCCCCTAAGGCGGCTTCCCATTGACCTCGCTCG
>JBBRGF010000361.1:0-2519 GCA_038240975.1 Gemmatimonadales bacterium
CTCCTGACGATCGACTTCCCGAAGGGGCCGCGAGAGCTCCGAGTGCAGGCGATCCGGGACGTGCTCTGGTACAAGGGAGCCAAGAGCGATCCGGTGATGGTGGTGCTGGTCCGCGATCCGCTGGGCCACTGGAGGGACGAGGCGCTGGTGTCGACCGACACTACGGCCTCGGCGGCCTTCGTGATCCTGGGATACTGCCGAAGATGGAGTGTGGAACTGGCGTTCTTCGACAGCAAGCAGTTCCTCGGACTGCACGATCCGCAGGTATGGAGCGAGCGGAGTGTGGAGCGAGCGCACCCGATGGCGTGGTTCGTGGGTTCGCTTACGATCCTGTGGTACTGCCTGAAGGGCCATGAGGGGTCCCACGTCGAAAGGGAGCGTCCGTGGTACGAGAACAAGATAACCCCGACATTCACGGACATGTTTGGTGCATTACGGCTGCAGATGTGGGAGTACAAGATTTATGGAGAGTCTGGTGAGGAACCACCCTCGCCAGAATCCATGAAAAGGCTGCTCCACACCCTATCTGCTGTCGCTTGAGGTCCGAAATCCTAGTCAGGCCTTAAGCAAGCGTGGTCCCAGCCCTGAATCGTGTGGAAGGTGACTGAAAACTCGAAATCTCCCGACGTTTCCGGCACATTGGATCGACCTACACAGACCCGATGGCCGAGACCACAAGGAGATTTCGAGTGAAACCGATTCCACACCGTCACCACGCCGCCGGCAAGCGGAAAATCCGCCGGCGGCTCGACAAGCCGGTCACCGCACCCACGCCCGAGCCGGTCATCACCGCGACCAACATCCACTACGAAGCCGCCACCAAGATGCAAGCCATCGGCTGCGGCGGCATCGGCGCCGTACAACTCCTCGTCCGCAAGCTCGGACTGGCCGAGGCCATCGACCAACGACTCCACCTGCTCAAGTACCACCTCCCGTATCACGAGAGTGACCACGTCCTCAACTTCGCCTATAACGCCCTGTGCAACGGCTCCTGCCTCGACGACATCGAACTGCGACGCAACGACGTTGTCTTCCTCGACGCCATCGGCGCCGACCGCATCCCCGACCCGACCACCGCCGGCGACTTCTGCCGGCGCTTCTCCCCCGACGACGTCGAGGCCCTCCAGGACGTCTTCGACCGGACCCGGGTCGCCGTCTGGAAGCAGCAACCGTCCGGCTTCTTCGACGAGGCGGTCATCGACGTCGACGGCACCCTCGTCGCCACCGGCGCCGGCTGCAAGCAGGGGATCGACATCGCCTACGACGGCACCTGGGGTTACCACCCGCTGATCATCTCGCTGGCGAACACCGGCGAGGTGATCAGCATCGTCAACCGCCCCGGTAATCGCCCATCGCACGAGGGCGCCGCCGAGCAGCTCGACCTGACCATCCTCCTCTGCCGCGAGGCCGGGTTCCGCAGGATTTACCTCCGCGGCGACACCGACTTCACCCAGACGAAGCAGCTCGACGCCTGGGACGCCGAGGGGGTGACGTTCCTCTTCGGCATCGACGCCATGCCCAACCTCAAGGCCATCGCCGAAGACCGGCCCGCGTCGGA
This sequence comes from Gemmatimonadales bacterium, assembly GCA_038240975.1. Taxonomy (GTDB): domain Bacteria; phylum Gemmatimonadota; class Gemmatimonadetes; order Gemmatimonadales; family GWC2-71-9; genus CAVVWJ01. Next base: position 1,559 of record JBBRGF010000361.1, read on the forward strand.
CTGGTCCGAGCTGCGACGGCCGCCGCAGTACAAGGCCAAAGGGAAGCCGCGGGCGCGCCCCGAGCGGGTCAGGGACCGGATCGTCCGCGAGCGCGGGTTCGAGACCTTGACCCGGACCCGGGAGGACGTGGCCGTGGTCGCCTACCGGCCGACGGCATGTCAGGAATCCTACCGGCTGGTCATCGTCCGCCAGACGATCCGGGTGGAGAAGGGTCAGGCACGGCTGTTCGACGAGATCCGCTACCGGTTCTACCTGACGAACGACCGCAAGGGGACCGGGCGGGATCTGGTGTTCAAGGCCAACGGCCGGTGCGACCAGGAGGACCTGATCGCGCAGCTCAAGGGGGGCGCCCACGCGCTCCGCGCGGCGGTGGATAACCTGGTGAGCAACTGGGCGTACATGGTGATGACGGCCCTGGCGTGGAACCTGAAGGCATGGTTCGCACTGTCGGTCCCGGAGCACCCGCGGCACAAGGAGGTTCATCGCGAGCAGAAGCGGGGTCTGTTGCGGATGGAGTTCAAGCGGTTCGTGAACACGATCATCCTGATGCCCTGCCAGATCGTCCGAGGTGGCCACCGAGTGTTGTATCGGTTGTTGTCGTGGAACGAGTGGCAAGGGGTGTTCCTGCGAGTGGTTCATGCCCTGCGGTGCTGAAGTCCAGTGGGAGCGAAGCCGGGATCTGGATGTCCCGGTCAACCGAGGCGCCAAGAGCCGCGAGGCAGAAGAGCGAGGTGAAGATGACCGGAATCAGGTTGTGGAGTAACGGGGCGGCGGCGTCCCACTGATCGCCGTCCGTACCCTTGCAAGGAGTAATCGACTCGGAATCCGGGGCCAAAACCTCGCTTGTTTAAGGCCTAGCCCAAGAAGACCTTCATTGACCCGCGGCAGGACCGGGCCATTCTTCCGCCACGCAATTTCTCCCTCGTGGCCTGAGACTATTGCACGATTCCGGTCCGATCG
>JBBRGF010000362.1:0-2499 GCA_038240975.1 Gemmatimonadales bacterium
GTGAATGCGCTGGCGGTCGTCGAGCTGTATCGCGCCGATACCATCGTGGTGGACTTCGGCACCGCGACGACGTTCGATTGCGTGACGGCCGATGCCCGCTTTCTGGGCGGAGTCATCATGCCGGGCGTACGCACCGCGGCCGACCAGCTTACCCGGCGCACCGCCAAATTGCCGGCCACCGAGCTGCGCGCTCCGGCGCGCGTGATCGGCCGCCGCACCGAGGAGTGCATTCAGTCGGGCGTGGTCTACGGCACCGTCGACGCGGTGGACGGGATCGTCGGGAGAATCGTGGCCGAGTGGCCGGGAGGAGGCCGGCCGGCGGTGGTGGCGACCGGAGGGCTCGCGTCGGTGGTTGCACCGCTCTCATCCACGATCGAGCGCACCGATCCCGATCTCACCCTGCATGGACTCCGCCTGGCCGCCGTGCATCTCGGCCTGGAATGGTGACGCGGGCGCGCGCCGCCGGCTACGCGCTGTTCGGACGTCGTTTCGATTATCTGCTGCACCTGAGGCCCGCCGAGTGGCCGATCATGGCCGCGCACACCGTGGTGGGCTATCTCCTCGCCGTCGGCGTCGCCGGACTCCTCTCGGGACGCCACGGTCTCCCGGCGCTGCTCGGCGGCGTGCTCTGGGTGGTGTGTCTCAACGGAGGCACACTCGCCCTCAACAGCGCCTTCGACCGCGACGAGGGAGACGTCGCCTACCTGCGGCAGCCACCTCCTCCACCGGTCCGGCTCGCAACATTCAGTCTTGCCCTCATGATCGCCGGCCAGCTCGCCGCGCTGGCCCTGCCCGCCGGGTACGCGGTGGCGTACGCGCTGTGCTTCGGCCTCTCGATACTCTACTCGGTGCCGCCCTTCCGGTTGAAAGCGGTGGCGGGTGCCGACTGGCTGATCAACATGTGGGGATTCGGCACGCTCACACCGTACGCAGGGTGGGCGGCCACCGGCATTCCAGTCGACCGCGCTCGCGGACTCGTGCTGCTGGCGTTCTGTCCTCTCTTCGCCGCGCTCTATCCGCTCACGCAGCTCTACCAGGTCGAGGAGGACCTGCGGAGGGGCGACCGCACACTCGCCTCGGCGCTCGGCCCCGCGCGAAGCCTCGACGCGGCGCTCGGAATGGCGCTCGTGGCGTTCATCCTGTTCGGCGCAGGCGGGCTTCGGGCGGGTTGGCGAGTGCAGCCAGACGGGTGGCGGTGGGGTCTGCTCGTGCTTGCGGCGGCGGCGTGGACGGCGGTCCTGGTGCCCTGGCGCGGGAGGGCGGCTGCGCTCTCGTCGGTGGAGCACCAGGAGAGAATGTACCGGGCGCTGGCCGTGTGGGCGGTGACGGACGTGGCGGTCGTGCTCGCGTGGGGCAGGTAATGCGAGCCCGTGCAAGCCCCTTGGCCGAGCCGCTGCCGCTTGGGTATGATTCTCCATCGACCCCAATTTCGGAGAGCGGTGCATGCACCCGGCGGTGGAACTTCACGCGGCACGCGATGTTAACGATGTTCCCTCGATCGTCCGCGGCGCGGTCAAGCTCGGACTCATCGAGGCCATGGCCGTCCTCATCTTCTCCCTCGCCTCGCGCTTCCTGCCATCGGGGCCGGTCGAGACCATCGTCCTCGCAATCGTCCTCCTCGCCGGCGTCGCCGCCGTCATCCTCCTCCCGGGACTCTGGACCCGGGCGCGGACCATCGATGGCATCGCCGGCGCGGCGGGCATCGGACTTTCGGCTGCCGTCGTCTTCCTCCTGATCGACGTCACCATTCTCCAGAACATCGGCACGTACTCCAACCGCTGGCTCGAAGTCGGCGGAGGGAGCAACTGGTGGTATCACCCGGTATGGTGGATGGCCGGCACCTTCCTTCCGTGGATGGGCGCCTGGCTGCTCGCGAATCAGAGCGTGAAGCGCGGCCAACCCTCCGCCGTCATGGCATTCGCGACCGTCGTCGTGTGCGCCGTCGTCGCGGCTGCCGTTGCCGTGATCATCGGGGTGCCGGGCGCGGGCTGGAACCTCCCGACCTTCGGCGTAGCATTCCTTCCCGGAGTCGCACTCGCCACGGCTCTGTCCGCCCTGGGAACGCGCGGCGGCTGACCGATGCGATGGATCAGGATACTCTTCCGTGTCTTCGGATGGCTGCTCACGCCGTTTCTGGCGTGGGCAGCTTCGTTTTTCGGGGCGGTCGGCGGCGCGCTCATCGCCATGAAGATGCCGGATCCCGTGCAGGGGCTCGCAGTCACCGCCCTGTGCGGCGCGATCACGGGCTTTGCCACGCTCATCTTCTGGCTGCGCTACCTCCGACAGACGCCTGGGGCACGGGAAGTGCTGGCGGTTACCGAGGACGGCACGCCCGACACCATCGAGCTCATGATGCCAAAATGACCCGCTGGCTCGCCATGGCCCTCGCCGCCTCGGCAGCATCGTGCGGAGGCGGCCGGAACGCCCGGTCCACGACGTCCGACAGCACGGCAGCGGTCCCGTCCTCCGATTCGCTCGCGGTGTCCGGCCCCGGAACAG
>JBBRGF010000363.1:0-2411 GCA_038240975.1 Gemmatimonadales bacterium
CGCTACTCGGTCGACGAAGTCGTCAAGGAGGTCCGGGCCCGACTCCTCCAACACGACAAGCTCACCGGCGGCAGCCTGGCCAAGGACTATCCGAAGAAGCAGGTCCAGAAGCTGATTACCGACGGACTCGGGCGCCTCAAGGACAAGAGCGGGACCGTCACGCAGGAGAACCGCCAGCGGATCCTGTCGGCCTTTGGCTCGCGGCGCCAGAAGACGACCAAGCCCGGGGCCAAGTTGAAGCGCGAGCCGATTGGGATGAAGACGGTGTCGACCAAGGAGATGAGGCCCGTGACGGCGCGGATCTCTGGCCTGACTTCAACACTCGGCCTCTACTACGACGGGGAGAGCGAGAAGCTGGGAGACACAGATGACGCGGCGGCGCTGCGCAAGGCGAAGGAGATCACGGTCCCGAAACTGCTCGAGGGCGTCACGAACTCCTACCTCTTCAAGTCGCCGACGAACATCGTCCTCACCTCGCACCAGCCCGAGTACCGGTTCGTCAGCCGCCTGCTCGACGAGGAACCCGCCAAAGCCGTGAAGTCCTGGGTCAAGTCCCCGGACACCGGCTTCTACACAATCGAGTTCTCCTACAAGAAGACCCCGGAGTCGAAGCGAAAGCCAGGTGACTTCAACCCGGACTTCTTCCTGTTGCTCGAGGGAAAGGATCAGGCAATCGTGGTCGAGACCAAGCAGGACGGCGACGTCTCGCCGCTCAACGCAGGCAAGCTGGCGGCGGCCGACGAGCACTTCGCCACGCTCAACGAGCTCCTGAAGAAGGCGAAGAAACGGCGGCGCTACCAGTTCCACATCCTCGGCCCCGCTGACTACGACGGCTTCTTCGACGCGCTACGGGCCGGCGAACTCGACAGCTACACGTCAAGCCTGCAGGCGGCGCTTTCGGCGGGCGAGGCGCCCGGTTAGCAGCCGCCCACGCCAAGACGCGCCGCAGTCGCGGCCTTATGGCCCTGACGAACGCCGCTCGGCCACCAGCGTCAAGACTGTGACGAGGGCAATCAGGTTCACGATCATGGCCTCAACCGCGTCAGGCACCTCCACGCTGGTCGAGAGCTCGACGCTCACCACCGCAGCCTGGAGGCTGATGAGCGCCCCGTTGAGCATCTTCAGGAGCAAGACCAGCGGCAACCTAAACAGCTCCTCCACCGTGGTGTCAGGGTCTTCCTCGGGCTCCTCGACGAAGACATCAGGGTGGGGGACCGGGACCGCCTCCGCGAGGCTCGCGGCGAAGGCGAGCTGACCCGCCTTGGCCAGGCTGCTGAAGTCGATGGTCCCAAGGCTCCGCTGTGCCTCGGCGATCAAGTCACGCGTGTCGTAAGCGCGCAGGGTGCGCAGGCTCTCGTCAATGATCCTGCCGGTGTCCAGCGGCTTGACGTTGCGGGCAAGCTCCCGCAGCATTTTCCCGGTGTCCAGCGCCCTGACGTCGAGTTGGGTCTGCTTGGCGATGCTTGCCACGTCAAACGCCTTGGCGCTGGCGACTGCCTCGCGCATCAGGGCGCCTGTGTCCAGGGGCTTGGCAGCCTCGAGGGTCCGCTGAAGATCGGCGAGTGCGGTCGTCGTGCTGAGCGGCCGAAGTTCGCGCCGAAACTGCTCCATTAGCGCCGTCACCGAGGAAGGCTGCATGCAGCCAATGTAGCCCGTGGTCCGGCTGGCCCATCGCGGGCCGCCGCGTGGAGGTATTCGGCTCCGCTGGACTCTGTGTTGCATACATGGTACGGTCGTACACGTATCTTCTACGCAACGCCCTTAAGGGGGACCCAGATGCCCAAGACACTCGACACAAGCCTCCATCAGCGCCGGCGCTCGCAGCGGATGCGCGATCCCGAGTACCAGGCTGCTTATGAGCAGACCCGGCGGGAACTCGAGCAGACCGACAGCATGATCCGAGTGCTAGATGCGCTACGTGCGGATCTCGGGATCTCCAAGGCCGAGTTGGCTCGGCGCATCAACAGAAACGCCTCCAGTATCCGTCGACTCTTCACCTCCAGCCAAGCCCGACCTGAACTCACCCTGATCGCGGGCATCGCAAGCGCGCTCGGCGCCGAGGTGAGGCTGGTTCCCAAGACTGCCGAGGCAAAGCGGGCTGTGCGCGAGCACAGTGGGACCAAGCGCGAGCTAGTGGCATTGGCGGCCTCCGCCAGCCGCAGCCGGAAGTACGCTCGCAGTAATGGCACGAGGGCGGCGTCGGGGCAGCGGCAAGAAGCGGCGCGAGCAAGCGCCTAGAGTCAGCCGCCGCCCACCCTGGGCGGTCGTCTACTACGAGGCACGGGACGGATCAACGCCCGCGCTCGACTTCCTTGATGGTTGCCCGGGGAAGATCGACGCTGAGTTCGGTGCGGTGCTTGATGCGGTCGCCGCAGGGCCGCCCCCTCAATTCTCAGGCGGGGGCAAGTGGG
>JBBRGF010000364.1:0-2398 GCA_038240975.1 Gemmatimonadales bacterium
AGGTGAGCGAAAGCGCCTGCCCCGAGTGTTGAGCAATACATCACCTTCGCGGAGGTGTTTGACGAGCCGGTAACGTGCAAAGCCCGAAGACCTTGTTCGGGGCACGTCGCTTGATGACTGGCTTCAAACTACCCGGCCGAGATCGCAGAGCAGATGGGCACACTCTCCAAACGCTCCTCTCGACCTACACGCACGTCATAGAGGAGTTGCGTGGGAGCCCTCGACGCTCAGCCGAGACGTTGATCCGCAGGCGCGTGCCCCGGGTGGTCAGACTCGAACCGGAGACCCCCTCCTTACCATGGAGGTGCTCTACCAACTGAGCTAAGAGGGCGAAGCGTCTAGTTTAGCCGGGTTGCGGCCTTGCCCGATCGCCGCGGATGCCGTGCGGCAAGTGATTGCGGCAAGTTGACCGCGTCATGGCCCTTCTTTCCGCTCCAGCCAGGCGGGGCGAAAGGGAGCCACAAGCTCGACTCGGTTCCGCAAGGTCCATCTGAAGATCCGATTGTTTGCGAACCCTCGGTCGACGCTCATCGCTGGACGACTCGGGAAGTCGCGTTTCGGATCTCGGCCGGTTTCTCGCAGGTTGAGATCGCGGACATTCTCGGGCTGAGTCCGCGCCAGGTCACGAAGCGGCTGGCGGGGCTGCGGGCCGAGATCGACGCGCAAGCGGTACGCGAACGTAGGAAAACACCCGATGTAAGCCCGGGCCCGAGCTGTTAACTTCGTGGCGATGAAGGCGATGGGCAACGGCACCAGGACCTACCTCCTCGAGTGCTATGCCCCTGCGATCGAGCGGGCGCACGTGGAGTCGCAACGCGACCGTGTGCTCACCGCGTCCGCCGAGCTGCGCGAGCAGGGTCGCGAGGTGAGTACGTCGGCGCGATGCTCGTCCCTGCAGACGAGGTCGTCTTCCACATCTTCTCCGCGGAGTGCGCGAGCACCGTCCGCGAGGCCGGCACCCGCGCGTCGGTCGCGTACGAGCGGGTGGTGGAGCGGTCGCGGTGGGGCCGCTCCAGACTGAGGACGACCTGAAGGAGGCTCTCGTGTGGACCATTGCGCCAATCCGACTGCTGCTCGTCGCGCTGCCGATGCTCACCCTCGTCTCCGGAGCCGCAGCGGCAGCGCCGCGATCAAACGCTGGAACACTCGCGCTTGAGGGCGTGCTGCACATCCGGGATCCCCCGACAGCCTGCCCGGCGGGCACGGGAGAGTCCGTCGAGTGCTACGCTCGCGCGGGCAGCGGCGTCGTCCGTGGGCTCGGCGACGTGAACGGGTCGTATCCGTACCTGATCCAGGATTCGCCGCCCGGATGTGACGTCTTCACGATTCGCCTGTTGCCGACGACGGCACGTCTCAGCGTCCCCGGCAAGGGCGAGATCGACGTCCGCGTCGACGGCAGCGCGTGCGTTATTCGCGAGGCCCCGGTCTTCCGGTCGGTCGAGGTGTTCACGGTCACCGGCGGCTCGGGCAGGTACGCCGGCGCCTCCGGCGGAGGGACCCTCGCAAAGGCGTCGAATGGTCCGCCGGCGTGGTCCGGGACGGACACCTGGAGCGGTACGCTCGTCGTGCCGGGGCTCGACTTCGACCTCACGCCGCCCGTGCTGACCGGCGCCTACAACAGGACGCTCCGCGCCCTGAGACGGCGGAAGCTTGTCCGCGTCGCCTACACCGTGACCGCTCACGACGCCGTCGACGGCGCGCTGCCGGTGACGTGCCTGCCGCCGTCCAGGAGTTGGTTCACGCTCGGCCGCACGGGCGTCCGCTGCTCGGCGATCGACACGAGCGGAAACGAAGGCACGGCTGCCTTCACCGTCACGGTGAAGCGTCGGCGGTAAACAGTCCGCGCCCATTGCCAGGGCCCCCCGCGCAACAGTCGTAACACGCGTGTTAAAACCCCGCGCTCGAGGTCCGCCGCGACGAGAACTCCCCGTGCGACGGCTCACCGGGAGGATTGGCTCACGGGCTCGCCGGGATCGGAATCGTCGAGTTCATTTCCGGCAACTTCGAGGCCGCGCGAGCCTTCTTCGAAGAGGCGATTCCCCTCCAGCTGGAGGTCGACGAGTTCGTCGATGCAGCCGCCGGGGAGATGATGGTCGCGCAATGCGCTCGGCGGCTTGGCGATCTCAACGAAGCGCGAAGGCGCTTTCTCGTCGCCATCTCGGCGCTGGAGCAGAACGACCAGCTACTGCTCATGACCGAGCTGGTTCAGGAGGTTGGGGCTCTGCTCACCGTCGAGCGTCGGCTGGCCGAGGCGGCGACCTTGTTCGGATGGGTGGAGCGTCGGCTCGAGGAGATAACAGGTGTGAGATGGGATTCGACGGACTACGAGGGCCACATCGACACGCTCCGCATGAATCTCCCGACCGAAGCGCTGATCGAGTCGTGGGAAGGGGGCAGT
>JBBRGF010000365.1:0-2389 GCA_038240975.1 Gemmatimonadales bacterium
ACCGAGACCGCCGAGGTGGCCGTCGCCTGCTTTAACTCGCCCCAGGACCGGGTCGTCTCCGGGCCCGTCGACGCGGTGCAGGCAGTCGGCGACGCGGCGCGCGCCGATCCGGGTGCCCGGGCCCTGCTCCTGCCGGTCGTCGGCGCCTTTCACTCGCCGTTGATGGAGGAGGCGGTGCCGGTCTTCGAGCGCTACCTCGGCCATGAGGAGTTCGCGCCGCTGGCGCGGCCGGTCCACTCCACGGTGAGCGGCGCCGAGCTCGAGGCCGACGCCGACCTGCCGAGGCTGCTGGGTCGCCAGCTCACCGAGCCGGTGCAGTTCCTGGAGGCGACTCGCGAGGCAGCGGCGGGGGCGGACCTGCTGATCGAGGTCGGGCCGGGGCGGATGCTGAGCAGGCTGACTTCCGAGTTCGTGGAGCCGCCGGTGCTGTCGCTGCGGATCGGCGACGAGTCCGCGGAGGGATTCATGACCGCCGTTGGCGCCGCCTACGCGCTCGGCGCGCCGGTTTCGATCTAGGCGTTCAGCGCCGTGTCGATCTGCTCGCGCTGGTCGCCGAACTCGAAGCTGACGCGCGTAGAATCAGCGCGCTGGAGGCTCCGCCTCCGCTATCCGCGCCCGTAGCTCAGTTGGATAGAGCGTCGGTCTACGAAACCGAAGGTCACAGGTTCGAATCCTGTCGGGCGCGTTCCGGTCTTCTCCTGAGGACACCGGGTTCTTCCCATTGCAGAGCCGGATGCGGGCAGCGGTCCGAATCCGGCGTTCCGGTGCTTTCCGTGCCCGTCCGGATGTTTCCGGGTGGTCGTGGTCTCATCTTGGTCTCATATCGCGCCGACTGATCGCAGCCAGGGTGGGAAGCGCTGGCTTCCGCTTTCACGCGAAGGGAGCAGCCCGCCAGAGTTGAGTGCCACGGCTCCTGGGAGTCCTGGCGCTGGCAACCCCCACGCGAGGGCGAGATACTGCGCGGGCGATGTCGGAGGAGAACGTGGAGGTTGTGAACCGTGCGATAACCCCGATCAACGAGCGTGACGTCGACGCGTACCTCGCGCTCTGCACGCCCGATTTCGAGCTGATCAACCCGATGGCGCAAATCGATGGACCGAGCCGCGGTGAACAGGGAATCCGCGGTTTGTTCGACGGCATCAGCGAAGGGACGACCAGGTTTGAGCTGGAGGTCGAGCGCCTGCAGCCGCTTGACGACGACCGCGTACTGGCTCGGCTGACCCTCCACTGGGAGTCCGAGCGCGGCTTTCGGCAGAGAGACCCGCTTACGAACCTGTACGAACTCGACTGCGGCAAACTCTCGCGCGTGAGGGTTTTCAGGGATCGGGCCGAGGCCCTCGAAGCCGCCGGGCTGTCGGAGTAGCAGCTCGCCCACTTTTCAGGCCGCGACCCGCAGCGGGGGCCGCGTCAGGCCATTGATCAAAAAAGGGTGGCACTCCGGGTTGAACTTCCGCTTTGCGCGAGGAGCGGAAGCCTCTCGTCGCCAGCTGGCGGTCAGCGCGCGCAGAGGTCGTCGCCCAGATCGCGGGCGGCCGGCCTTGACTAGAGTCGGGGCCGGATGAAGGCGGCGGTGATCTACGAGAACGGTGGCCCCGACGTCCTTCGCTACGAGGACGTACCCGATCCAGATTGCCCCGACGGCTGCGTGCTGATCGACGTCGAGGCGATTAGCATCGAAGGCGGGGACCTGCTGGCCCGCGCCGGGTCGCCGCCACCGTCAGTCCCGCACATCGTGGGGTACCTCGCCGCAGGGACGATCGTCGAGGTCGGCACCGGCGTCGAGGACCGCGCCGCCGGCGACCGGGTCGTAACTCTGAACATGGCGGGATCGCACGCCTCGAAGCGGGCCGTTCCCGCTATGTCCACTTGGCCGATCCCCGACGCTTTGGAGGCGGCTCCGGCCGCGTGCGTCCCGGTCGCGTTCGGGACGGCCCAGGAGTGCTTGTTCACTGCCGGCAAGCTGGAGGCCGGGCAGACGGCCCTGATCCACGCCGGGGCGGGAGGCGTCGGGATGGCCGCGATCCAGCTCGCCAAGCAGGCCGGTGCGAGGGTGATCTCGACCGCGTCCAGCGACGAGAAGCTGGAGCGCCTTAAGCAGTTCGGTCTCGATCACGGGATCAACTACGCGAGCGAGAACTTCGTCGAGCGAACGCGCGAGCTGACCGACGGGCAGGGCGCCGACGTGATCCTCGATTCGGTTGGCGGCCAGAACCTGGTTGACAGCATCGGCGCGCTCGCCTACCGCGGGACGCTCGTCAGCGTGGGCGTGGCGGGCCGCGGCGGCTCCGATGTCGAGGCGAGGGATCTGTGGGCGCAGAACAACGCGCTGCGCGGCGTCTTCCTCGGTGGGGCGCTGCTGACCGAATACCCCCGCGTCCACGCGATGATC
>JBBRGF010000366.1:0-2382 GCA_038240975.1 Gemmatimonadales bacterium
GTACGCCCAGGCCTTCAACTGGAAGAGCAGCGCCACCTTTTATGGTGACAACACCGAGTTCTTCAATCCCTATCGAGTGGGCCAGACTATCCTCGGCGCCCAGATGCAGACCTATCTCTCCGCGGCGCCAGGTCCGCGGACGGAGGTTATCGCGGGGGTTTACGCGGATCATCGGAGCGGCCGGAGCGACTTTCTCGACGAGGTGAAGCCGTTGCTCGGTTTCCGGTTTCACACGCAGGCCTCGCTCGGGGCCCTGGGTACGCTCGTGACTGAGAATCGGCACGGGTATCTCGAGCCGCTCGAGGTCATGACGCTGGAGCTCACCCGTCCGGTCGAGTATGGGCTGCAATGGCGCGAGAACCATGGGTGGATCGGCGGTGAGATGTTCGTCGATTGGCAGCATCCCAACACCAGAGACAGCCGAGAAATCTTTGACTATGGTCTCCTCCTTCATGTTCGTCCGAGGCCCTTCCTCAGCTTCGAGTTTCAGGGCCACGGCCTTCATCATGGTGGGCAGCTCCACAGCGCAGGGGTGCCTGTCACCAACAATCAGGCGATGGCCTTCGGCGCCCGACTGGCCGGCGACTTGCCGGTTCTGGGCGTGAGCTCGCTCGATGTTTTCCGGCTAGCCAGCGACGGACGCATCGATCCCATATCCGAACCGAATCGGCCCAACCGGGGACGCGGCACCTACGTGCGCGGGTCCATCTCCCCCCGCCGTTGGGTGGAGTTGTTCACGATACAGTGGTGGGGACGGGACTTTCTATCGGAGGAAGGCGACAACAGCTACAATTCCCGAGGCGTCGACCGGCAGTACTATAAGTCGAGACGCCACTACCAGGAGTACGGAGTTGCGCGCCGGATCGTCATCGAGTCAGGGGTGACGCTCGATGCCGAGTTCCGTCTGCACCAGTTCGACGACCTCCGCAGCATCGCACTCGGGCATTCGGAGTGGGAATACAGCTATCGTCTCGTGGTCAACGCTCCCTTCGAGGTAGGGCTGGGAAGCGGTCGGGAGCATTAGGCGGTTGCAATGAAAGACCGATTCTTGATCATCCTGTCGATGGTCAGACATTTCTCGTTCGAACATTGGAAACAGGGTCACCCGTCCGCTCGAAGCGAATTTCGGCGCCAACGTCCGCCGGTTGGACTTCGGCTTACAAGGGCTTAAGATGGGACGAAGGGCGACACCCTGCTGTGATCGTAAATCGTTGCGGGCCCTTAGCTCAGGTGGTTAGAGCAGCGGACTCATAATCCGTCGGTCCCTGGTTCGAATCCAGGAGGGCCCATTCGACGGAACACGAGCACCACCTTCTCGCACAGCGGACCCTGCGACAGGCGCTCCCGCGTCTCACATCCTGCCTGCGCCAAGGCCGTCTTGACCTTCTGAAGATCGTAGATGTGTAGCGGCATGATCGGCTCGCGAGCGGGCAGCAAGCCTCGCACCGCGCTGATGGCGCGCCGGAGGCTTCCTCCCGTGTATCTCACCGGGAGGTCGAGAATGCCGACTCCGCCAGGTACGAGGCGCCGGGCGAGACCGAGCAGGATCGGCACGCCCTCCCCCGGCGGAATGTGCTGGAAGACGATCTTGCTCATCGCGAAGTCGAGCGGCGTCGTGTCGGGCGAGCCGGCGTGCTCGAAGCGTACGTTGTCTCGCTCCGCGACGTTCCGCCGGGCCTCCTCGAGCATGTCTCTGGAAATGTCTACGCCGATGACCTGGCGGAAGCACTCGGAGAGCCGGTAGGTCAGGCGGCCGACACCGCATCCATAGTCGAGGGCCGTGCCATAACGGAGAGGGCCGAACGATTCCTCCGCCACGGCGATGAAGCTGTCCACCACTTCGACCCCGGCGAAGAACTTCCGCTTGGCGTTCTCGTCGAGCGCTCCAGACCTGAACTCGTCGTAGGACAGCACGCCGTAGTACGGATTGTGCTTGCCGAATGATCCAAGTGCCCATCGCCGACTCCCAGTCATTTGTGCCGAGCCTTTGGCCGTTGCTGCCCCCGCGTCGCGGGGTACATAATAATCCGGGCGTGCGCACATGCGCGCATCCGGATGATGGAACGAAGGTTCGTGTGGCACGCAAAAGAACGGCGGCCCGCTGCGATGTTTTGCAGCGGGCCGCCATTTGCAACCGGCAGGTACCGTTCGGGACTTGTCCCGACTACCTACTTGGGATTGTTGGCGCTGGAATCGGACTTCTGGCCCGCCGTATCAGTGGACCATCCGCCCTGCTGATTCGCGCTCGGCGGGCTCGTGGTCGACGAGTCCGAGGAATTGGTCGTTTGATTGGTATCGGCGCGTACGAAGCCGGAAGATGCTCCGCTATCGGTCGACGACTGCGCCGGCGGGTTCTGGCTGGTGGAATTCGGAGCCGGGGTC
>JBBRGF010000367.1:0-2354 GCA_038240975.1 Gemmatimonadales bacterium
GAGGTCCCGGACCGCTCACACGTTACGCGGGATCGCCACCGAACGCGTAGGACATTCCCCCACCTAGATGACTAAGGGCTCACGCCGGGTCTGGTTGCGCGTTGATGGTGTAGTTCCATTCGCGGTGGAAGTCGTGGGGTGCGATGGGCACCGCGGCGAGTTCGGCGTTCGTGATTTTGATGCCTTTGGGATACCAGTTCGGGTCGTGGCCGGCTTGGATCGTGAGCCCGGTAGTGGTGGCGGTCGCGGAGATGAGCTCGATGATGGTGCGCAGGCTGGTGAGGGGCCGGCCCCGCCAGTTCATGGTGATGAAGCTGAACATGCGGTGCTCTATCCGGTTCCACTTGCTGGTGCCGGGTGGGTAGTGGCAGACGGTGATGCGCAGACCGGTGTCGGCTGCGAGGCGAGCGAGCTCGACTTTCCAGGCGCGCAGCCGGTAACCGTTGGATCCACCGGCATCGGCGGTGATGAGCAGGCGGTCGGCGTTGGGGAACTGGGCCCGGCCCATCTGGTTCCACCAGCGCCGGATCGACTCGACCGCGAACTCGGCGGTGTCGGCGACGTCACCGACTGACACCCAGCCTTCGTCGTTGGCCACGTCGTAGATCCCATAGGGGATGGCTTTGGCGAACTCGCCCAGGGCCCGGTCAGCGAAGTCGTGCACCTGCACTCGCTCCGGTTCGCCTGTCGGGGCCCATTCGGTGCCGCGGTTGGCGTAGTCGCCGATCAGCTCTTTCTTCTTGGTGTCCACGCTGATCACAGGCTGGCCGTCGTCGATGAAGGCGGCGGCCATGTCGTTGAGATACCGGAACTGGGCGTCACGGTCGGGATGCTGGCGTCCCTCGGTCACCTTGGCGTTGGCTTGCAACGAGTAGCCGAGACGGTGCAACAAGCGCAGCACCGTGCGCGACGACACCTCGAAGCCTTGGCGGAGCAGATCCTCCGCCAAATTGGTCGACGACTTCGAGGTCCAGCGCAGCAACGACATCGGATTGCCGCGGGTCTCGGGATGCACCAACTCGTCGAGTGCCTCCAACAAGCCGGGCTGCTTGTCGGTCAACGGCTTGTCACCGCCGCCCGGTGCCCGCAGCCGAGACGACCGCTCGATGCCGGCCGCCACTTCGATCTCCGCCTTGATCACCGTGTTGCGGCTCATACCCGACGCCGTGGCCACCGCCGTCTTGCCGCCCCGCCCCAGCATCTGCGACGCGGCACCAGCCACGACCCGTCGCTGCACCTCGTCCATGTGCGGCAAAGTCACTTCGAAGAATCGCGCGAGCGCCTCCGGCGTGACCTCCACACCGTCACGATACTACGCGCGTTCTAACCTGGCGTGGACCCTAACCGGGCAAGTTTGGAGCGAGCTCTGGCTTGATCTCGAGCCAGGCTTGAGCCTGAGCGAGGGTCATGACCGCGCCGTCGGGTGGCATGGTGACGCGACTCTCGATAAACACTGCTTCAGGGCCATAGGCGTCCGCGGTGAAGACTTCTACTCCGAGCGAGTGGCAATAGCGCTCGAGCATGTCGGAGGTGAAGCGGTCGCGGACCCGACGGGCGCGGTAGGCGTCAACTTCCTCAAAGCCCTGCTCGACTCCGCTGAGATCGAACCGCCATCGGCTTCCATCAAACGTGACAGCGACCGTACGCACGTGGTTCAGGAATGTCGTCTGCAGAGGTCCAAGCAACTGGAATTGCACAGCGCCGGCTCGGCCCTGTCGGATACCTCTCACGCCAATGGTGTGAGGAACAGCTTTGACAATGACGCCAGGGCATCGCAGTTCCTCGCTCAGATGGCCGATTGGGCTGACGGCATCTGTCCCTCGAAGTGAGTTGTCGAAGTATGCGGTCCATTGACCAGCCGAGACGAGAACTGCGCGGGGGCGTGCACCGCCGGTCAAGGGCTCAAGACGATGAAGCGCATCGGGAAACTCGTCGGTTAGCCGCTCGACGCTGACCTCGTCATGCAATGACCTCATCCAATCCTCGTACGCATTCGCGACATCGTCGAGCGGGAGCTCGAGGAAACCAATCGCTGACGTGATCGGCGCGAAGCGCTCGTCGAGAAGTGTCTTCAATGGTGTCACCCGACCCAGAACAGCGTCACATTGCCCGACGGATCGTTTGCGTAAATACGCGCTTGGTGCTCGAAACCGCGCCATGAGGAGAGGGTGTCGAACTCCTCGTAATAGCGATGCCCATTCAGCGTGTACTGCAGGTCCGGCCGATTGATACCGACTCGCGTTCGATTGATGTCAACTTGCTGTTGATTTAGGCGAATGTCCTCCACATTCAGACCCTTCAACAGCCTGATGCGCCGCTGCACAAACTCGTTCTGAACCGGGTTCTGACTGGCC
>JBBRGF010000368.1:0-2303 GCA_038240975.1 Gemmatimonadales bacterium
GTATGCCCGGGACCGGCGCACGCGTACGAAGAACTCCCCGGTCGAGTTGGTGAAGGCGATCTCTCCGCCGATACCGACCGCCGCGCCTTCGACCGGGGACCCCAGCTCGTCGCGGACGGTGCCGCGTACCACGTACCGACCCATGTTCGCGCCGGTTCCAACCTGCTGTGGCTGAACGCCGCCCAGACCGCCCGAATACAGGAATGTGCTCCCCGAGGCCGAGTAGTCGATGGAGCCGTCGGGCCGCACGTACGTGCCGACGCTGGTCGAGTAGTTCCCGAGCTGCAGGCGCGCCGTGAGGTTCAGCGTGCTCCGGAACGGGCTGAACGGGCGGAAGGGTTGATGGACGATCTGATAGTCGGCCCCGAACTCTCCGATTCCGGTGCGCAGCATGGCGCCCAGCAGGACCGTGGGATGGCCGTCGTTGAAGACTACCTGCTGGTTGAGTCCCAGGCGCGGGGAAATCGTCCAGCGGAGATGGACGATCGGTGTGGTGGAGACGGGCAGGCCCTCTGGCCGGCTTTGCAGCACGAACGCTTCGGCATCGAGCCAGGACGTGACCTCGCGGCCGACGGCCGCGTACGAGCTGAGGTTACGCACGCCGGCCGCGCGCGAATCGTACAGCCCGCCGGTGAGTCGGAAGTCGCGCCAGCGTCCGGCCGCGAAGAACGAGTTGCCGGACGCCCGGACGATCGGCTGGCTGTCGGCCGAGTCCTGCACGAAATTCTGTCGCGCGGCGCCCACCGAGAAGCTCGGACTCACGCTGTAGGTCACCTGCAGGTTTTCCCGATCGGACTCGGCCTGGTTCGGTCCGGGTACCGCGGCGCGCCGGAAGCGATCCGGGTTCCAGACGTACGAGCCCTTGACCTCCACGCTCCCACTCCGGTAGAAGCCGCTCGATGCCGCATAGGCGCGACCCGAGCCCACGCCCGCGACGAGCGCGGTCGTCAGGTCCGGTGTGATCTGCCACTGCACGCCGGGGATGACCGTCTGCCGGCGCGCGAAGACCGCGTCCGCGCTGAGGCGCACGTCCTCGCTCACCCGATGGCGCAGGAGAACGGCGCCCAGTGGCCGGTCCGGGTTGGCCGCCTGGAACGACGGCGCGGCCAGTCCGTCGGAGCTGGCACCCCCGAAGACGAGGTAGGAGGTGCGCGCGGTCCCGCCGGTATAGCTCACTCCCTGCACGAGCAGGTTGGCTCCGGTCGAGAAGAGATCGGTCGGGAAGTGGAGGACGAGCGCGTCGTTGCCGATCCGGAGCGTGTCCTTCTTGAAGGCGGTCCGCAGGAACGCGCCGATCCGGAGCCCGTTCAGGTATCCCAACCCGACCCATCCGTCATAGCCGCCGTGCCAGTAGTTGGCCGTGGCTCCGTACCCGCCGAGAAGCGACGAGCCGCCGCCCTGCACCTCGACCACCGTCTGCGCCGCCAGGCGGAGCGGCGCCGCCGCCAGCACGACGAGGGCGGCGAGCACCGGCGCGAGACGCGGACGTGGACGGGCCAAAGCGTCACCGCGCGGGCGCGAAGGCGGAGTCCGAGGCCAGGACCGGGAACGGTGCGGGGCTGCCCGGCGCCGCGGTGGCGGTGAGTACGGTGTCGAGGGTGAATCGGGCGGAGCGGATAGCCAGCCGCGTGGGTGGGGCGTGGTGCCGCCACTCGACCTCGGTCCAGCGAAGGCTCTTGGGAAAGAGTGGGAAGCCGGCGCTCGGGGCGCTGGTGCCCTCGCTGCCCCCGGCGGTGATCGCCAGGATGCGGCCCAGATGCGGCCCGGTGTTCTCGAGCTGCACCCGGACCCGTCCCGTGGCCGGGTCCACCTGGAAGGCGCGGATCGCCACCTCCTCGCGTGTGAGCGGCGGCTTCTGGTCGAGGTAGACGACGTGCGGCAGGATGATGCGGAGGCTGATCCCGCTCTCCGTCCGCGCCCCGGTCATCGCGCTGAGAATGTTGAACCAGGCCGGCGCGCTGTCCGCCTTGGCCTCGTAGAACACGTTGTACGTGGCCCTCGGGGCGATCCGAAAGCTCATCGCCGAGAGCTTGACGTGGACGCGGCTGGTGTCGAGCGGCTCGTCCCGCATCTCGCCGTCCTCGGTAATGCGGAAGCCCCGCACCTCGAGCACCACGTTCAGCGGGAAGAGCGTCGTGTTGGTGAGCTGGAAGGAGGCGCGGCCTCGCTCCTGATATTCGGCGATCGGGGGACTGACGGTCTGGGCCGTCACGCCGGCGGGGACGGACGCGGCGAGCGCGCCCGCCAGCATCAGGAGTTCACCAACGTGGCCGAGCCGCCGTCCGCGATGTGGCGTACGCGTG
>JBBRGF010000369.1:0-2302 GCA_038240975.1 Gemmatimonadales bacterium
AGTCTCCGAAGCCCCGGTGCGCCCACGTTGTGTACTTCGTCGGCGATCAGCAACGTGTCATCCGGGCAGCGGGCCAGCAGTCGCTGAAAGGAGTCTGTCTGGAACGTGGCGTTGGTGGCGATGACGACGGCGAGGGGGCGATGTCCGCGGCGGCATTCCTCGATGCTCGCGGAGAGATTGTCGAACCAGTAGGAGCGCCCTCGGAAGCACAGGATCGGATCGAGGCCAAAGGCCCTTGCCTGCTCGCCCCACTGGCTCACGAGATGCTGGTAGGGGCAGAGGATGACTGTCACGAGGCTCCGGTCCTCTTGCCGCAGAGCCTGGAACAGGCGCAAGAGAAGGGAAAGAGCTGTGACCGTCTTGCCGGTACCGGTCGCCATGCGAAAGAGGCCCCGTCCCTGACTTCGAAACCACGCCGCGAGCGCCTCCTTCTGATAGTCGCGAAGCGGCTTGTCTTTCGGGGCGGCCGGCTCCAGAGGAGCGTCGGGTCCCACCCGTGGCGGGGCGGGGAAATCGAGCGCCGGACTACGTTCGGGGGTGTAGCGCGTGAGCAGTTCGTTGCGAGCGGCCTCGGGAAAGTCGAGGATCTCGAGGCGTGGAGTGTCGTCCTCCCACAGCCGGTCAAAGTCGGTGCGCAGGCTCTTCGCGACTTCTAGCTGCCCCGCGGTTCCCGATTGAAAGACCAGTAGGGATTCGAAGTTCTCGATCAGGCCACCACGCGATTCGTTGGCCGAGCCTTCGAAGGCGACGTAGTTACCCTTCGCGTCGGTGAACACGCCGATCTTCTCGTGGTAGATGCCGAGAGAGCGCCCGCGGGCAACCACAGCGATCTTGATCTCCAGCCGCTGATGCGCGACTAGCCAGGCTAGGAATCCGAGGCGTTCTCTGATCGGGTCCGGGTAGGCGTCTCCTCGGAGTGCCCGAAGGAGTGCACCCGCGATCACCTCGTCTCGTGCGCGGTATCCACGCTCGATCGCATCGACATCCTCGTCCGACAGATCCGGGGAGGCGATGAGCCGCATCGTCCCATCATTGGCGATGAAAGCCGGGAGGCCCGAGGCAGCGGCAGCCAGTGCGTGGCTGCTGAAGTACCCGACGGCGCGATCGTAAGCGACGGCGCGCGCCAAGCAAGGCAGGTAGAAGTCGTTCAGGAGGTCGTCGTCGCTGCTGCGGTAGCGGATTCGCAGCCTGAGATCGCTCAGCAGGGGACTTTGGGCGGTCACGAGCGCATACCTGGGCAGCTCATTCGCCGAGACCGATGAGTTGGCGGAGGACGTCGTCGTGGTCGTCGTGCGGACCGACATCCGGAACCAGGTCAGCGAGGTCGTTTTCCTGACGTCCGCGTAGCCGTCGCCGGATGTTCGTCGGCGTCCTCTCGGCGGCGTCGAACCCGAGGGCCGCACCAACTACCTGGAGGCGGTCGGCGGCGGTATCAAGAGTCGCTCCAACCTCGAGCACGAGCCGATCCAGGCCGTCGGTCTTGCTCAGGGCCTCGTGCCTCGCTACGGCGAAGTCAGCCTTGAACTCCGGCAGGAAGTGAACGAAGAGGAGATCGCCAGCTTCGCAGTCCAGCGCACTTGCGGCTTCGCGTAGCGAACCGATGTGTGCCTGGCGCCCCCAGCGAAGCGCGATGTCGCCATGCCGGGTGTGCAGCATGGCAGTCTCGCCCGGGCCAACTCCGAGGTGCTGCATGACGGCGATCGGAATCGAACGGCCAGAGCCCCGTGAGACCTCGGGATCGACAACGATGCGAAGGGCCCACTGGTCCTGGATCTTGAAGCAGGCTTTCGTGTGCGCCATGGCGCGGAGCTCGAAGCGACGGTGATCGCCTGCCGCTATTCCAATGCTTCCGTCAGGCAGGCGCATGAAGAGCGGGCCGCCGGCGTAGGCTCGCACCGAGGTCTCCGAGACGCCAAACTGAGCGCACAGCGTGTCGATCAGGTGATCCAGCGTGGCGCTGCCCCCCTGGCGCTCGATCTCCTGGGTGATCTCGTCCTCGATCTTCGTGTACTCCTCTCCGCCCCACGAGCTGAGCCCATAGCTCTTCTTGCCTCGTCGTAGGAAGCGCGGGTCGCCCTGAATCTGGCCCAGGAGCGAGCGCACGTTGGTCTCCGGCCCGAGCGCGGTTACAACCTCCTCGATGGTCATGGGCTCGCCTTGAAGGGCTAGCACTCGTTCGGCTTTGTCCGCCATCGAGCCGCGCCAGCTGATCACCTGGCCGTCCAGGATTCGGAAGTGGCAGGCGTTCGTCAGCCACTCCTCATGTTCCGGCTCAGGAATTCCCGCGTCAGCGAGGATGACT
>JBBRGF010000370.1:0-2293 GCA_038240975.1 Gemmatimonadales bacterium
GCGGGGCAGATGGATCCATTCAAGATCCTCCTGGTAGCTGCGGATGAAGCGGGGGGTGTCCCAGGTGGAGTACCGCATACGCTGCTTCTCGTAGAACACCGGGTTGTGGATGGACGCGAGATGTTTCAGCGCGGCGATCACCGCCGGTGGTAGGCCGGATCGCTCGATGGACAGCGTTGCCCCGAGCTGTGCCCTGATCGTCTCCGGCGGTGGCGGCCCTCCCGCTTTGGCGAGGCCGGCGAGGGTCAGGCCGGGCCCGGCATCGACCGGTCGCAACGACTCTGCCAGTGTCTTCGCCGACTCCGTGGTCAGGCGCGTTATCGACGAGAGGAAGGCCCACTGGTCCGACCAAGGGCGCATCGTGGTCGGGTCCAGAAACGCCGTCGTCTCCCGGTGAAGGCACTCGCCCTGCAGCGGCAGCGCGATCAGGTTGCCGAATGAGCCCTTCGGCATGAAGTCCTGCGAGGGAAAGAACCGGTCGTAGCTCGACAGGTCCAGCTCTGCACGCGCCGCCATGGCCTGGCGAAGCAGGGACGTTCCGAGGGACCGAGCCGTGCTCGCCGGCACTTCATCGTCGAAGAACACCCATACGTGCGCTCCGTTGCCGGATCGAGAGCGTTCCAATGCAGCGGGCACCTCGGCTTTGTGGCATGCGTCCAGGTAGGCCAGTGCGTCGAGCGCCCACGTGCCTCCGTCGAAGTCACAGGCGAGGAGGGTGCATTTGTCGTTCGGGAGCAGCGGGTAGATCCCGATGGTGGCCTCGCCGCGTAGGTGGCGGGCGAGGATCTCATCTGTGAGCGGGAGGTACTCCTTCTTCGTCCGCTTGTTGGCCCAGCCGCCGCGGACGGCCGGCGACCAGCCGGTCTTCGAGGTCGAGGCGCTCTCCCAACGGGTAGCGAAGACATCGGATCGCGCTCCGAACAGGGCTCGCAGCAATGCCACCTTCTCGTCGATGGAAGCGGCCTCGTCGATCTCCGGGGTGTCGGTCGGTTGGCTGAACAGAGTCGGAGCCCAACCGTGGCGATGCCCGTCGTCATGGCGGGTCTCCAGGCCGAGCAAGCCACGGAGTCGGGCGTTCTCCTCGCGAAGCTCCTCCGCGTCGGCGAGCACCTCTGCGAGGCGAGCTGCGGGATCCTCGTCCACGACGTCATACTTCCAGCCCGCCGTCTTCCCCAAGGTATGACTCTTGACTCATGCTGGGTTCGGCTCGGCTCACGAAGGGCCGGGGCCGACGACGAGGCCGCTCATGCTGGCGGGTCAGGCGGCCGAAAAATCCGCAACAAATCCGCAACATCGCGACGTGTAATCCGGCTCAACAGCGCGCAACACGGCGGATCAGAAATGGGGGCTGACCAGGACTTTCGCGGATTCATGCTGGTCACGACGCCGGCCAACACCTGCCTTCTAAGCAGCGGGTCGCAGGTTCGAGTCCTGCCGGGGGCACGGTAATGGAGAAGAATGAGGTCGGTCTTGCTGGCCCCGGTGATCGTCTGGCCCAACCGGGCCGGGTCACCGGTTGGCCACGGAGACGATGCGACAACCGGCGTCGCCGACTGCCGCGACCAAGGGGCAGCCATGTGCCCGCCGTGGGTTCGGCCACCACCAGCGATCCTGCATAGGGGCGAGGCGATCGGTGAGCTTCGCCAAGCCGGCCAACGTCGGAGCGATCCTGAAGTCCTTGCGGACGTCGTCGCTGCGCACGGCGACCACATGGTCGGCTACCACGGCGGCGTCGATGCCGATCGACACTCGGGTGGACTGAGCCGTCGGGAGACCCGGCGGCTCAGTGGTGCCAGTGCACGTCAGGCGACGTATCTATTGCCATTCGTCTTCTTGAGGCCCTGAAACACAGTGCTGGAACTCAGCCAGATTCCGTTAGGCGAGCCGTTGTCTGGATCAAGCACAAGGAGCCTGGCGCCATATTCCTGGTAACCGACAATAGTGGCCCAGTGCCCATCCCATGATTTGCCTGGGAGGCTCTGCAGGTTGATCAGGACGGCGAGGTTCTGATTGACATTTTGGAAGACCTCGGACCCGAGCTCCGCGGCTGATTGTGCAAAGCCGACCGAATAACTGCGGGGGATGTCATCGTTGAGTACGTTCACCAAGTAGCTAACATCGTCAAGGCCCCAGGATGTTCCAGTTCCGAGCTGTAGTTTGTTGGCAAGGGTTTGCTGACTTACCGATACTCCACGGACGCTCAGGGCGATCTGAGCTGCGGCCGCCGAGCACCAATACCACCTCTCCTGACGCAGGTAATTGTAGGAGAGGACGCGCGTGGCAGGCGGGACCG
>JBBRGF010000371.1:0-2277 GCA_038240975.1 Gemmatimonadales bacterium
GTCAAGGTCTACGTCTGAAAGGGCTGCGCTGAGGCCCGTGGGGTCTCCGAGAAAGATCTGTCCGTGATCAAGGCCGAGTTCATGACGCCGCCGATCTACACGAAGATGGTGATGGAGGCGGACCGCAACATCAGCTTCTAGTGACTCGCTGTAGGCCGCCCTCACCCGCTCCTAGCCTTCGGCCGAGGAAGTTGACGTAGACGCCGACGCCGACGCCGCGGTCCTGCGCTGCCGAGATGCTGACCCCCCAGTCCCCGGTCTCCCGACCCAGGATGCGCCGCCGGCGCGGACGGTTCGCTCGGGCCGGGCGACAGCTCGCCTGCATCGACCGGGCGTGCGGGACCGTCCACTCGCCCATAGCGGGCGTCTTCGCGTTGAGGAGCACGGCCCCTGCCCGGCGGTCGTCGAGGAACGCAGTGTCAGGGCACGCGCACTTCCGTGTCGGGACGGAACACCGCCCAGATGAACCAGAAGGTGTTCTCGTGCCCGAGCGCGACCAGTCGGCTGCCCTTCAGCGGTCCGTTGATCGCCGTTCCGGTGACGGTCCACTCGCTTCCGGTCTCCACGTCGGTGAACGTCTTCGCATCGCCGCCGCGGAACGTCAGCGTACGTCCGCTCACCGACCGGTCGAAGAAGCCCACCTGTCCGGTGTCCGCACCCTCACCGGTCGTCGGCCTATCGAGCGGCGACGCGACCCCGCCAAGGTAGAGCAGCGCGAAGTCCCGGCCGCCGGCGTGGTCGTTCCGCGCGACGGCGCGGTTCAGCGCATCGATCGGGTAGGCGATCGGCGGATCGACGAACGTCGCGACTGCCACGCGGCTCTTCGGGGGCAGGCGCGGGTCGAAGCGGACGTTCGGCCAGAACCCGGGTATCGGCCCGGAGTCCGGCTTGTCGTAGCCCACGTAGGGGTTCTCCCCGTAGTGCCGGCCGCTGCCGGTCTTCGCTTTCGCCTCCGCGCGCGCCGCTTCCCGATCCAGGACGACGCCCTCCGGATAGGCCCGGCCGAACTCCTCGAAGCTCAGTATCTGGCTCTCGATCCGCGCCAGGCGACGCCCGGTGTACTCCCCGACGATGCCCTCGCCGAGCGCCTGCTGCCACCAGGACTGGGTCTGGCGGTCCCACATCACCAGGTCCGAAAGGCGCAGCAGGCCGGTGGTGCCGAAGGTGAGCTCTCGCCCGTCGACGCGCCGGTCGAACACCAGCGATGTGTTGCAGAGCGGGCAGAAGGTCACGACGATCGGCCTGCCGGCGATCGTGTCGTTCGCGATCTCGTGCCACAGCAGGATCTGCAGCGGGTAGGCGCGGGCCTCGTTCCCTTCGACAACGGCGATCACTGGCTCCTGAGGCTCGAGCCAGGTCGCGAGCCCTCGCGGCGAGAACTGCGGCGCGTCGAGCGGCGGGATGCCGTCGGGCTTAGGCCCGCCGTTGACGATCTCGGAGAGCGGCACGCAGTGGCGGCCGAGGTCGGTCTTCCAGAAATCGTTCCGCGCGAATCCCGGCTCGTCACTCGCATCGGGCCGCGAGCCGACGGCGGACGCGCACTTCACGCCGCGCCATCCGTCGCCCGAGGGCCGGGCACGGTCCTCGACCGCCGGAGCGCACGCGGCGATGGTGAGCGAGAGGCCGCACGCGAGCGCCGCTACACGTACCGGCCGCACGACATTCGGGGTGGTGTACCTTCTCTTCCGTCGCTCACACCGACGCTGGTCCAACCTGGCGCAACATTCGCGCCCGGCTCGTCATTCCATGCAGGGCGGGCGCCGGGTGGCTACCTCACCGCGAAGTCGTTGGGCGCCACGATCGGAGTCGGGCAGTTCACGACGAATCCCTGGCCATTCGTGTCCGGGGTTCCGTGGTGCAGGACGATGTCTCCCGTCTTCGCACGCGCGTCGATGTCCGCCTGCGTTCGCAGAAGCACCGCCTTCTGCGGGTCCTTCCAGACCGCCGTCCAGTGATCCCACATCGGGCTCCACGCCGCCTCGCCGGCCTTCGACTGAAAGATGGCCGGCTGGAAGCCCATCGCCCCCGGGCCGCCCAGACCGTTGCCGAAGACGGTGATCTTGCTCGTCGCGGCCGCCGCGATGAGGCTCGCGGAGGCGGGCGAGGCGGCGATGTTCATCATCGGCGCCATGGGCACGGCCGAGGTGTCGGTCACGATGTAGCGGCTCTCGGGAAAGCACTGATGCAGCTTGAAGGTCACCTCGAGCTTCTCCGTATCCGGCTTCGCGAGCAGCGGACCTCCCTCGAGGGGCTTTTCGATCTTCGTATCGACGGGCA
>JBBRGF010000372.1:0-2270 GCA_038240975.1 Gemmatimonadales bacterium
CCGTCTGATGCGCAGCGGCAGTGTCTCGAGGCCCTGGAGGAAGAGGAAGGAGTTGAACGGGGAGAGGGCAGGGCCAAGATCGCGCAGGAGCTGGACGCGGAGCTTGATGATGAATGCCGCGGGACCGAACGCCTCGGTGTACACCAGGCCGTGATAGGATGGGTCGGGCGCCGTGAACTCGGGAAAGCGCTTCCGGGAGCTCTCGCTGGCCCAGTCGAACCGGCCCGCATCGACCACCACTCCGCCGATCGCCGTGCCGTGCCCGCCGATCCACTTGGTGGCAGAGTGAACGATGATGTCCGCGCCGTGCTGAATCGGGCGTGAGAGCGTCGCGGCGCCGAAGGTGTTGTCGACCACGAGCGGAATTCCCGCCTTGTGCGCGATATCCGCGAGCGCCTCGAAGTCGGGCACGTCGAGACGGGGGTTGCCGATGGTCTCCACGAACAGAAGCCTGGTTCCATCGTCGATGGCGGCGCGGACCTGGTCGAGGTTGTGGATGTCCACGAACCTGGTGCCGATGCCCCACTTGGGGAGAGTGTATTGGAACAGGTTGTACGTGCCGCCGTACAGCGTCTGCGAGGACACGATGTTGTCGCCCGCCCGCGACACATTGAGCACCGTGAGCGTCGTGGCCGCCTGGCCGCTCGCCAGCGCCAGAGCGGCAACGCCTCCCTCCAGCTCCGCGATGCGCTTCTCGAAGACGTCACTCGTCGGGTTCATGATGCGGGTGTAGATATTTCCGAACACCCGAAGCCCGAACAGGTCGGCCGCGTGCTGGGTATCGTTGAAGACGTAGCTCGTCGTCGCATAGATCGGGACGGCCCTGGCGTTGGTGGTGGGGTCGGGCGCCTGGCCCGCATGGATCGCCAGGGTATCGGGCTGGTACGGCATGGTGGACTCCTCTCTGTGAGTAGAAAAGCGAAAGCCCGAACCGCTCTGCGAGTGGTCCGGGCCTCGGTGATCGCTGTCGCTGGAAGTGCGGGAGTCCGCTCCTACCGCGTACACGCCGAAGGCGCCGTCCACCCCGTACAGGGGCAACAGGGCATCATTCGGCTGCACATCGCGGAACGATCGAGCATGAAAAACCCCCGGCCGGTAAGCGCGGAGGAAGTGCGTCCGGCGCTTTAGCTCGTTGGTTTGCCCCGCACCTCATGTGCCGGGCCGGCGGGGAGCAAGTGGCCATAAACAGCCGCCGATGAGTGTGACTCTACAGCGGGGCCGCGGGCGTGTCAAGCGCCGCGACTGAGGGCGACGGCGCAGTGACGCTTGCCTGCCCCAGCCGACGGGGTAATCCTTTTCGCCATGGCCACCAATGCATCGTTCGACGTTTCGACCGGAGCCGATCTCCAGGAGGTCGACAACGCCGTCAATCAGGCGCTCAAAGAGATTACCCAGCGCTACGATTTCAAGGGCACGCACTGCACCATCGAGTTCGACCGGGACAAGGCCGAGATCCGCCTTGCCGCAGACGACGAGTTCCGCATGGATGCCCTCGTCGACGTGCTCCAGTCGCGGATGATCAAGCGCGGCGTTCCGATCAAGAACATGAAGGTGGGAGACATCATCCAGGGCACGGGGCAATCGGTCCGGCGAGTCGTGACCCTGACGCAGGGAATTCCTCAGGACGTCGCGAAGAAGATCATCAAGACCATCAAGGAGAGCGGACTCAAGAAGACGCAGTCCACGATTCAGGGTGACGAAATCAGGGTAACCGGTCCCTCGCGCGACGACCTGCAGGCGGTGATCGCCCTTCTCAAGGGCGAGGATTTCGGGATCGAGCTGAGGTTTGGCAACTACCGAGGCTGACCGTCACCGAAGGGCCCGCCGGGTCGCCGGCTGGGTGGGCGGTGCCGTGGTGGCGGGGGCGATGTTCTGGCTGGGACTCGGAAGCTGTGCCCCGGCATCGACTCCTCGATCTCCGGCCCCCGAGCCGGTGCCTGCTGCCCCCGCGCCTATTCCCGCTGCGCCGTCGCCAGCCCCCGCCGCGCCGGAACCGGCGCCTGCCTCGGTCGAGCCTGAGATCAGGGTGGGCCTCGCGGTGGGCGCGTCGACCGGCACGATCGGCGGGGGCGGCGGACTCATCGTGTCCGATGCCGCCGGGTCCTACCTCGCCCGGATTGCCTCGGGCGAGGTCTGGCGCCTCGCGATCACCGGAAGCGGAATCAGCGCAATCAGCCCATCGGGCGGTGGCTCGACGCCCGCGACGCGACTCCATGTCGTCGCTGCCGACGGCCTCGCGCCGATCCTGGTCAACGGACGGCCGTATAGAG
>JBBRGF010000373.1:0-2246 GCA_038240975.1 Gemmatimonadales bacterium
ACAGAGCCGGGAACGGCCGCCGTCATCGCCGACGGCCACCTTGTTCGAGCGGCTGCGTGCCATCGGCGCTGCCGCCACCTCGGCAGCCGATCTGCAACGTGCGATGGGCGCGTTCGGGTTGGAGAGCGACTCCAACCTCCCCCCCGGGGCGGCGGAACAGCGGCGCGCCATGGTCGCCGCCCGGTTGCCTCGCCATGAATGGCCGGACCGGCCGATGATCGTGGTGGCCCTCGACGCGCATACCGGCGAGTTGGCTGCGTTCGACCGCAATTCCGGCGTCGGCCTGGTCGACGCGGTCACCGCAGCTACCGCGCTGCCCGGCGGTGCCCCCACGGTCAGCGTCAACGGCACTCGCTACATCAACGGTGGTGTGCGGTCCGCCGAAAACGCCGACCTTGCCTCGGGCTATGCGAACGTCGTGGTGCTCTCGCCCTTCGGCGGACGGAGCGGGCCACTACCCGAAGGCCAGTTCGAGGGCGTGCGCAGATTCCCGGGCGCAGACCTGGCAAGCCAGGTCGAGGCCCTGCGTGAGCAGGGCAGCCACGTCGAGGTGATCACGCCGGACGCCGATTCCCGAGCCGCGATGGGCACGAACCAGATGGATCTGGCGACCCGCATCCCCGCCGCCCGTGCCGGTTTCGCCCAAGGCAAGCAGGAAGCGACCCGCGTGGCGTTCCTCTTACGACTGCACGCCCCCGCCCAGCGCTCTACCGTCATCCGTGAAGAGCCTCTTAGGCCCTTGCAATAACGAAATGCGGCACTCGCGGGGTTCAACTCCCATGGGCTCAGCGCGACGCGCGCGCGTCCGCGCAAAGTTCACTCAGGGATCGACACGGAGAATCGCGAGGGCATCCGTGGCGACCTCTTGCGATATCTCCTCAGCCTGCGTTTCGCCGGTGAGGATCTTCTTCCAACGGCCGCGATCCGTCCGAGCGTTGAGTTGATTTAGGACGTCGACGGTGAGGCCGCCGATCCCATACGCCGACGCCAATTCGGTCTCGACGTCGGCGATGCCGCCGGCGTACGAAGGATCTCCGCGATTTGGAATCCAGATCTCCTCGACGAGCCAGATCTTGTAGCTCGTGCCCCGCGCGAGGAGCTTGATCATGCTGCTCTGGAGCTTTGGGAATGAGACATCCTGCAACTCCGCCAGGGGAACGTCGAATTCCGCCTGGCCCTCCGCGTCGGCGAGAGCCAGCCTTCCCTGGCGGGCCGCCAGCAACCCGACCGTCTTTTCGCCGGCGTCTGGCTTGAATTGGACGATGAATCTGAACGGGGCGGACCCAGCCGCCGCCTGGTCGAGCGCCTCCAGGAAGGCTTCGCTCGCCGGCGGAAGACCGTCGACCTCCTCCAGGACGATCCTGCAGTCGGCAACGAGCACCTCGTCGCCCAGCTTCACCTCGTCCCCGTGCCGGCTCGTCGGCGCGCCGTTGACTGCCACCTCTCCGTCCACGGGCGTGACGCCCACCTGGTAGGTCCCTTCGTCCTCATCGATCGGGATGAGGTGGAAGTCGGCGTGATGGGGGGCGACCCCCGGAGCGCTCAGCTGTCCGGGCCCCCGAACCTGTGAGCCGACCTCGACAGGCCCCCGGCCGAGCGAGCTGTAGATGATCGGGATTCCTGTGATGAGTGGAATCCGCTTGCCCTCGTCTGGCCCGGTCGTGATTCGCAGTGCTGGGTAGCTCATCTCGTCGTCTTCTGATCGGATCCCACGGCTCCCCATGGGCGAGTCCTCGTCCACCGTACCCCCGGAACGGGGATGGCCGCAAAGGCGGAACTGCTGCGCGTGATGGCAAAGGCGCACAGCGATGGCCGCTGGCCGCTATCCCACGAATGCTTGGTTGCTTCCAGCGGGGGGGCGCGGCTCCTCCGTGGTCCGACGCAGGCCCATCCTTGCTTGCTTCAACGGAGAGGGAGGGATTCGAACCCTCGAGGCAGGGAAAACCCGCCCACGCGATTTCCAGTCGCGCTCCTTAAGCCACTCGGACACCTCTCCTTGCGCGCGAAAGCGTAGCCCTACAGCCCGAGCTCCCGCACGCCCGGCTCGTTCCAGCCGATGTGGTGTGCCAGCTCGTGGCGCAGCGTCCGCTCGACCTGGGCGCGCAGCACGTCGGGGTCCCATCCGAAGTCGCGCTCGAGCGTGTCCTGGTAGAGCACGATGCGGTGCTCGTGGTCGCCGCGCGTGAAGTTGCCGCCGTAGTAATGGCCGTAGGCACCGAACTCCCGGCCGCGCTGGGACACCACAA
>JBBRGF010000374.1:0-2246 GCA_038240975.1 Gemmatimonadales bacterium
GGTCTCCCGGTCGCCGAGCCGGGGAGACTCGAACAGTCGACTCCGAGCGTGGTTTGGGGACCCACGGCTGATCCGGGGGGTAGCCCCAGCGCGGATTCTCTCGGGCGAGCGCCCGGGCGTGCGGTGCGGGTGGCGCGGACCCCCCCCTACGGCGCAGCTCCCAGGAGCTCCACAACGATCTCCGTCGGGCCACTGGGCGCGTTGATCGCCCAGCCTGGTCCCGCCAGCTCGTAGGGGCAGGACGAGACCGCGCACACGAGATCAGTGCGCGCCTCCAGCACCACGTAGCCGCCCGGTAGCGCGACCGGCGACTCCGGCGTGTTGAACACGAAGCCGTCCTCCACCGTGGTCGTGGTGAAGAAGTTCACCGCCAGCGATAGTCGGGCGCCTCGATGCCTAGTGCTGCCAGCGCCTCTCGGAGGTTGCCGATGCAGCTGCGGTGTCCCGGGACA
This sequence comes from Gemmatimonadales bacterium, assembly GCA_038240975.1. Classification (GTDB taxonomy): domain Bacteria; phylum Gemmatimonadota; class Gemmatimonadetes; order Gemmatimonadales; family GWC2-71-9; genus CAVVWJ01. The sequence continues at coordinate 453 of JBBRGF010000374.1, forward strand.
CCGAAATGCTCGTAGCGGATCGCGTCGCCGGGGGGCGATGAGGAGGTCGTGGACGCCGTTCGCGCCGTCCTCCACCATCTCCACCATCGGCCGGGGCTTGCGGCTGAGGAAGACGTCGCCAATCCGCGGATGCAGGGCGCGTGTCGGCATCCATGTTGTTGGTCTACCCTCGCGATCGGGGCCGCTGAGCGGGTCTCCCGCAGCCCAAGCCCGCATCGTGAACGCTGGACTTCGCGCGCACAACCGCGCGGCTCGTTCCCGGCGTGCGGATCTCAGGCCACCCCGCCGCCGCCGCGGTGTCTCGTCGTCCAACGGCTTGGCAATCTGTCGCCGGAGTTGCTAGTTTCGGAACGCGGCCTGGAGGAAGATCTCGAGCAGAGCCGTCCTGCGTGCCGGCTGCAGCAGTCAGAGAAACGCACCACGATTCGGCACGTGCGGGGCCGGCGACTAACGGGGGCACCACGCGATGTATGAGATCGATCCGACGAGAGCCGATCTGGTCGAGGAGTTCGAGGTCAGTCCCGGCGGCCCCCACGGGCGGGAGCTTGCCGAGCTGATCATGAGCCTCCGGGTGCTGCCGATGGAGGAACGCCACATCATCGTCTGCACCAGGCGCGGCACCGAGTGGGCGGTCGGCAGGATGCCGACCCGGCGGGGGGCTCCGATCGAGTTCGTCGAGGGTGCGGTCTTCGATGACTACGATGACGCGGTGCGGAAGGTGTTTCGCCTGCGTTGGGACGCCGCCACGCGTGCGGCGACCGCCTGAGCGACCGGCGCAGTAGAGGAGATCGATGACGTGCAGAAGGTGATCGGCTACACGGACGCCTGGAGCGTGATGTCGGGCGACGAGCTGGAGGTGAAGGTCAGCACCTACGGCTCCAGGAGCTATCGCGCCGACCTGGTCCGGGTCATTTGCGGCGATGACGAGCCTGCTCACGGTATCTACCGGGAGGAGGAGATCGCGGCTCCGTTTGCCGGCGAGTATCCCGGACGCACCCAGCAGATGCGCGCCGGGTCCTTCGTCGTGGTACCGGCCGGCGCCGTACTCGGCGGGCTGGAGAGCTTCACGGTTCAGGTCTGGGTCTTGCCGACCACGCCGCACGCCGGGGAGCAGGGGCTGATCGCTAGCTGGGACGAGGCCTCCGGTTCCGGCCTTGCGCTCGTGATCGACGGCAACGGGGCCGCCGCTTTGAGGGTCGGGAACGGTGCCGGCGCGCGTGATGTGGTGGCGTCCGGCGCGCCGCTCGCGCCGCGGCGCTGGCACCTGGTCGCGGCGTCCTACGATGCCGTGACACGAAGGATCGACCTCTATCAGGACTTCATCGGCTCACCGTTCGAGGCGAGCAGTTCCGCCAGCGCAAGCGGCGAGGCGGCGTTCCGGGCCGCCAGCGTCCCCCTGTTGATGGCCGCGCTGCCCGACGCGGGTGCCGCCGCGGACGATGGCGCGCATTGTCACTTCAACGGGAAGCTCGACCGTCCACGCCTTACCGAGCGGGTCCTGTCGCGATCCGAGAGCACGGCGCTCGCCTGGGATGCCGAGCCGCGTGAGCGTGAGCGCGCCTTGATCGCCGCCTGGGACTTCGCCCGCGACATCGGCTCCCAGCGTGTTACCGACACGAGCTTCAATGGCCTGCACGGGCGAGCCGTCAACCTGCCGTCACGCGCCGTGAAGGGGTTCAACTGGTCGGGCGACGAGCAGAACTGGCGTCACGCTCTCCAGCAGTACGGCGCCATCCACTTCCACGATGACGACCACTATGACGCTGGCTGGGAGACCGATTTCAGCTACGTCAT
>JBBRGF010000375.1:0-2245 GCA_038240975.1 Gemmatimonadales bacterium
GCTGGGTGCCTTGCGCGAACTGGTCACGTCCGATGTCGGCTGGACGGCCTCTGCACAGCCCGTCGCTTTCGCTCAGATGATTGCGATCGCAGCGTCCGATCCGGGGCTCGCGCAAAAGGGGGCGGCGGCGCGAACGGCGTACGAGTCGAGACTCACACCAGCGGCAGCGATCGCATCATTGCTCGATGTCTACGAGGCTGTCGCTGCAGCCAGGTGAAGGCGCAGCGGCTGCCGTGTTTTGTTCGAACCGATTAGGACGCACCTCCGACCGATTGATCACACGAGGTCCAGAGGTCGATGAGCTTGTTCGCAAGGGCCTCGTCAGTGAAGCGCGAGGCGTAGTCCATGGCGGCTCGCGCCAACGCAACTCGCTCAGTCGAGGAGCTCGCGAAGAAACCTTCCAGCTCATCGACGATCTGATCCTGCGCACCCTCAGCGACCACGATCCCCCCGGTTCCGATCACCTCGGAGAGAGCGCCGCAGTTATAAGCGAACACCGGCGTTCCAACGGCCATTGCTTCGACCGCGGCCTTGCCAAATTGCTCCTCAGCGAAACTCGTCGTTCGGCTGGGACAGACGAGAACATCGGCGGCGGCGAGCAGGGAGCTGACCTCTGTTCGAGGGATGACGCCATGTAAGGTAGCCCACGGTCTGATGTCAACCCACCGCTCCACCGCGCCGTTTGCTCCCTCTCCCCCCGCAAGCGCGACGCGCAATGGAACTCGTCCCTCGAGTTGCTCGCAGATGCGGAGAAAATCAGCGATACCCTTCTCCGCCGCGAAACGGCCGACGAAGGCGAGCTTTGGCAAGCCGGCGCTCTCACTGCCAAACCAATCGTCGGGTCGGGCCGTAGTCTCGGCACCCAAGGATATGCCAGTGGCGGGGAAGGTCTCGGTCCGGATGCCAGGAGCGAGCCAGCCGGCGACGCGCGTACTTGCGGACGACCATCCGACGGCGTAGGAGCAGCGTTTGAGGACCCATGAGCCTCGCGTGCGACGAATCCTGCCGCCGACGCCTCTGAGTCGAGGGCCGCATTCCGCAAACAGCACGCCGATCGGTACTCCCAAGCGCTCTGCGAGCCGTACCGACTGCACGGCTACGGATTGCCACGGCTCGCACTCGACATGGATGACGGTCGGCTGCACGATTTCGGCGACCTGGTCGAGTCCCACAAGCTTCGCTGTCGCATTGCTGCGGGCGCGGCGCAACTGGAGAACAACAGCCTCGTACCCGGCGCCAACTCGCGAGTGGTTGCCGCCTCCCCAGAGCGTCGGCACGTCGCCGGCCACTGCCGTGAGAGCATCAAGCCGGGGGCCAAGTTGAGCAAGCTTTCCGTCGTTATACGGAGCGCTGTATGTGCTGAGCGAAATGATGAGAACGCGCATGAGGAGTCCCTGGTATCCCGATGGAGTCTATGATGAGTGGCGCTGCCTTGGGCTCCTGATGTAGCCGTATGCAGCGAGAAGCGGGAGCGTCAGCGCCTCAACGGTCAAGCGCTCAGAGCGCCTCATCTTGACCCGCCATTCGTCGTCGGGCTGCAGGATGATAGGGCCTCGTTGAAACCGTACCCGGTTGCCCCCCAGGGTGTGGAACGGCAGATATTCAAACTCATGGCACGGTTGCGTGACCTCACCTTCCTTCTCGGTCCCTTCGTTGGCGACCCGGAGGATCCGCGCCAGTTGTCGCGTCGGCTCAGCAAGAAGTGACTCGTATCTCACGACGTGACGCCGCGCCGGGTGCACGAGGCACTGGAACAGCAGGTTCTTCAGGTCCCAGTGGAGCGCCGCTTGCCACGTCCGCCTGGTGCCCATGTACGTATTCCTGAGGACGGGATGTCCGGCGTACTCCGGCCGATCGACGCGCGTTTTGCTCCAGGAGTAGGCCACGCCCCGACTGTCCCGCACCAGGTGGATGAGGCGCACCTCGAGGCCTGGAGCGTCACGCAGGAGCAGTGAGTAGGCCGGGTCCTTCGTTGAGTCCACGATGACCGAGCAGCCGGACACTTCCTGAACTGCAGCGTAGAGATCCGCAAGCCGCTGCCTGTAAGCGAGGAGGTCGGCACCTTCGATCAAATGCAACGAAGACAAGAGCAAGCGCGGCACTCGTCGCTGGCGTGCGAACCTCCTGTCGGCGTCGAGCATTGCGTCGACATCGATGTGTTCCCAGCCGCCGAAGCCGCGCTTACCGACCGAACGCCAGAACCCGCAGCTCGAGAAGGCCTCTCCGCAACCGCAGCGCTCGTCGG
>JBBRGF010000376.1:0-2236 GCA_038240975.1 Gemmatimonadales bacterium
GTTACGCACGACCGCCTCGCTGAAGTGATCAACCACTGCTGCGATGGCGAATGCGCCACCGAGCCGTTCGTACAGACTCGATTCCGTCATTTCTTGCCTCCTAGACGATTTCCTGGAAGCGTCCCACCGCGTCCATCGATGTTTTCCTTCCATCGAGAGAGGACAGCAAGCCGCTGCCGGCTACTACGCCAGACCGCCCGGCTTGGATTCCACCTTGCCGCTCGGATCGGGCGTATTCTCCTGGGCGTTTTGTAACCGAGGCAGGCCTAGCCACCGCACTCATCCCAGCGCCGTGACACGTTCGGGGGACATTCCCGAACGCTGGCCCAGGCGACCAAGCCAGTCACCTAGACTTTGCGCAAGGCTATGAGAGAAGCAAGCCTCCAGCGTCTGACCTTCGTCCTGAGCCTAGGGCTGGCTGCGGCGGCCGTTGCTGTGCCGGCGGCAGCTGCAAAAAACGACGTGAAGCTGACCATCACACCTCCCCTTTCGCAGGTCAAGGCAGGCTCTGTCTGGCATGCGACGCTGCGCTACACGGATCTCGTCACGGGCAAGCGAGCAACCAACGTCCGCTCGGCCCAGGTGATCCTTAGAAACCCGAAGACCGGAGCAGTCCGATCCTCCGACGCTTATTCCTACGACCACCCCGGCGTCCTCACGACCACGCTTCGATTGCCGATGTCCGGTAACTGGACGCTCACGATCGACGATGGAGAGCCCTACGCTTGGGATAGTGAGTCCAAGCCGTTCGCCATTGGGGGAGGCGGCAACTCGTTTCCGATCCTTCCAGTCACAGGCGGGATTGCTACTGCGCTGCTGCTCGGAGTCCTTTTCCTCGTCTTGAGGCATCGCCGCGATTCGGGCTCGTTTATCGCACCTGAACACGCCTAGCCAAATAACCTCGCTGGCATAGGCCTAGAGACGCAGAAGGCACCTCCTGCGGAGAGCTAGAACGCCAGCCACTCCGGAGGGCTCGGATGACATTCCCGCACACTGGCCCAGGCGACGGGGATGGACGTCAGCGTCAGGAAAGCGCGCGCTCGAGCGCAGCACGGTCTGTCGGTGCTCCGTGCGCGGGCAGCACGACCTCGACCGGTAGCCGGAGCAGCGGCCGCAGGTCTTCGACCACCTGCTCGCGCGTGACACCGTGCTGCAGCACCTCTCGCGGGACCTCGAAGCCGCGACCGAAGTCGACCAGGGCGTCGCCGGCGACGACCGCACCCACACGCTCGATCCAGAGCACAAGGTCGTTGTGCGACCGTCCGGGGAACGCCTCGAGGCCGATAGGAAGCCGGTCACCCGCTCCGTACAGATGGGCCTTCTCCCCGCCCTCCACCAGCAGCCACCCGACGTCGGAGCTGCGCCAGCCCTCCGGGATCTGCTCCCGAGCGATGCCGTACTTCCGCACGAGGTCATCTGCGGTGTCGGGCGGCGGCGTGAACACCGGCGCGCCGAAGCGTTCGACCAGGGTCTGCGCATCGCGTTCGTGCCACGGTGCGGTGAGCACCACCACCGGCTCGCGGTCGGCCGCGAGGTCGAGAATCTCCTCCGGCACGGCCAGCGGGTCGAAGAGGATTAGCCGCGCCCCGTCGTCGAGTGCGTACGACGAAACCATCTGCGGCCTGCCAGTGCCACAGCCCGGCCTGAAGCTCGCGCACAGCGCGATGCTAGAGCAGACGGAAGAAGCGCACGCGCCTCAGGCGCATTCCCGCACGCTGGCCCAGGCGAATGGCCGCGTGGATCGTGCGGGTTACTGGCGGTTCTCCTCGTGCTGGGACGCGCCACTCACGGGCCCGAGCCATGGCTCGCGCCGTTTGATCCAGATCTCTGCCTCCGGCTGTAGCCGGAACGGCGCATCATCCATTGACCCGATGCGTACCTCAACCGTCGCGCCGTCGATACATACGATGCGGGAACCGCAGTGGGGGAAAGCTCCGACCATCGTAGGTCGCAAGGTCCCCAATGAGGTCGAACGCTTCGCGCGGCCACTGGCCCTAAACGGTGAATGCGCTGCCCGACTCTTTCCTGCAATCGCCGCAGTGGCAACGACCAACGTGAAGCGGCTCGCCTCGGACGTTGTAGCGGACAGCGCCGCAGAGGCATCCCCCCATCCTTACGGCATCCTGACCTCGCTCTTGGCGTTCGTGTTGGCTCACGTACGGACGATGCTTCCCGGCCAGGCGATGTTCATAACTGGACGGTCAGGGGCCCGAACACTGGGCCAGGCGACCGTCAC
>JBBRGF010000377.1:0-2140 GCA_038240975.1 Gemmatimonadales bacterium
CCGCCGATCTTCGCAGTCAGCGCCGCGTTCCTCGAGGGTGAGGTCGCGCCCGGCGGCGAGGCGCGGCTGCGCTACACGCTGACGCCGCCGCGGCGTGGGGACTACCGGCTCGGCCGGGTGGTGATCCGCTATCGGAGCACACTCGGGCTGTTCTGGCGCCAGCACGCCTACCCGTGTGAGCACGACGTGAAGGTGTACCCGAACCTCCGTGACCTGTCGCGGTACGACCTGCTAGTGCGACGCGGACTGATGCTCGACGCCGGCACCCGCGTCGCGCGCCGGTTCGGAGCGGGCACCGAGTTCGAGCGGCTCCGCGAGTACGTGCCGGACGACGAGTTCCGCCGCATCAACTGGAAGGCCACCGCCCGCCGTGGGGTGCCGATCGCCGCCGAGTACGAGACCGAGCGCAGCCAGAACGAGCTGATCCTGCTCGACGCCGGTCGGCTGATGGCCGCTGTCGCCGATGGCCTCACCAAGCTCGACCACTCGCTCAACGCGGGGCTGATGCTCACCTACGCTGCCAGCCTGCGCGGCGACCGCGTGGGGCTGCTGGTGTACGCCGATCGGGTGACCGCCTTCCTGCCGCCCCGCCGTGGTCGCCGCGCCTTCCTCCAGATTGTCGACCAGCTCTACCGCCTGGAGGCCCACCCAACCGAGAGCGACCACGCCCGGGCCTTTTCGTACCTGGCCGCCCACAGCCTGCGCCGCTCGCTGCTGGCGCTGTTCACCGACGTGGCTGATCCCGAGCCGTCGCGCTCGCTGGTCGCCCACCTGGCCCGCGCCGCCGACCACCACCTCGTCGCCGTGATCACCGTCGCCGACCCGGCCCTCACCCACCCGGCCGCCCGCGAGCCGCGTGACTCGCAGCAGCTCTACGAGAAGGCGGTCGCCCAGCGCCTGCTCGACGAGCGGCGCCAGGTCCGCGCCATCCTCAACCGTCGCGGCGTCCTGACCCTCGATCAGCCCGCCGACCGCCTCTCCGCCCAGGTCGTCGCCACCTACCTCGAGCTGAAGGCCCGCGGTCGAATCTGAGGGAGAGACGTTCACCACAAAGACACAAAGAGCACAAAGGGACACTAAGAGCCTATCCGACAACCTACGCAGCGCGTTGAACTGGCGGTGCGATGACGGTGGCGGCGCGGAACGCGATCCAGGCGCACGCGAAATGGAGGAAGGCGAGGTAGTGATCGACCTTCTTCTCCCAGCGGATCAGCAGTCGGCGGAAGCGGTTCATCCAGGAGTGCGTCCGCTCAACGATCCAGCGCCGCGCTCGGTAGCCAGGAACGTGCTGTTTGGCCTGGCGTTCTTGGCCGCGCGGCACAATGTGAGCGGTGTAGCCGAAGTCGAGCACGGTTTGCCGCACGGCGGCGTAGTCATAGCCCTTATCCAGACACAGGTGCTGCGGCTGTTCGGGTGTCGGTGTCGGACGAGCGGGCGGCAGCGACTGCAGGGTGCGCTCGACCAACTTCATGTCATGCCGATTCGCGCCGTCGATGGCCAGTCCAATCGGCACCCCACGTCCTTCGACCAGGAGGGAGCGCTTCGTGCCCTGCTTCCCACGATCGGTGGGATTGCGGCCGGTGCTCTCCCCGCCGAGTGGGGCTTTCGTCATCGCGCCGTCCATCGCCTGCCACTCCCAATCGATCCCGACCCGCTCGTCATACTCGACGAGCCCACACTCCCACAGCCGACGAAAGACGCCGGCCTCAACCCAGTCCCGAAACCGGTCGTGGACTGTGCTCGGCGCTCCCAGGCTCCGTGGCAGCGCTTTCCACTGGCAGCCGGTGCGCAGCACGTAGAAGATCGCATCCGCCATCTGCCGCGCCGGCTGCCACGGGCGCCCGCCCTTCGGATGGGGACGCTCCGGTGGCAGCAGGGGCTCGACTCGCTCCCACAACTCCTCCGGGATCCGCCACCCGTCATCAACCGCACACCGCTCGATCACCACTCACCCCAGACCACCGTGCTCCCTTCGTCTTAACATAACCAGCAGCCGGTTGTCGGATAGGCTCTTAGCAGACGGCCCCGGTGTCGGATGGTAGCGTGAGGGACCGGAGAGATTCCTCGCCACCGAATTGGAGACTACCGAATTGGAGGCTGCTGTGAAGAAGCGCGCGCTCATCACGGGGATCACGGGCCA
>JBBRGF010000378.1:0-2138 GCA_038240975.1 Gemmatimonadales bacterium
ACGATCAGCGGGACGGCGGCCCAGGCGCCCGACAAACCGGCTGACTCCGGAACGCTCGGATATCGACGCCGGAACTCACCGGCACTCTCGATGAGCACCATCTCGCCAGTGCGCACCGCGTCGGAGATCGGAATGGGGGCAACGAGCGCGAGCTCCTTCCAGCCGATCAGCATCTCCTCGGGGTATCCGACCGAGCGGATCAGGGCGAGCGACGCACGATCCGGTGCCAGCATGGTCAGCGATCCGGCCGCTGCCCCGACAGCGGGCAGTCCCTGGGCCATCACCGCGTCGGCGACCTCTCCGGCGGTCAGGGCCTGGGAGAGCGCGGCGGTCACCGCCTGCAGGCGGCTCTTGCGATTGGCCGAGCTCTGGGCCTCGGCGTGGGCCTCCTGGCTGCGAGCGAGCAGCTCCTCGCGCTCGGCCTCCCCCCGACGGCGTTCGGTGAGATCTCGCAGAAAGCCCACGAACATGGGCGCATCGAGAAAGCCCACGAACATGGGCGCATCGCGCGCGGGCAGTCGGGTCACCGTGAGCTCCACCGGCAGCTCGGTTTCATCGGCACGCATGGCGGTGAGCTCGATGCGTCGGTCCAGGATCGCCTCTTCGCCGGTCTCCAGGAGGCGGGCCAGCCCGCGGCGGTGCGCGTCGCGCATCCCTGGAGGAATGATCAGCTCGGCCATCTCGCGTCCGATGACCTCGTCGCGACGATAGCCAAACGTCTGCTCGGCGGCGGGATTGAAGTCGACGACCCTACCCTCCCCGTCCATCGCCACGACGCAGTCCAGAGACGCCTTGAACGCGGCACCAATGAACAGATCACCGTTGGCCACCACGTCGCCGCCCTTTGCCACTACATGTTCTCGATTCGGTCCAGGAGCTCCAAGCCAAGATAGCTGACAGCGCGGGTAGCGGTGAAACGCCGCGCCCGCCCCTCGAGCCGCATGGTGGACGCCCGCGGCCGGCGGCGCCCTACAGCTGCGTCAGACGGCGATCTCGAACCACACGCGCGTCCCGCCCTCGCGCGTGACTCCCCACCGATCGGCCAGCCCCTCGACCAACATGAGACCCCAGCCGCCGATGGGCTCGGGCCGCGGAGGCCCAGGCGTAAATCCACCGCCGTGATCGACAACGTCGACCCGAAGGACCCCGTTGGCGGCAATGTTCAGCGTGAGGTCCTTCCCTCCGTCAACGCCGCCTCCGTGCACGACGCCGTTGGTGACCAGTTCGCTGACCAGCAGCCGCACTTCTTCGAGTCGGTCGCTGCCAACCCGGGTCTGAAGCGCCTCGGTCACCAGGGTGCGCGCCTCATAGGCGGCCTCGGGCCCGCTGGAGATCGAATACGTGAGAAGGTCAGCAGGCATGGAGGATGAGCGAGGTATACCCGTTAACCAATAGCCTAAGCACGATACAGCGGATGACCAGCCGGCGCTCCGAAACGGCGCTCGTCCGCTACGGTGCACACCAGGGAGAGAGAGGGCAGCTGCGTGATGCTTGATGACTGACGAATCCCAGCGGGACGAGCTCAAATTTGGGCTCGGAGGCTTATTGGACCGCGGGGCGCTCACGCGGCTTCAGACCCAGGCGCCCGAGGCGGCGACGCAAGCCGAAGGCTCGGTCACCGATGCCCTCTACCCCACGCGCCGACTGCGCACCGAGCCGCACGGCACCAAACCGGCACCCCTGCCCAGAGGCATCGACCTGGCTGGGCTGCCCGACGCCATCCGCGCCGCCCCCTGGCTTGCCGCAAACGAACGAATGCGCCTGCTCGCCAACGTGAGCGCCCTGGCCGCCTTCGTCGAGCAATCCCGGGCGCGGGCCCGAGTGAGCAAGCCCGAGGGGGAGCAGCCCCAGTAGCAGCCCTGCGGTAGCGATTACCACCGGAGTTCCGGGGTACAATGACTACGATGAGTTCGCGACGGATCGCGAGCGCGCTGATGGCTGTGATCGGCGTTGCTTTCCTGGCCTCGACGGTCTACCTGCTCGTGCTCGCGCTCGGTGGCGCCGACCTCATCGACATCGACGCGGCGGGCGCGCTCGGCCTCGTACGCGAGCGCCACGATGCACTGCCCTGGCTGATCCTCAGCCTCGCGGCGGGGACCCTTGCCCTCGTCGGCTGGTGGCGTGCGCAGGCACGAGCA
>JBBRGF010000379.1:0-2136 GCA_038240975.1 Gemmatimonadales bacterium
GAGGCTGTACCGGGTCGGCGCTGCACGCGGACAGCAGAAGGGCTACCGCGCCCAGAGCCGCCACGCCGCGGCGCCGAGGGCCGCCGCGAGCGCCGTCATGGCGAGGTTCACGCCGTCGTTGTTCAACCATGCGATCCCTCCCACCCGGAGCGTAGGTGAGCCACAGCGATGCACCCGCCACTCGCTCGGCTCGGCGCACCCGGCGCAGAAAAACCGGCCTTGCAGCACGGAGCCCATCGCGGAATCCACGAGCATTCCAGCGAAACCTATCAGCGTTCCGGCCGGCAGGAGGCGAGGGTCACCGCCGGTAAGCGCACCCGTGGCGGCGACGAGCAGGGCGCCGCTGGCCCCCCCGAGCGATCCGACGAGGGTGACGCCGCCGCCGGCGCCAGGCGCGACACGGCGACCGCCAGGAAAAACGCGCGGCGGCGTCGTGCTCAGCGCGCCGGTCGAGGTCGCCCAGGTGTCGGCAGTCGCCGCCGCCAGACTCGCGGTGGCCGCCCAGAGACCGAGTGAAGGCGAGTCGAGCCCGAGCAACGCCACCGCTGCGGCCGGGCCCCCGTTGGCGATCACCTGCCAGGTGTCCCGGCGGTCGCCTTTAGCGTCCGAGCGGGCGGGGGCGCGCACCACCCGGGAGATGACGTTGCTGGAGACGAAAAAGGCGGCCAGCACCGCGCCGCCGCGCCACCCGGCGCCTGTAAGAACGAGAGTTCCGACCAGGGAAGCCGCCACCGCACCGCCGGCGGTCAGCGTACCGGCCCGCCAGGCCACGACGGCAACCGCTCCTGCGGCAGCCGCATACGTGAGAAACGGAAGAAAAATCAGCCGCGCTGGGCTTCGGCCCGGAGGACGTCGAGAATGCGGCGGCGAAGCTTGTCGGGGCAGCATTCGCGGGTCGCGCTCGTCTCGAGCATGGCGAAGAAGTTTTCCTCGAACCGGAACTGGCTGAAGCAGGGCCGGCAGCGCTCGATGTGCGCCTTGATCTCCACCTCCAGCTCCGGTGTCAGCTCGCGCCGGAAATAGTCCTGGAGGCGTTCGGCGGCTTCTCTGCAGTCGATCGTATCCGACATCTCATTTCTCCCGCGGCTTGATATAACCCATCTCGACCGCATGCGCGTAGAGCGTGGACTGGAGCAGTCGTCGCGCCCGGAACAGGCGTGACTTTACCGTGCCCACCGGGACGCCGATCGTCTCGGCGATCTCGGCGTACCGCAAGCCCTCGATGTCGCTCAGGACGAGCACCTCGCGGAAATCGGGCGGAAGGGCGTCGACCGCTTCGGTGACCTTTTCGTCGACGATCTTCGAGAAGAAGGTTCCCTCCGGGTCATCGATCTCGACCGCGCGGAAGATCGCGTGTGGCTCCACCGCCTCGAGATCCATCGCCACCGGCTCGAGCTTCCTGCGCCGATAGTCGTTGATGAAGGTGTTCCGGAGGATCGTGAGCAGCCATCCCTTGGCGTTCGAGCCTGGACGATATTGCTGCCAGGACCGGTATGCCTTCAGCATGGTGTCCTGCACGAGATCTTCTGCCTGGCTCGGATCCGAGGTGAGCCGGAGGGCGACGCGGTAGAGCGCGTCCAGATGCGGAAGCGCTTCCCGGTCGAACGAGCGGACGGCGGTGGTAGGCTCGGCCATGGAAAGAATTTAGCGGGTTGGCTAACTTCCGCTCGGACATTCCGTGCCCACACCTTCCTCCGTGCCCGCGCTCATTCCCCTCAGCCTCCTCGAGGCCATCCGGAATCTCGACACTCCCGTCGAGGACGGCCTCGAGGAGCTTGCCGAGGAGATCGTGGTTCGACGCCTGGGGCTCAGCCCCACGGTGGCGGCCCAGATCCAGCGCTATCGCCAGCTCGCCGACAAGGGCGGCTCGGTCGAGCTCGACGAGGTGGTGTCGGTGCTGCGCCTGGTGGGCCGGCGGCACGACGCGTCACTCGTCTTTGCCGACGCGGGCCGGCGCGCGGCGCGCCTCGCCGCGCGCTCGGGGGCCCGGCCGGCACGGACCCTCGCCCGGATGTCGCCGTCGGGAGTCGGGCGGCGGATCGCGCTGGGCGCCGCCGCGCGGCTGGCCCGCGATGTCTTCGGAGGCGACCTTCAAGCGCGCAGCCATTTGAGCGAGGTGTCGATGCGCGACCCGCT
>JBBRGF010000380.1:0-2098 GCA_038240975.1 Gemmatimonadales bacterium
ACGACACCGGCGCGATGGCGGTGCCCGAACCGCTGACGCCGGCCAGACCGGCGCTCGCCGATCCCTGGAAGGCATAGCCGACGAACGTCGAAGACGTCGATGTGTAAGTGCTGTTCGAGAACAGGGAGGAAGGGCCGCCCGCGCTGTTGTTGATGAAACCGCCGCCGCCGGTGTCCTGGAACTGCTGGCCCGTGGCGGCCTCGACCGGCTGGGTGGTCTTCGTCAAAACCAGGGCGGCAACAGCCGCCCAGGCTGCTGCGAAAAGCCCGCGGCGCTCGAACGTCTTGCGTCCGTCTTCTTGTTCATTTTTCTCTGTCGGTTTCGCCAGGTTCTGATCAGTCACGGTGTCCCTCCCTCGATGTTGACGGCAAGTGGAGTGATTCTATCGGAACTGACTCGACCATTGCAGAAATGTGAATTGGCGGGACAATGCGGCGCTCGATCACCACAATCGTTGCGATCCCAGGCATACTCGTCAGGCAAGAGACGCCGCCCGGTCCTGTGCCCGCACCCGGTCCATGCCCTCTTTGTACTCAACTTTAGGAGATGATTTATGAAATCCGACAACGAGGAGGGCTTGAGGTCCCAGGTGGACAGGCTCTTCAGCATGTACAACACCCTGGATTTCAGCACTCTTGAAGCGACGCTCACATCTGACTTCCAGCGCACCGCCCCCGGCATGAATGTCTCCAGTGCAGCCGGAATGATCGACCTGCTCAAGGGACTGCATCAGGCGTTTCCTGACTACCACCTCGAGGGACACGAGCGCTCCTTCGCCGAGAATCTCGCGTTCGTTCACTGGACGGCCACCGCCACGGCCGGGGACAGGAAGAGCCATTCCGTAGTGGGCATCTCGATGTTCGAGTTCCGGGACGGCAAGATCGCACGGGATATTACCTACTTCGATCCCGCGACAATCCCGGTGCCGTAGCCGGGCAGGGGCAGGGCGTTGCCGATATGCCCCGACGAGAACGGCGGCTGACTTCGCTGCAGGGCGTTGTGAAGAAAGATGGTGCCGGAGGTCGGAATCGAACCGACACGTCCTTGCGGACACGGGATTTTGAGTCCCGCGCGTCTGCCAGTTTCACCACTCCGGCGGCGAGGTGGGCGAAGCCCAGTATACCCTCGCTGTCTGACCGGCGTTCCGCCTGATGTGGGTCCCCGGTGACTCAGACCACGGTACCGGGACCGCACTGGCAAGGGCATCCGACCGAGCCGTATCCGGCCAAGCCGTCCCGACGCAGCCAGTTACCGGGGTTGCCCCGCCTGGCGGGAATGGCCTGAAACAGAGCCTAACGGGCAAAACCGCAGGTTTTCCGGGCAATTCTGGTTTTGAGCCGCCCAAAGTGAGCTATACTATGAGGACTGCCGGCGCGAAATCGGCCTACCATAGCGCTTCCTAACAGGGGGAACCGTGACATTTGAAGTCGGCGACAAGGTCATTTACCCGAATCATGGGCTCGGCATCGTCGAGCGCATCGAGGAAAAAACCATCCTCGGCACTACGTGCGGCTTTTACCACCTGCGAATCGTGGCGAATGAAACCACGGTGCTCGTTCCCGTGAGCAACGTCGACGGCGTCGGTCTTCGCCGGGCGATCAGTGATGAAGACGTCGAGCGACTCTTCGGCCTGCTTGGCGATGGCAAGATCGACAGCCACCAGAACTGGAAAGGCCGCTTCAAGGACAACTCCGACAAGATGCGGAGCGGCTCCATTTACGAAGTGGCCGACGTGCTCAAGAATCTCACTTTTCTCGCCAAATCGAAAAGCCTTTCGTTCCGGGAAAAGCGCATGCTCGATCGCGCCAAGTTCCTCATTATCTCGGAAGTGTCTGAAGTGATGCGCGAAACTGCCGCTGCGATCGAAGGGCGCGTCGACCTCGCGCTCGAACGTTGCTTCTCGACCAAGGCTCGCACCGCTGCCCGGGCAGTGGCCAAGGTGGCCACCAAGGCGGCGACCGTTCCTCCGCCAGCCGCGACGCCTCGGGCGCAGGCGGCCTCCGCGTCTCCCCGCCGGGCGGCCCGCGCTTCGTAGCGCCTCAGCCGGGTGCGAGCGAGTCGCCGTCGACACGCCGTCCAATTCGACAGTCGCTCCGAC
>JBBRGF010000381.1:0-2081 GCA_038240975.1 Gemmatimonadales bacterium
GACCACGAGGCAGATCAGCTCGACGTACACGAGGTCAGGCCAGGAGAAGACCTTCTGGGCGGAGTCCGCCGCTTCGATGGTCGGAAGTCCCGCCGCGATCCGCCGGTCGTTCTCGTACGCCTGGTTCATGGCGAACCAGAAGAAGAACCCCACCAGGAAGATCATGCCGACGATCGGCACGTTGTCGGGGAGTGATGCCACGGCGTTGAAGTTCGGGTCGAGGTAGGAGAGCGCCATCCCGCCGCCGATCGCGATTAAGAGAAAAAGGCCGCCACGCTTCGACCACAGCAGTCTCGAGCGCAGACCGATCAAGAGCATCACGAGCATCGCCGTAACGAGGTACTGCGGCGCGGAGAGGAAGTTGATCGCCGCCTTGAAGGCGTTGATGACGGGCATGCGCTAGCGGATCCCCCGCCCGGTTCCCGAGCCAGTTGACCGGGCAGTACCGCGGCCGTCCCGCTCCCGGTGGTCGCTCGGCTCCCGAGTCCCGACGAGTTGACCGCGGAGTACCGCGGCCGTCTCGCTCCCGCTGGTCGCTCGGCTCCGGCCTTTCGTCCGGATCACACCGGCCCCGATATGCCGCCGTCCTTGCGGACGCGCCAGAAGTGGACCGCCATCAGGAACGCGGCGATCAGCGGGATGCCCACGCAGTGGAGGACGTAGAACCGCAGGAGCGCGCCGGCGCCGACGAATCGGCCGCCGAGCAGCCCGAAGCGGGCATCGTTCGTCGAGGTGACGAGCGGGATGTCGCCGATTTTTAAGAGCCCCGTGCCGGGACCCTGGATCCCGATGAGCGGCGTAGCGGACGCCATATTCGAACCAACCGTGATCGCCCAGATCGCGAGCTGGTCCCACGGGAGCAGGTACCCGGTGAAGGAGAGCATGAGTGTCATCACCAGCAGGAGCACGCCGATCACCCAGTGGAACTCGCGGGGCGGCTTGTAGGAGCCGGTCATGAAGACGCGGAACATGTGGATCCAGACCGAGATCACCATCGCGTGCGCGCCCCACCGGTGGACCTCCCGCATGATCCCGAACGGCACCTGCTCGCGGAGATCGAGGATGTCGACGAACGCGTACTCGACCGTCGGCCGGTAATAGAACATGAGCAGAAGCCCGGTGAAGGTCAGCACCAGGAAGAGGAAGAACGTGATGCCGCCGGCGCACCACGTGTAGCGCATCTTCACGCCGGACTTGCGCGTTTTGACCGGGTGCAGGTGCAGGACCACGTTGCCGAGCATCGCCAGCACGCGCTTGCGGTTGGTGTTCGGGATGCCGACCCGGAAGATCGACTTCCAGATCTGGCTGCCGACAATCTGCTCTTGTACCTGGCGCCAACGAGGGACCAAAGAGACCTCCGAATTCGAGTGCGAACCTAAGGCGACCGACCGTCAGACCATCTTCACGAATGCCTTGGCATCGCTCCACTGCCCGCGCTCATAGAGATACCGCGTGGCCTTGTCGACGACGATCTGTCCGTCGTCCGGGGAAAGCGAGATCTCGGCCCTCTCGAGCGGCCGGGGCGTGGGGCCCTCAAAGTTGATCCCCGAGATGTAATAGCCCGACCCGTGGCAGGGGCACTTGAACTTGTTCTGGGCCGCCAGCCAATTGGGCGTGCATCCCAGGTGGGTGCAGACAGCGATGAGAGCGTAGATCGAGTCGGTGTTGCGGACGATCCAGACGCCGAATTTCTCCTTCCACCGTTCGTCCACGCCCGGGCTGTAGGTGGAGGGGTCCCCGGCCTTGAACCGCGTCGGCGGTTCGAAAAGCACGTTGGGAAAGAGAAAGCGGACGGTCGCTGTCAGCCCCACGACCGTCGCCGCCGTAAAACCGAGCCACGCGGCGGTCATCCACTTCAGAGTGGAGCGCCGGGTGAGCCCGTCGGCGAGGACCTCGTCCGACGGAGAGGGGACCTGTTTTTCTACCGTGGCCATTAAACGGGGCTCAGACTACCAAAACGACGCGGCGCCGCTCAAGGATTCCGGAGGTCTTCGCGGCGGGCGCGCCCGCGACGCCGCGTGTTGCGTCCGCCGCCCGCCTCGCCGCCTCGCGCACCCGCAGGTTCGGGTCCTCGCGCGCGA
>JBBRGF010000382.1:0-2066 GCA_038240975.1 Gemmatimonadales bacterium
CGACTCGTTCAGTTCGCCTATTGATTGTCCAACAACAGGGAGACCCGCCAGGCGCCAAGAACGCGGTCAATATCGACCCGACGTAGCGGGGGGTAGCCTCGAGCAGCCGCTTTGGCCTTCAACCGCCGAACCCGGCAGCAATCCGTTTCTGGTGGAGGAATTGAGTTTGACGCTGTACAATACCCAGTCTCGCACAGGCATTCTTACTTCATAGATTCCGGAGGCACTGCGATGACAGATGTGGAGCGCGCCGCCCCCATTCGCGGGAAGACCATACGGTTCATTTTCACCGAGGGCGCAACGGCAGGAAAGAGCTACGACCACGTGTTCGGTGACGATGGCAAGGTCGAGTTTCGCGAGGTGCCGGCGCAGGCCGCATCCCAACCGTCCGAAGGCGGCGAGCCCAAGAAGCCCGGTGAGGCTCGGGCGGAATATGCGGCCATCAAGGCGGCCGAGGATGCCTATGCCGTCTCGTACGTGTCCTCGGCCGGGTATACCCTCACCGTGGTGCTCAACTTCCGGAATCAGAAGCTGGTCGGTTTCGCCTCGGGCGAAAAGATATGGCAGCCGGTTCGTGGCACTTTCGAGATCAGATGACGTCGCTAGGCTGAGCGCCGCCCGGCGCCTGCCGTCTTGCGCTCGGCGTTCGATCCCTCGACCGGCCCTTGCCCTTCATTGAAGAAGGCGAGCAGATCGCCGTTGACGCGATCCTTGTGCGTCGAGCAGATGCCGTGCGGCCCTCCCTCGTACACCACCAGCCGCGCGTTCGGAACCAGCTCGGCGGATAGGGGGGCGGAATCCGCGAAGGGGACGATCTGATCGTCGTCCCCGTGCAGTATCAACGTCGGCACGTCGAACTTCTTCAAGTCTTCCGTAAAATCGGTTTCGGAGAACGCCTTGATGCAGTCGAAGACCCCCTTGAAGCCCGCCATCATTCCCTGAAGCCAGAATGAGTCCCTGAGGCCCTGCGACACCGACGCACCCGGCCGGTTGGCGCCGTAGAAGGGTGCGCTCAGGTCTTTGAATAGCTGTGAGCGGTCGGCAAGAACGCCGGCGCGGATCTGGTCGAATTGCTCGATCGGAAGGCCGCCGGGGTTGGCGTCGGTCTTGAGCATCAGCGGGGGTACCGCGCTGATCAGCACGGCCTTGGCCACCCGCTCGGTGCCGTGACGGCCGATGTAGCGGGCCACCTCGCCGCCACCGGTCGAGTGGCCGACGTGAATGGCATCCTTCAGGTTGAGCGTGTCGACCAGCGCCGCGAGGTCGTCGGCGTAGGTGTCCATCTTGTTGCCCACCCATGGCTGCCCCGAGCGACCGTGCCCCCGGCGATCGTGAGCGATGCAGCGGTAGCCATGCTCGCCCAGAAAGAGCATCTGGTCTTCCCAGGCGTCGGCGCTGAGCGGCCACCCATGGCTGAACACGACGGGCTGGCCGGTTCCCCAGTCCTTGTAATAGATCTCGGTGCCATCCAGGCTGGTAATCGTCGGCATGAAAGAACGTCTCCTCGAGCGTTGTAGTCGTATGAAAAGCGTCTGCTCAACGGTACCGCTATTTCGGAAGGCACGCTACGCGGGGGAGAAACAGATCTGTCACATCCCTGCGCGCCTCATTCATCCGGATCCCGTATCGTCGCCGATCGACTCTACCACCTCACACAGGATCGGGTCGAACGTCGCAAGGGCCGCCGCGGCTGCCATATGCGGTTTGGCCTCGGGATTTCGGCTCATCGCCTCGAAGTCTTCGCGGCTTCGCCACTGCGCGTAGTTGATGACTCTGGCCCCGTCCAAACTCTTGTGGATGCTGGCAGAGGCGAAGCCCGGCATGTGTTTCATCGTCTTCTCCGTCGCTTCGATCAGCGTGTCGACGAGCTTCTGCTGATCGGCGGGCTTGACAGTAAAGACGTTGACCAGCGTGAGAAGTCCGGCGGCCGGCTTGATTGTCGCCACTTCAGCTCCTGAGAGATGGGGCAGGTGTGCGAAGACCGATCGCAGTCCTCCCAATAAGCCCCAGCCCGGGGCGAGCGGCAATACCGCTCTCCGGGACTCTTGCACGCATCGACTCCGGGA
>JBBRGF010000383.1:0-1996 GCA_038240975.1 Gemmatimonadales bacterium
TCAGGCCGCCGACGCCGTCCGCGGCCGCATCGACGGCGGCCAGGAGTCGTTCGCCATCGGACGCAACGACCCGGGCCAACTCCGCGCGGGCCGCATCGGTCTTGGGCAAGTGGTAGTTCTCGACGCGCCTGCCATAGCGCTCATACCACTCCGCAGGGGCCGACGCCTGCAGCCAGTCGGGCACCATCACGGCCAATTCGTTCAAGGCGGCCCGCATCGTCTCGCCGACCCGCTCGAGCCGATTGAGCACGCGCACCGCGGCCAGGACATGGGTCGAATCGGTGCGCTGCCGGCCCCGCTGTCGGATCAAGCCGAGTTCGCGGCAACGTTCCAGGAGGGAGTCGAGGAGTTGCAGTTCGGCCTGGCCGTGGACCAGTCGCGAGCGGAACTCGCTGAGCACGGTGTGGTCGAATCCGGGATCGGTCAGTTCGAGGGCGAGGGCGTACTTCCAGTCGATGCGGCCGCGGACGGCGTCGGCGGCCTGGCGGTCGGAGAGGCCCTCGACGTACTGGAGGACGGAGGCCAAAGCCAGCCGTGCCGGCGAAGCAGCGGGCTGTCCGCGGGTGGGGAAGAGCTCGACGAACTGGTCGTCGCGGTAGAGGCCACCGAGCTCGTCGGCGATGCGGAGGCAGTGTGTCAGTAGTTCCAAGTTCGTCAGACGATTGCTACTCGACGCAAGGCATTGAGCCATCATGAAGTTGCGAGACGATCCACTTGTCGATCCAGTCGAGCATCCGTCTGAACCGGAGCCGTTCGAGGTGAAGCTTCATCTCCTTCCCTTTGCCCTCGGCCAGGAGGGTCTGGTGAATCCAGACCCACAGGTTGCGGAGCAGCAGCGCGACCACCACGAACGTCAACCGCAGGTGCGGGTCTCGTGTGCAGGTGTAAATCCGGGCCTGACGCATCTGCCGATAACTCGACTCGATCCCGAACCGCTTCCGATACCGTTTGCGGACCTCCGTCGGCGAGCCGCCCACACGCCAGGCCCCGAAGAGCAGTTTTTGTTGGACCCGCTTGCCGTCCTTGCGGTTCTTGTGCGTGCGGTAGGCCACGCAGATCTTGATCGTCACCGCGCGCGTCTTGTTCTTCAACGTATGGGAATGCCAGCCCGCGGCCATTCGCTTGATCTTGTGCAGACCGGTCGCCGGACGCCCCTTGCGGGGCTTGCGGCCGCGGAACATCGCGGGCATCAGGAACGGGAGGTTTTCGCCCTTCAAGAACGCGATCACCGGCACGTTGAAGAACGCCCGATCCAGGAGCAAACAGCGAATTTTCAGCCCCAATTCGCGGATTCGAGCCAACAGACGCCGCAGCGCCACGACCGTCGATTCGTGACGCCGAACCCAGGTCACCGCCAGTGTGTACCGATACCCGTGGACCACGACGCACGCCGTGGCATAGGCGTGGAACTTCGAGGTCCCCTGCCGCGGTTTGCCGTAGTAGAGTTCGTTGCGGCTCTTCTTGGGAGCGCCGTAGTAGGGCGTCGAATGCCAATCGATCGCCACCTCCCAGGCGCGCCGCCGCAGGGGGCGAGGCAAGTGGCCGGTGAGCGCCTCGTTGAGCCGTCGCTCGAGGACCCGGAGCGTCTTGGGCAGGCCGTCGGCCAGGGCATCGAACACCGCCTGATCCGAAGGCGCGTCGCTCAGGTCCCGACACGCGGCGCTGACCGAGGTCATCCGCGCCGCGGCGCGGACCACGATCACCCACACCACGCTCGCGGTACAGATCCGGCCGTGGTCCTTCAGCAGATGGGCTTGGAGCAACCAGTCCGACGTCCACGTAGCGACCTCACGGCTCGATATGGTATGACTCTTCTTTGAACGCATCGGGGCCCTCCTTGATTTGGTCCGTTGACACAAACCATTCTGAGGAGGCCCCTTTGCGTTCAGCTAGCCCAATCCTGCGAACTTGGAACTACTGAGTGTACCTTTGGGGAAGGCGGCCTGCGCGACGCGTCGGGTCTCTTCAGGGATCGAGCCGGTCGGCTGTGGGCGGA
>JBBRGF010000384.1:0-1995 GCA_038240975.1 Gemmatimonadales bacterium
TCGCTGCTCGAGCTCGGCGGGCCCACGATGGCGATGGGCGACCACGCCGACCACATCCACGTCGGGTTCAGACCACTCTTCGGCGCCAACAAGAAACTCGGCCGCCAGGCGCTCGCGGTGCTCAAGCCCGGCCAATGGTCAGACCTGCTCTCACGGCTACGCAAGATCGAGAACCCCGTCGTGCCCACCACACCCTCCAAATACGCCATCCCAGTACCAAAGAAGAAACGCGCCTCAGGCGCACACCAAGGCGAATAGGACCCCGGCCGCTCGGCTGTGAGCGGAGCCGGCGGCATCGAGCCGCGGTCACGCGATCTTTACCGAGGCGCGCCGAAAGGCACTACCCTCCGTTTCGACATCGGGTCGAGAACGGGCGGGCGACCTTTGGCCACCGGGCGATAGGAGCAAGCGATGGAGTCCACGAACATCCCTCCCGTGAGGCGCCCCGTAACAGACCGTCCCCGCGGAGGCCGTCGCGACGGCCGGCTGGCGCGGGTAATCCAAGCCCGCCGCCGCCTGGACTCTCCCAGGCCAGGCGGCCGGGCGTGGATCAACGGCCGGGAGGTGGGCGGCTCCGACCCGCGCTACGTCCACCTGGGCCAGACCTACGACTGATCCCGGGGCCGCGAAGCCGGCCGATCCATGACGGAGAGGACCGAATCGAGCTCTTCGACCACGTCGCCGTCGAGCTTGACGTCGGCGCGGGAGTCGTAGGGAGTCTCACCCGCGGTCACCAACGCGAGCTTGCCGCCCGCCCGGCGCGTGAGCTCGGGAAGCCCCGCCACCGGATGGACGGTCAGCGAGGAACCGATGCAAACGATCAGATCGGCCTCGGTCGCCAGGGTCTCGGCTCCGGCCATCGGGCCGCCGGGCAGCAGCTCGCCGAAGAGCACGACGTCGGGCTTGAGCGGGGCAATGCAGGTCACGCACTCCGGTGCGCCCTCGCGTGACCGCAGCATCTCGACCACCCGCTCGAGCGGCACGCGCCCGCCGCACTGCATGCAGCGGCTGAACTCGATCGACCCGTGCACTTCGACCACCTTTCGGCTGCCCGCCATCCGGTGGAGCCTGTCGATGTTCTGCGTGATCACCGCCCGCACTACGCCGCGGCGCTCGAGCTCCGCTACCGCCTCGTGCGCCGGGTTGGGACGAGTGTCGATCAGCGATGCGAAACGCCGGCCGTAGAACGCCCAGAAGCGATCTGGGTCACCGCGCCACGCATCGATGTGCGCGACCTCCATCGGATCCACGTTCTCCCACAGACCGGTTCCAGGCGACCTGAAATCAGGGATGCCGGACGGCACCGAGATCCCTGCACCGGTGAGGATCACCGCCCGCCGGCTTGCGAGGAGAAGCTCTGCGAGCGCCTCCGCCGGGAACGATTCGGCAGGGATGCCGAATCGTTCGGATCCCACACCCAAGCCCCTATCTCCCCTTGAACCGCGCCTGCCGTTTGCCGATGAACGCCCCTATCCCCTCCTTGGCGTCCTCGGAGGAGAACGCTGTCGCAAAGCCCTGCTTCTCGGCCTCGATGCCCTCGTCCAGATCACCGGCGGCCGATACCCGCTTGATCTGCTCGACGGCGATCGGCGCTTGCCGTGCGAGCTTGCGCGCCCACCGCAGCGAGGTGTCGAACAGCTCGTGGTCGGGGACCACCTGGTTCACCAGCCCGAACCGCAGCGCCTCGTGCGCGCCGATCGGATCGCCCAGCAGGTTCATCTCGAGCGCCTTCGCCTCCCCCACCAGGCGCGGGAGCCGCTGGGTGCCGCCGAAGCCCGGGACGATGCCCAGATTGATCTCCGGCTGGCCGAACGTGGCCGACTCCGCGGCCAGGCGGAAGTCGCACGCCATCGCGAGCTCGCAGCCGCCGCCGAATGCGAGCCCGTTGACGGCGGCGATGGTGGTGACGCCGGCGCGGCCCAGGTCGCGGAGCACGGCGTGCCCCTTCTCGATGAGCTCGCGCCCCTGAGCCTCGTCCATCTGCGTGAACGCCTT
>JBBRGF010000385.1:0-1988 GCA_038240975.1 Gemmatimonadales bacterium
CCCCCCCCCCCCCCCGAGACCGGGCTCCGCCACGCTTTCGATGACGTCGGTTCCCAAGGGGCGGTCGACCGTTCTCGCCCAGATCGCGAGCGTCGAGTGGCCGCGGGACCTGGCCGGGACGGCCGTGCGCAGGCGCGCGCGCGGGGACTCAGCGAGCGTGGAGCTCGCCTTCGACGCCTCCCCCGGCCGGACGTACGTCTTCACCGAGCTCGTCGGCATCGTTTCGTCGGCGGAGACGGCGCACCCCCTGGCGGTAGCCGCCCGCCGGGTGGAAGAAGCGCGCGCGCGAGGCTACGACAGCCTCGCCGCCGGCAACGCCCGGGCCTGGGCCCGGCGCTGGGACACCGACATCGTGCTGGACGGCGATCCCGCGCTTCAACGGGTCGTCCACTCGATGCTCTTCTACCTACTCTGCAGCGCCGATTCCGGGACGGCGCTCGGCATCCCGCCGATGGGACTCTCGAGCGCGGGGTACTACGGGCACATCTTCTGGGACTCCGACACCTGGATGTTCCCGTCGCTCGTGCTCACCCATCCCGACGTCGCCCGCTCGCTGGTCAGCTTCCGCGCCCACACGCTCCCCGCCGCACGGGCGAACGCGCGCGCGAACGGCTACCGCGGGGCGCAGTACCCGTGGGAAGCCGACGAGCGCGGCGCGGAGACCACTCCACGTTTCGCCGCGCAGAACGCCAGCTCCGAGATCCACGTGAACGGCGATGTCGCCCTCGCCCAGTGGCAGTACTATCTCGCCACCGGCGACTCGAGCTGGCTCGCCCGCGAAGGCTTTCCGGTGATCCGGGGGACCGCCGACTTCTGGGTGAGCCGCGTGGCCTGGGATTCCGCGGGCGACCGGTACCACATCCGGAAGGTGGTGTCGGTGGCCGAGGGTCTGGTCGGCGTGGACGACGACGCCTACACCAACGCCGTCGCCCGCCGCAACCTGGAAATTGCCACCGCCGCGGCCGGCCGGCTCGGTCGACTGGCGGACCCGCGCTGGGCCACGATCGCGGCGAAGCTCCACATGCCGATCGACTCGGCGAGCGGGTTCTTCCGCACCTACGAGGGCGCGCCGGACTCCACCCTCGGCATCATCACCCCGCTCCTCAGCTTTCCGCTCGGCGTGCCGATGAGCGACCAGGCCAAGCGCACCCACCTCCAGCAGGCGGTGCGGCGCCTGAAAGACGAGGCCTCCGGAGCGATGATGGGCATCACCCTCCTCTCGGTGGATGCGGCTGAGCTGGGTGACCGGCGCCTGGTAGACTCGCTCCTGCCCTTCAGCTATCGAGGCCACCTGCGCGGCCCGTTCCTGATGCTCTCCGAGACGCCCGCCAACGACGCGGTGAACTTCCTCACCGGCGCCGGTGGCTTCCTTCAGCAGGTGATCTTCGGCTACACCGGCCTGCGGCTCGGCGAGCGGGGACTGGAGCCGGCGTTCGATCCGGTACTTCCGTCGCACATCCGCCGGCTGGTCCTCAAGAACCTGCACGTCCGGGGCAAGCGCTACGACGTGGTGGTGGACTCGACCGGCCGCAGCGTCCACGCGTACGACGAGGCCGTCCCCCGGTGATCTCGCTCGCGCTCCTGCTGCTGCAGACCGCGCAGGCGCCGGTGCTGGCCTTCCCCGAGCCGGGCATCGACGACCCGGCCGCGTACCAGGGCTACCAGACGCGCTTCTACCGCGACTCCAGGGGCAACACGGTCCAGATCTATCTGGAGCCGCGCGGTGGCCGCGTGGTGAACCTGTGGGCGGACGCGGCCGACGAGAGTCTGGCGTTCACCGTCCGGGACGCCCGCGGGCGACCGACGCGGCTGACCTGGGCCGGCGACAGCGCGGTGGCCGCGGATTCCGACGCTATGCGCACGCTCGAGTACCGGCTCAGGGCCCAGTCGCCGCGGGTGACGCTCGGCTGGTTCCTGCTGGGCTCGATGCGGGTGGAGCGGGACTACCAGTACGCCGAGGCACATCTGCGGCCGTTCGGCGCGCCGGC
>JBBRGF010000386.1:0-1982 GCA_038240975.1 Gemmatimonadales bacterium
CGGCCATCGCGCGGGGACAACTAGGTGTCATGGGCGTCGCCTCTTGAGCCGGTCGAGAGGCGCCGAACTCGTCGAGGCGACCGGTACAGGCAAGCTTGTGTACTGCGAGCGTGGGTCGGTCTGGGCGATCAAGCCGCCGGAGATCGACGCAAGCCGTTGGCCACCTCGAACGCGTCCAGCACCAAGCCGGGGCACATGTGCGTGGCGGGCTGTCAGCCGACGATCTTCCGGCTGTAGCAGTCGAGGATGAGCGTGCCGAAGGCGCGGCGGTAGCCGACGCGCGCCGCCTGGATCTCCGCGACCAACGCTTGTTTTCAAGAGCGTACGGCAGGACGGCTACCGGGATCTACGCGCGTTGTACATGCTCATCGGCACGCCGAGCACAACGCAGATCGGCTCGACCGCAAAGGCCTCCCACCGCTCCTCGACATAGCGGGTCACCGTTGCCGGGTCGGGTCGAGCTCCTGAGCGGAAATAGACCGACGCGTCGTATTTGAGATCGCGTTCGCCCGCGCGAGCTCGAAGGTCTTCTTCCGCAGGCTGCTTCAGCTCCTCACGCTGGTCGGTGCTCAAAAGATTCACGCTGGCGGCTCTGTGTCGGCCTCGGCCTGCCGGACCCACACGCAGCGCTTCCTTGTGGGATCTCAGGTCCCGAGCGACCTGCGCGATCGGATGCTTCGACTCGAACACGTGCACTGCACGTTCACGCAACTCATCGGAGTACTTCCTCTGTCTCGCCCTCGCAGAATCATCTCCTTCTGCCAGAACGGAACCTGGCTTCAGAGCCTCCATCACCCGCAGGGTCATTCATACTCGCGAGCGGCCTCGTCGTCATGGCGCGGCTGGTGCTCGGGTGAGCGATGTCCTCCTCGTAGGCTCTCCGGGCGAGCCTTTGAGATGAGCGGGGCAGCCCGTTCACGAACAGGCCGCCCCTGATGCTCAGCGTCCCAAACGGCCGCGACCGAAGAACCCAAGCAGCGCGAGCACAATGATCACGAGGATGATGATCAGCAAGATGGAGAGCGCTGGCCCCCTTCCGGCGTAGGAATAATCGACATACGGTTTGACCGTTCCGTTTCAGCGCTCGGGTTCCTTCTGTAGCCTGAGCGAGCCGTTCGGCGCCGATGGAAGATGGGCCGGTGGCGGCGCAGGAACATTCGAGAGCGGCTACCAACGCGCGATCGAGCGCGGCGACCTCGCTCGCCGAGACCAGACGCCGCGGGCTGGGCTGGGTGACGCTCGTCCGAGGCGCTGCAACCGGCCGCCCTGGTCACCAAAGAGCATTTATGTCGACACGGACGCGTCCGCGCCAAGCTGGCTGACACCGATCGAATTTGAATGAACAACATCAACACCACAACCCAGGCAGCCTGAGTCAAGAAACGCGACTCCACCGAACCGGGGGTACTGCGCCGACTCCACCGAACCCGGGTACTGCAGAGTGTCTAGAAAAACTGGCCCGACCCCGTCCACCCTGCGCCGGGCGTTAGGCGCGGGTACCGCTGGCCACGCAGAGAACCCGGGCGGCATCCTCTTTGGTGGAGAGTACGCGTCGTCCGTATCTCAGCTTTGACTCGATGGCCTGCCAGTGCCGGCCGTGCAACTCGAATCGGTCGCCCGGCTTCAGCTCGCGCGGCGTGGTGAGGCTTGCCTCGTGGGTTCTGCCGTTCGGGTACCGGAGCGATATGAGCGATTCCATTGAGGTCTTCTTTCCTCGTGGTCATAGAGGGAGATGCGGCGGCGGCCTCGGACTTGCGCTGTGCAGCGTCCACGCCCGAGTATCGGTCGGGCTGCAACACGCCTTTAGCGCAGGTTCCGCCTCGATGGGGCATGCGGCTAGCGAGACCGCCCCGCGCGGGGTCGCACGGCTCGACCGCGCGCTCCGCATCGTGTTCGCCGACCCAGCTCTGGCAGGCGTCGGCGTCGGCGTCGGCGTCGGCGTCGGCTTCGGCTTCGAGGGGAGCGCGCGAAGCACCCGGCCG
>JBBRGF010000387.1:0-1890 GCA_038240975.1 Gemmatimonadales bacterium
GGCTATGGCCGAGTTCGACTGCAAGGCGGCCGGTCCCGTCCGGGACCGCATAGCCGAATGTCAAGAACAGTGGATGACCGCTCTGGCGTCCGCCGCCGACGACGCCCGGGCCAAACGGGAACTTCGAGCCGACAGCGACCCACGTCAACTGGCTTTCGAGTTGGAGGGGGCCCTGTTGTCGGCCAACTGGTACTTCCATCTGTACTCGGATGCCACCTACATGCAGCGCGCCCGGCGAGCCATTCGCACTCGGCTGACCAGCGAAGCCACCCGCAGCGGCCTGCGAGCGCTCCCCGCCGACCCTTCGGGTGACGACACCGCGGACCGCTGATCGGGCTCCCGGTGTTCCGGTCCGGGGGCTACCGCGTCGGTGTTGGGAGGGAGTAGATGTACCACGCGAGCTCGGATGAGCCCCGAGCCAGCCAGCTGGTCCAGCCCCTTTGAAATCCGGTAAAGGTTCCTGTTCAGACCCTGTTTTTCGTTAACCACGCGGTGTCCGATGAAGTCCTTGGTCGGCCGCCAATATCCGTCTTTTCGCTCACCGGTCGCTCACCCGCTTGGCTGCTGCCGGCGCTTCTGTTTCAGCTGGCCGGGTCATTCGGCGCGCAAAAGGACTGCGGTCTTGGTGCGTGCGGCTTGGCGACCGGGGATCGCGGCGACGAGGTTCGCAAGGACGAGCGCGCTGATGGCGATGAGCGTGATCGTGAGTATGGGGGCGGTCGGATGAGGAACCACGTGGAGTGCGCTCGCGAAACGGTTCCAGAGCTCACGCCCGATGACGATCCCGAGCGGTACGCCGATGATCACGCCGAGGATTGCGGCGATGCTTGCTTGCCACGCCACCGTCGCGGCCAGCTGGCGGCGTGTGAAACCGAGCGTCTTGAGCAGGGCGAGGTCGCGTTGGCGGCGCCGTACCGAGGCGAACAGGGTCAGCCCGAGCGCCACCACCGCTCCCACCGCGAGGGCCGCGCCCAGCAACGCGGGTGTGTCGCCCATCGTGCGGTAGTTGACGATCTCGGCGGGACGTTGCGCGGAGAGCAGTGAGGGTGGGCCGTGACCGAGAACGTTCACTTCGGTGGCGATCTTCTGCAACGAGCGGAGGGCAGCGGCGGGGTTCGTGTCGGAGCGAAGGCGAATGAACACGCCCTCGGGGCTCCCGGGCAGATCGCCGAAGCCGCGGTCAGCTGCCGGGATGAGAGTCTCGGTGATCACGGCACCGGTCCCGATCTCCAGGTGCAAGCTCTCGATCGACCCGACGGCCGGCAAGGTGGCGGTCCCGACGATGACGAGGCGCGTGGGCTTCGACACACCGTTGTTGAACTCGACCGTGCTGCCGAGGCGCTTGTGGAGTTGCGCGAGCGTCGCGGCACCAAGAACAACCTCGTTTGGTGCTTCGAGCGCGTGTCCCGAGAGTACGGCCGGTGCGACCGCGGCGTTGGGACTCGTGCCGAGCACCGGTACCGACTGGCCGTCGATGAGCAGGTTGTCGAAGGACGCGCGGCTCCACCCGGCCACGTACGGGTCGCGGTCGAGCAGTAGCCCCGTCTGCGGGAGCGGAACGTCGGCGAGCCCGCCGTAGTTGCCCAACATCTCGTAGTTCCAGTTCCACCCGTACAGCGCCGGGTGGGACACCAGGGTGCTGAGACTCGTGCCGAAGAGGACGGTCGCGACCACCACCACGATGGCCAGGACTGCACCGAAGGTCGCCGAACGGACCGGTACCGCGCGCTTGTCGCCGCCCGGATCGAGCGCGTGCCGCACCCCCGCGACGGCCGACACCGACAGCCCGGACGCGGCGGCCGCCGTCGCGAGCCGCGACCGGTGGGGCGCGAGGCGCGAGGCGCGACGCGCGGCCCGGTGCGGCGCCAGTCGGTAGGCGAGCATGACGGC
>JBBRGF010000388.1:0-1854 GCA_038240975.1 Gemmatimonadales bacterium
GGCTCACACAGTCCGATCTTCCGACGCCGTCTAACATCGGTAGTCCCGAATACGTCACGGTGGACGAATTGGTGCGCATCGTCGCCGAGGCCGCCGGCAAGCGGATCCACGTCGCTCACGTCGACGGTCCAGTCGGTGTGCGCTCTCGCAACTTCAGCAACGAGCGGATCTACTCCACTGGCTGGCGGGCCCGCTTCACGCTCCGGGACGGCATCAATCGCACTTACCCCTGGGTCGAGTCGCGGGTGCTCCTGGCACGCGCCAGGGGGGAAGCTAGGGCGCCTAGCGTGGTCTGACACCTGACTGGGGGTCGTCGGCTCGGTCCCAAGCGAGCGTGGCAGCGACCAGCATGCCAGTGTCCGGTTACCGCGCCGCCACCCCCCGCATTGCATCGCCACGGCCTGATTCCAAGAGGGCGCGCTCCCGTCGTGCGGCGCCCCAATCGTGCTCTACCATCATCTGCACCAGCTCGGTGAACGCCACCTTCGGCGTCCATCCCAGGATCGTTCGCGCCTTGGAGGCGTCGCCTCGTAGGCAGTCCACTTCGCTCGGGCGGAAGTACCGCGGATCGATCTCGACGTGCTTGCGCCAGTCGAGCGCAGCGTGGCCGAACGCGAGCTCCAGGAATTCCCGGACAGAATGCGACTCGCCCGTGGCGATGACGAAATCGTCCGGCTCCTGCTGTTGAAGCATCTGCCACATCGCCTCCACGTAGTCGCCGGCGAAGCCCCAATCGCGGCACGCCTCGAGGTTGCCGAGATACAGCTTCTGCTGCAGACCTTCCCTGATGCGTCCGATTGCACGGGTAATCTTGCGCGTAACGAAGGTCTCCCCCCGGCGCGGGGATTCGTGGTTGAACAGGATCCCGTTCGTGACAAACATCCCGTACGCCTCGCGATAGTTCCGCGCGAACCAGTGCGCGGCGACCTTGCTGACTGCGTACGGGCTCCGCGGATGGAAGGGCGTGTCCTCGTCCTGGGGTGGGGCCGCGGCCCCATACATCTCTGAGGAGCCGGCTTGGTACACCTTCGCTTGGGTGTCCGAACGCGCGTTATACTCGCGGACCGCCTCCAAAAGCCGGAGCGTGCCGAGCCCCACGACATCGGCCGTGTACTCGGGCTGGTCGAAGGACACGCGGACATGGGATTGCGCACCAAGATTGTAGATCTCCAGGGGCTGGTGCCTCTCGAGGATCTGCCGAATGACCCGCCCTTCACTGAGGTCGCCGTAATGCAGGTAGAGCGCAGGCGACTCGTGCGGGTCGGAGTACAGATGATCGATCCGGTCGGTGTTGAACGTCGATGCGCGGCGAATGACGCCGTGCACTTCGTAGCCCTTTGCGAGCAGGAGCTCGGCCAGGTAGGACCCGTCCTGTCCGGTGATTCCGGTAATGAGGGCGCGCTTTTCCTGGGGGGGCATCATGAATCCCTGGGTTTGAGGAACTGGGGGGCCGACGAGGCGGCGTATCGGGCATTGCGGAACGGCGTTGCCGTCTGGCGTAAACTTCAGCTCCGTTCTCGATTACCCGATAATCCGGGGGTCGTCTGACTCCGTGGTGGAGGCGCGGGTTGCAGCTGCCACGGCTCGGCGCGGCGGAACAGGTCACGCTCGGGGCTCCGCAGGGGAGTCGCTCGTAGAATCCGCGCTACCGAGCTGGCAACGAGAGAATGAAGCGCTAGAGAATGAAGCGCCTGAGCGCCGATCGGTGTTATTGACCACTCCTCATTCAGGGTTGTGGCCTGACGACCGTTCAAGCTGGGCACCGAAGCCCCGCCTGTCAAACAGCACCGAGCCCGTGGCTTTTCGAAGTCGGTATATCGCAGCCTCCAGAGCCGGCGCGATTGTTGCTTCGGT
>JBBRGF010000389.1:0-1833 GCA_038240975.1 Gemmatimonadales bacterium
CGACCACCCGCCCGGCGCGGTCGCCGGCGCCTCCTACCACGGCCGCGGGGCCCAGGGCCTGGCGCGAATTCTCGTCGAGCAGGAACAGCAGGTCATCGTCGGCGCCACGTTCACCGGTCCCGACGTCGCCGAGCTCCTGCACGCCGCGACGATCGCCGTAGTCGGCGAGGTGCCTGTGCACCGGCTCTGGCACGCTATGCCGTCCTTCCCCACGCGCAGCGAGGTGTGGCTGCGTCTGCTGGAGAAGTACGGGCTGTAGCGGCGCACCATCCCCGCACATCATGGGCGTCCGAAGACTCGGCTACGCGCTGATGACGACGGTGGTAGCGCAGCCAAAGGGACAAGCTCTCGCGTCTGTCAGGCGTGGGAGAGCGCTTGACGCACGAGGTCAAACGGTTCGCAATTCCGCGGGCTGAGGGCTGACGTCTGAGGGCTTCGTACTTCAACCAACTCTTGGTAGCCGTGAAGCGCAGGCACGGCAATCTCCCAATCTCGCCGGCCTCGCATTACGACGATGGTTGCTTCACGGGAAATTGCCTGCTCAACTAGTGAGAAGCCCCAGCTCTGTGACGGCAATGTGATCGGGAACGGCCGCCAGCTCTTCGCGTGGTAGCCGTGAAACTCGACGAGCAGCACTTGGCGAGCGAGATCCTCGGGACTATGACCTTCGTTGAAGAGTGCCCTGAACAATCGCTTCAGCCATCTAGCAGCAGGCGTGTCCTGAAACTGTGGCAGCAGCCCAACGAGGCGATGCCCCCGGGGGTCCTCGGTCAGGTTGGCGCGTAACGCAGCGATGTATTCCGGGCGGCAATGAATGCCGGGATCGTTTTCCCCAATGCCTGGGTTTCGATTCAAGACGACGACCGGCGCCTCGCGGTTGCCTAAACACGGCTCCGGAAAGAGATCCGAGTCAATCACATAGTCCGGGTTGAGACCGATGTGTCGGTTAAAGGCGTCGACGTGGGGACGATCCACCGGTAGCACCCATGGCCGTTCGTGGGGAAGGTCGTCCCAGGGGTTCTGCATCACTTTCTGGGGTCGAGCCTATCCCATTATCCGCCAATGGTGCGAACATGTGTTCGATCCATGCCCTACGCCGAGCTGCACTGCCACTCCGCCTACTCGTTCCTCGACGGCGCCTCGATGCCCGACGAGCTCGTGCCGGCGGCGCTGGAGCTCGGCTACGAGGCGCTCGCCCTGACCGACCATAACTCGCTCTCGGGCTCGATGGAGCTTGCGCAGGCGGCGCGGGGGCTGGGGCTGCAGGCGATCCACGGGGCAGAGCTCGATCTCGACGACGGTCGCCACGTCACCCTGCTGGTGGAGGACGCACGCGGGTGGTCCAACCTCTGCCGCCTCATCTCGCGCGCGCACGAGCACACGCGTGATGGGCGGCCGGGAGCGCCGCCGACCGAGCCGCACGTGGCGCTGGACGACGTCCTCGCCCACGCCGAGGGCCTGGTCTGCCTCACCGGCTGCGCCGCGCGCGGCATCGAGGACGAGGCCACAGGCCGGCGGCTGCTCGACGCCTTCGGCCGCGAGCGCCTGCGGGTCGAGCTCCAGCGGCCCTTCCACCCTCACGACCGCGCACGTCAGCACCGACGACGGGAGCTGGCCCGGCGCCTGGGCGTCCCTTGTGTGGCCACCGGGAACGTCCATGCCCACGCACGCTCCCGCGCCCCGCTCCAGGACGCCCTCGTCGCCGTGCGCCACCACACCACGCTGGACGCGTGCGAGCCCCAGCGTCGGGGGAACTGGTCGCACGTGCTGGCCTCGCCGGCGGCGATGGCGGCGCGCTTTGCCGAGCACCCCGATGCGGTAGCTGAATCTTCG
>JBBRGF010000390.1:0-1816 GCA_038240975.1 Gemmatimonadales bacterium
ACGTCTACACGGCGGCCGGCCAGCTCGGGCGCGGCGGGTGGACCTGGTACACCGGCTCGGCGAGCTGGATGTACCGCGTCGGGCTGGAAGGGATCCTCGGTCTCAGGAAGCGGGGCGACACGCTCTTCGTCGAGCCGCGGGCGCCCTCCTCGTGGCCCGAGTACACCATCGAGTACTGCCACGGCCAGAGCCGGTACGTCATCGTGGTGCACAACGAGGACGGCATCGCGCGCGGCGCGCTCGCGGTGACGATCGATGGCCAGCCGTCGGAAGGCGCCGGGATTCCGCTGGTGGACGACGGGAAGCGGCACCTCGTCGAGGTGCGGCCGGCCCGGGTGGCATCGGAACAAACGGCCGGTTAACGGAGGAGGATGACAGTCATGCGTGCAAGGATCCGGCTCGTTCTGGGGATGCTCTGCTGGACGGTGGCTCCGCTGGCCGCCCAGACCACTCAGAAGCCACCGCTGCACGCCAAGCATTGGATCGCCATCAC
The DNA here is from genome assembly GCA_038240975.1 of Gemmatimonadales bacterium. Taxonomy (GTDB): domain Bacteria; phylum Gemmatimonadota; class Gemmatimonadetes; order Gemmatimonadales; family GWC2-71-9; genus CAVVWJ01. The sequence goes on from JBBRGF010000390.1 coordinate 494, forward strand.
CGGCAAACCGCTCGCGGCCACTGCCGGGGCGCTGATGTTCGCCAAGGGCGGTAACGCCGTCGACGCCTCCTGCGCTATGCTGGCCGCCGTCACGACGATGTGGGACGTCCTCTCGTGGGGTGGAGAAACCCAGGCCCTGATCTATCACCCTCGGCTCAAGAAGGTGATCGGCATCGACGCGCTCGGCGTCGCCCCGGCGGGAGCCACCGCCGAGTTCTATCGGTCGCGCGGCCACCGTTACCCGCCGGAATATGGTCCACTCGCGGCGGTGACCCCCGGCACCCCGGGCGGGCTCATGACGATGCTGGCCGAATACGGCACGCTCTCCCTGGCGGACGTGCTCGCACCGGCGATCCAGATGGCCGACGGCTATCCGATCGAGGCGCAGACCGCCAACTCGATCGAGCGGCAGAAGGAGCAGATCAAGCAGTGGCGCTACTCGCCGGGAGTCTACCTCCCGCATCTCGGCCAGGCACGGGAGGCCCCCGAGGCCGGTGAGGTCTTCGTGCAGCGCGACCTCGCCGCCACGCTGCGCAAGCTGGTCGAGGCGGAGCGAGCCGCGCGGAAGGCCGGACGGAGCCGCAAGGAGGCGATCCACGCCGCGTACGACCGCTTCTACAAGGGGGACATCGCACGCGAGCTGGTGCGCGGAGTGCAGGAGGAGGGAGGACTGATCACGCTGCAGGACCTCGCGAGCTGGAAGGTCCGCATCGAGGAGCCGCTGAGCACGACCTACAAGGGCATCACCGTGTTCAAGCTTCCGATCTGGCAGCAGGGCCCGGTCATGCTCCAGGCTCTCAACATCCTGGAGAGCGCCGACCTCAAACGAATGGGCTACAACTCGCCCCAGTACATCCACGCGCTGTATCAGGCGATGAACCTGGCCTACGCCGATCGGGACTTCTATTACGGCGACCCGTACTTCCCGCCGGCCGAGCCCGTCCAGGGACTGCTCTCGAAGGCGTACGCGAAAGCGCGTTTCGCCCAAATCAATTGGACGCGAAACGATTCGACCGTGAAGCCCGGCGATCCCTACCCGTACCAGGGCGGCACCAACCCATTCTCGGCGCTGCTCGCGCGGTGGTCGGTCGTTCCCGCGCCCGACACGGGCGCGTCACGGAGCTCTCGGACGCTCGCGCCCGCCTTGTCCGACTCCGCGTTTGATGAGCAGTTCCATGCCGGCACGACCTCCATCGAGGCGGCCGACGAAGCCGGGTGGGTCGTCTCGATCACGCCGAGCGGGGGATGGGTGCCGGCGGTGATTGCGGGGCATACGGGGATCGGGCTGAGCCAGCGCGCGCAGAGCTTCGTCACCCGACCGGA
>JBBRGF010000391.1:0-1806 GCA_038240975.1 Gemmatimonadales bacterium
GAGGAGGAGATCATCGCTGGCCAGACGGCGATGGGCGCTGTCGTCGTCGGCAGCTTCGTCGGCACCGAGGAGGACGACCTATACGTCTGGATCCGCCGCTTCGACAACGAGGAGCAGCGCGCGACGTTCAACACGGCCTACTACGGGACGGACGAGTGGAAGAACGAGCTGCTGCCTCGGGTGAAGGAGATGCTCGATTTCCCTCGTATGGTGGTGACGCGCCTCGAAGCGACGCCGAAGTCGATGATCGGTGATGAGCACACACGCGATCCAGGAATGCCGCCGGCTGCGGCGGACGACGTGGGCGTCGCGCACACCCGGTGGTGGGATGCGCTCCTCGCCGCGGACGCGGCGGCGCTCGACGCCTTGCTCGCGGACGATCTGACCTTCCACAGCCCGTACGGCACGGCCACGACCAAAGGAGCGTTCGTTGGGAACCTGCGCGCGGGCCGACTGCGGTACGATACCATCGAGTACGAGGGGCCGTTGATCCGGTTGCACGCTCGGACCGCGATCGCGACCGGCCGAGTCGACATCCGGTTCCAGTGGGAAGGCAATCCGAAGCTGGAGCGGCTCTATTACACAGCGGTGTACGGATGGACCGCCCCGCACTGGTACATGCTCGCGTGGCAGTCGACACTGCGCGCCGACGCTCAGGGCTGAACGCAAGAATCGATCTCGCCAGTGCACGGAGCCGTGTGAGCTCGGGCCTCCCGGCATCATTGCAATGAATCTGGCAGATCTGCTATCCTCTCGCCCAACTCGACATAATACTTGGCCACTTCTTCCACTGATCTCGGGAGAGGCGGCCCATTTCGTTTCGGAGGCGACAGCGGTGGGCACGCGGGAGCATATCGAACCGACCGACGATTGGCGGCAGTTGGCCCTGCTCGTCCGCTCTCCCGAGCAGCACACCTACGAACTCATCCGCCCGGTCGTCCTATTCGGTCAGTCCCCCGCCGAACGTGCTCGCCTGACCGGGGCGCCCCAACGCACGCTCTACCGGCAAGCGGCGCGCTTCGAACGTGAGGGGATGGCCAGCCTCTTCGGCCCGCCGAAAGTGGAGCGCCATCGCACCCTGCCTGAAGAGATTCAGCGGGCCATCCTCGTGCTCAAGGTCGAGCATCCCGCCATCAACGACCATGAAATCGCGAAGATCTGTGGCGTCCAGTTCGGGCGGCGGCCGAGCCACAACACGGTGCGGCGCATCCTTGCCGAAGACCCACTGCCCATCCTCGTGGGGCGTCGCTTTCCGCCCTACCATCAGGTCGCCGACTCCGCCGCGCGGCGGCACGCGGTACTCACCCTGCACGGCGAGGTCTGGACGGTCACGAGCATCGCCGCCTATCTGCAGGTCACGCGGCACACCGTCCATGACACCTTGAAGCGCTGGATCGCGGAAGGATTAGGCCCAGAATGAGCGAGTCTGTCATGAGGGGCAAAGTAACCAGGACAAAGTGCCGACTTTCATTCCGGTCACGGCACTTCGCTCGATCTGGGGCTCGCATCCGAGTGAATCATCCGCTCACGACACCCTATTCACCCCATAAAATGCCGACACCAGCAGAGGCCGTTGAAAAATGCCAGTTATACTCAGCGAGGCACACTCCCGCATCGGCTATAATCTGCGCATCGGCTCCGTCCTGTCGCGTCCGGGAGGTCCCCCGTGGCCGCCGTCCCGCATCCCTCCCTTATCGGTCGTGATCGCGAACTCGGCATTCTGCGCGCCCGCCTGACCGCTGCCCGCGCCGGGAATGGCGGTCTCGTGTTGATCAGCGGTGAGGCGGGTATCGGCAAGACCACGCT
>JBBRGF010000392.1:0-1804 GCA_038240975.1 Gemmatimonadales bacterium
GGTCATGCTCGGGAACGGGATGCGCGCGCCGTTGACAAGGCCACCGTGCGTAGCCCGACCGAAGCGGGCGTTTCGGCCGTGCATGGAAAGGCAGAGGCCGCATTTTGACGGGCTATCCCCGGAACCCTCAGCCAGATCGCGGAAGCCCTGCAATGCCGCGCGCCCCAAGGAGGTTGATCGCAGTCGGTGGGCGACACTTGCAATGGCCCTGATTCTGATCGCCGCAGGCTGCGGCGACAATGGGAGCTCGTCCTCCACGACCTCCGCCCAGGCGACGATCTCCAAGCAGGAGTACGTAAGCCGGGTCAAGGACCTCTGCGGGCAGTACACAAAGGACCGTCACGCCGCAGATAAGCGACTCGCGAGCCTTCCGCATGACCCCGCCGACCTGACGTCCGCCGACGCGAAGTCCGCCGCGCCGCCCTCGCCGCCATCGACCAGATCAACGCCTAACTCCTCGCCGACTGCCGCGCTCTCCCCGACCCCGACCAGGGCGCCGACCAGGTCCATCAGCACTACGATCTGATCGAAGCAGGGTTCGCCGATTCCGAGAGGGGCACCGAGGGGCCAAGAGCGGCGATGTCGACGCCATGATCGCCGCATTCGAGGCCACCCAAAGCAAACTCGAGAAGCGCGGCGACGGTTCCGCGGAATACGGCTTCGGCGCCTGCGGCTAGAAGACGGCCTGAAGCGTGAACGGGTCACGCGCCTGCATTCGTGCCGTGGACGATGCGAGCTGACCCAATGTTCGCTTCTGGGTCACGCGGCAGGAGACGTGTCGTCCCCACGCAGCAGCCGCCGCTGCTCCTCCTCGTCCGCAGCGATAGCGACCGCGCTTGCCGGTGACGCTACTCCTTTGCGCGGAGGCTGTCGCACAAACCCCCTGCTGTCCGAGCCGTTTTGGAGCATCCAGGCATGCCCCAGAACTTCATCGCCTGCGATAGAGACCAACCGCTACTGCTGCCGCCCGACCTGCGCGACTGGTTAGACGAGAATCACCTCGCGTGGTTCGTGATCGAGGCGATAGAGGAGCTCGATCTCGAGCCCTTCTACGCCGCCTACCGTGCCGATGGCCACGGCCGCGCCGCCCACGAGCCGAAGATGATGCTCACCCTGCTCGCCTATTCCTATGCGGTCGGCGAGCGCTCCTCACGGGGGATCGAGCGTCGCTGCCGCGAGGACGTCGCCTTTCGGGTGATCTGCGCCAACCAACTCCCCGACCACGCCACGATCGCCCGCTTCAGGGTTCGCCACGAGGCGGCGCTCGCCGACCTCTTCGGCCAGGTCCTCGGCCTCTGCGCTGAAGCCGGTCTGACCGGCACAGCGGTGCTCGCAGTCGACGGGACCAAGATTTCCGCTAATGCCTCCGACCGCCAGGACCGAAGCTACGAGCAGATCGCCGCCGAGATCCTCGCCGAGGCGGGGCGCATCGACGCCGCCGAGGACAAGGTTCACGGCGAGGCCCGGGGCGACGAGCTGCCCGAGCATCTGGCCAGCCGCGAGGGCAGGCGGGCCTGGCTTCGCGAGGCGAAGGAGCGGCTCGAGCGAGAGCGCACCGCCAAGCAGGAGCCGGTGCCAAGGGACCGCTCGAAGCGGCTCGAGCTCTGCCGCGACCGCCTGGTCGAGGACTGGCGCACCGAGCGCCATGCCAACCGCAACTACGAGGCCTACCGTGCGCGTGGAGTGATGCGCGACGGCCGGCGCTTCGGCCGCCCGCCGGAGCCACAGACACCACCCGCTCAACCCGAGGGCAAGATCAACCTCACCGACCCCGACTCCAAGAACATGAAGTCGTTTCGCGGCT
>JBBRGF010000393.1:0-1795 GCA_038240975.1 Gemmatimonadales bacterium
CAGGTACTGCGCCCACGCCGCATCCAGGTAGTGATAGGTCCCGCTCCATTTGATCAGCGCTGGCTCCGACCGCACCACCGTCGCCATGCTGGGCCAGAGCTGCTTGCTGTACTTCGCCATCTCCTCCAGCGTCGAGCCCGTCACCTGCCGCCCGCCCCAGTTGGTCGGATCGTATGGCTCGTCGATCAGGTAGTGCGCGATGATGGTGCCGTCGCTCACGTAGGAGGAGAAGTCCGTGCCGCGGAACCGGTCGATCCGCTGCTTCCACTTCGACAGGCTGAAGTGCCCGTCGGCGTCCTTGTAGTTGAAGTCGCTGCCGGCCATCATCAGCACGATCTTGCCGCCACGCGACCTGATCGCCGACAGCTCGGTGCGGAGGTCGTATGGGCCCAGCGTCCGCATGCCGCCGTTGTAGCGGCTGCCGAACCAACTGGTCGGGAGCGCGTAGGTTCCCATCGGAATCCCACCGGCGAACGACGACGAGGCCAGCATGCCGCCGTCGGCGGCGACGGCAAGCGTGTCGGGAGCGGAGTCACCGGCGCCCGTGAGCGCCTGGCCCTCTACCTGAGAGTCTGCTGGGGTGCTGGAATCGGGGTTGAAGGAGTTGGCATTGTCGCACGCGCCGAAGGCGAGAACGAGGCCGGCGACGATCGGCACCCGGAGGCGCGCCATCATCCGGCGGGACAACTCGTCACTGTGGGTCATACGCGGGCTTTCCTCTCTCCGTCACAAGGATTAGGAGGGACACAGTGCTTGCGGCAGGCGAGGGGCCATCGCTTGGCTCGGCCAAGGCGGCGGCTCATCGTGCGAGTCCTGACGCGCGGGACGAGGCAGGATTTCTGCCCGAATCCCTATGGTTGTGTTTGTGAGGTACGGGTCCGCTGAGACTAGGAGACTAGTCGTGCAGGGCGCGAAGGAATGAGCACCGAGTTGGCGTCATCTCGTCATCTTAGCTGCTTGCGCCGCACAGACAATCGTGCTTCATCTCACATTTGTCAAGTGGCAAATGCCCTTCGAATTTCGACTCGGGAGCTCGACACAAAAGCGACCGGCAGATGGTCGCGGCCGATCGAATGAGTAGGGCGATTCCTCCCCTAGAGCCGCACCGGAGGCCGCGGCCGCGCCGCGCCCGGCCCCCAGTCGTCCCCTTCGAGTCCATCCTCCGGCTGCCGCTCGCTCTCCAGGTCGCGCACTTCGCGCTCGGCCGCCTCCAGCGCCTCGCGATCGACCCCGTCGTGACCCATGAGGCGCGGCCCGGGATGACGGGGCCGGCGCACGAGCCAGGTCACGATGGCGAGGAGTGCCGCTCCCGCCACGAGCAGCGTGCCAACGGGTCCGCTCACGAGCGGCATCTCAATCGCGCTCCGCCAACGATTCGACGCCGCGCGCCGTGATCCGGTGCGAGATCAACGGCGTGAGACGCCCGGTCTCGCCGATGGCCACCGCTTCACCGAGCGCCGCCATGCCCAGGGCGATGCCGGCATCGTCGCGGGCGAAGACCGAAGCGATCGGCTCTCCCGCGCGCACCGGGTCTCCCGGCTTCACCGTGATGACGAAGCCCACCGTCGGATCCACCGCGTCCTCCACGGCCCTCCGGCCACCGCCGAGCTCCACGATGGCGCGCCCGAGGCGGCGCGGCTCGACGGCCGCCACCACACCGGCGCGCTCGGCGCGGTAGACCTCCACCGCGCGGGCCTGCGGCAGCACTCCGGGATCTTCGATGACCCCGGGGTTGCCGCCCTGCGCCTCGATGATGCGCGCGAACGTCTCGAGCGCTCGACCCGACGCCACCGAC
>JBBRGF010000394.1:0-1788 GCA_038240975.1 Gemmatimonadales bacterium
CCTTGCCGCGCTGCTGCTCCTCGGCGGCCTCGGTGCTAGGGGTCATGACTTGTCTCCTTTCCGAATGACGCCACGCGGGCGACAGACAGGTGTGTGGGATTGACGCTCGGACGCTACTCCGTGTGATCGTTCGGAGTAGTGAACACAACCCTAGCATCCGATGTGACGGGCATTGGTTCGCAGTACCGAACGCGGTAGCCTGAGGCTGTGGAGCAGCTGAGCTTGCTCGAGCAGAGCCGCGCCGAAGACCCGGGGGTCGATGACCGCGTTCATGTCGTCCGCCTCGCCGACTCGATCGTGCGCGACGTCGGCGTTCAGTCACCGGTCAGCCTCGATCGCGTCGCCTCCTACCAGGGGATTGCGAACGTGGTCGAGTGTGCGCTGCCAACCGCGGGGTGCCTGGTCACCGACCCGGCAACGGGGAGTTCGACCATCCGCTTGCGCGCTGGCGACCACCCTCACCGCAGGCGCTTCAGCGGCTTCCACGAGGTGGTCCACACCTTCATGCCCGGATACCAGTTCGAGATGCAGCTTCGCTGCGACCCGGCCCTCGTTCCGTCTGACCGCCAGGATCTGGAGTCCCTCTGTGATCTCGGCGCCAGCGAGCTGATCCTTCCGCGACAGGCTCTTCGAGAAGAACTGGGGGCCGCCGACTTCGGCGTCTCGCTGCTGCGCGAGCTCTCTCAGCGTTGGGAGGCGAGCCTGCAGGCGGTGGGCCACCGCATCGCCGAACTGTGGCCCGAGCCCGCCATGTTCGTCGTCGCCGAGGTGCAGAACAAACCCCGGGACGCTAGGGGTGCCGAACCTGCTCTGCGCCTCAGCTACGCCAGCCGGAGGATTTCTGACTGGCCGTACATGCGTCGTTTCAAGTCCATCGACTCAGACGATCCGCTCGCCCGGGCCCGCGAGGGGGAGGTCGTCGACGAGCGAACAACGTTGCAAGGCATAAGCGCCAAAGTCGTCGAGGGGGTCCACGTCAGCGCGGCCTATTTCCCGTTCACCGATCAGTCAGGGGAGAGACATGAGCGAGTCCTCGCGCTCTACCGGCAGCCCCAGTAGGCGTAAGTCGGCCAAGAAAGCCACGGCCGCGGCGAAGTCCCACGCTCGGGCCCAGTCAAAGGCTTCCTCAAGTGCGCCGCGGTCCCGAGCGCGCGCAACGACAGGGCAGGAGCCTTCAGGTACGGAGAGGGCCCAGGCGCTTGGCCTCCGAGTTACGCGCTACCGAGAAGACAGGGGCATGAACTTGACCGAACTGGCCAGGCAATCCGAACTCTCGAAAAGCTACCTGTCGGCCATCGAGGCGGGAGAAGTACCGCGTCCCTCCGGTGAGTCGCTCTATGCGCTCGCCAGGCCCTTGGGGGTGACGATGTCGGACCTCCTCGGTCGCAAGCTCCTGACGGCGAAGCAGCCCAAACCTTCGGCTAGTCTGCGCGAGTTTGCAGCTGAGCACGGCCTGTTGACCGCGGACATACGCATGCTGGCCGCGATCCAGTTCCGGGGCGACCCACCCAAGACCAAAGAGCGTTGGGCGATGATCTACTCGGCGATCCGCCAGTCGGAGTGGATGGACCAAGACCGGCCCTAGCTTCGAGGTGCCACTAGCGGGGAAGATCTCCGCGATCCATTCGTGAGGGAACCCTAGTGCTGCACATCTTCACCCGCTGGTGATGAGGAGACCCGCATTCTGGGGGTGCCTCCCAGGTCCGCGAACCCGGGTTCGATTGCCCGTGTCAGAGCCTCTAGCCCTTAGCGAGCGCCTTCGCAAGCGCCCTCCACCCGGTGGTCACC
>JBBRGF010000395.1:0-1782 GCA_038240975.1 Gemmatimonadales bacterium
CCCTGGCTCAGTCAGTCGCAGGTATCCAATGCCTGGAGCGCCACGCCGTACTGGATCATCGGCATGGCCGACACCACCGGCGGCTATCAGGGCTGGCTCGCCGTGGAGCGTGGGTCGCGCACGCCGTTCCTGATCCAGACCCCTGACGCGCGATTCCCGGCAGGGGCCACGCGCGCGGCACAGCTCGCCTCGTCGCCCGCAGCAGCGACTTCGTTGCCCTCCGTGTATTTCCGCAACCGTCCGCCTGGGGAGGATGAGGGCGGCGAGGCATATGGCGTTTCCTTCTACACGCAGGTGCGCTACCGGAGCTATCGCGCCGGCTCGAACGTGGGGTCGTGGCACTGGATGACCAAGGCCGAGAACGACATGCTGCGCGCCGAGGCGCTGATTCGACTTGGGCGGCCGGCGGAAGCGGCGCTGCTCATCAACATCACGCGACAGAGCAACAACCTGCCGGCGTTCCCGGCTGGCTCGACGGCCGCCACCCGCGCCCCGGTCCAGCCAGGAGGCGGTGCCAACTCCTGCGTGCCGCGGACACCGACAGGCGCCGGCGGTGCGTTGGAGTGTGGTACCCTCTTCGAGGCGATGAAGTGGGAGAAGCGGATGGAAACGAACATGAACGGCTACGCGCAGTGGTTGATGGATTCGCGCGGATGGGGCGATCTGCCGGTCGGATCTCCCACCATGTTCCCGGTGCCCTATCAGGAGATGGACGCGCGGCGGCAGCCGTTCTACAACTCGGTGTTGGGCGACCCGAAGTGGCAGGCCGCCACGAACACCTACGGGTTCGGCGTGGGATCGCGCTGAGGTGAACGAAACAATGGTCCACCCCACCCGGCTCGTCCCGACCCGTGCGCCCCGGGTGACGTGGCGCGGGTGGACCGCGTTGGTGCTCGGCAGTGCCACACCACTGTCCGGGTGCTACACGACCAGGCCGGTGACGGCTCCCGTGCCGGGCGCCGTCGTCGTCCTCGCCCTGAATGATCGCGGGCGTCTCGCGCTCGGCGAACGCATCGGGCCGTCCGCGTCGCGCATCGAAGGCGTGGTGCAGGAGCGGAGCGATACGTCTTACGCCATCCGGATCTCGTCCGTCGCATACCTGAGCGGACAGTCGAACAAGTGGTCGGGAGAGCCCTTCACTGTCCCGATGTCATTCGTGAGTGGCGTACAGCAGCGGGAGTACTCACACTCGCGAACGCTGGCGCTTGGCGGAGGCATCGCCGCCGTACTGCTTACCGTGATCCTCAGGACGAACTTTTTCGGCAAGGGAGGCAACGAGTCCGATCCTCGGGTGCCACCAGGGGGGTCGTCATGAGCGATCCCCTGCGCCGTCTTCCCACTTCAACGCCTTCCATGCTTCCTTCAATGCGCGCGTACACGCTGCTGCCGCTCGCCATGCTCGCGTTCGCGGCGTGCCACTCCGAGGATCTCACGATCAACGATCGCCCCCCGCTCGGCGGGGTGCGTTTCATCAATGCGGTCCCAGACGGCGGACCGGTCGACATTCGCATGGTCGACCAGATCGAGTGGTCGGCAAGCTCGGTGTCGACCGCACAGATTGGCCTGCCGTTCCGCTCGGGGACCATCCACTGGGCCACCGAAGCAAAGCCGCGCCACATCCGCGTCTTTCCCACCGACTCGAGCATCGTGGTCACTTCGCAGATCCTGCATGATACGACGATCACGATCGAGGCGAACAAGAACGTCACGCTCATGCTCGTCGGGAGTCGCGCGGCCGGTGGCCGGGTGAGCTTCGTGACGATCAGCGACGATGTTGCGCCG
>JBBRGF010000396.1:0-1768 GCA_038240975.1 Gemmatimonadales bacterium
GCTGGCGGTTCGGGGACCACTGGGCGAAGCGCCTCCGGTCCATGGCACGTTCCACCGACCGATTTATCGTGATCTCCCCGCACGACCGCGATGAGGCGCTCCGGCTACTCGCCGTCGACGAGGCGCAGATCGAGTGGATTCCCGACGGAGTCGACATCAAGCGGTTTCATCGGCAAACGCTCACCCCGGACGAGCGGCTCGGGCGCTGGCGACACTGGCTGATCGAGGACCCCCGTGGCTGGGACGAGTCCGGGAAGCCGGGCAGCATTCGCTACGGCGAGCCGGACCTGCGCCATTTCGTCGACCCGCACACGGGCGAGCCGGCACCGGTCCTGCTCTACGTCGGCAGGTTCCTGGGGTTCAAGCAGGTGCCCCTCCTCGTGCGGGCATACGCGCGTGCACGGTTGAGCTTCGAGGCGCCCGCTCCGCTTGTCATCTGGGGCGGCTTCCCGGGTGAGTTCGAGGGCGAGCACCCATCTGCGGTTGCACGCGAGGAGGGAGTCGACGGCGTGTTCTTCCTGGGCTGGCGGGGACATGACGACCTGCCCAACGGGCTCGCTTGCGCCGACTTGTTCGTCGCCCCCTCCGTCGATGAGCCGTTCGGTCAGGTCTACCTGGAGGCGATGGCCTGCGCCGTTCCCGTGATCGCCACCCGGAGCGGCGGTCCGCTGTCTTACGTGAACACGGAGCCGGACCGGCCGAATGGCTGGCTTGTCAAGCCTGGCGACCTCGACGCGCTCGTGGAGGCGCTCGTCGAGGCCGTGAACAACCCCGACGAGCGGCGCGAGCGGGGCGAGAATGCCTACCGGCAGGTTCAGTCGGGCTACTCGTGGCACTCGCTGTGCGAGCGATTCGTGGCCGTTTACGAGGCCGTCATGAGTTCATGAGTTAATGACGCAGCGGAAACGCGAACGTATGCCGTCGCGGCGACCGGATCGGGCTGCTACCCCGCGGCCTCGCGGACGCCGGCACGTCTTTCCGCCTCGGCTCGGATGCCTGAAAGCGACTCCGCCACGGTGCGCTCCCACGGCCGCGCGACGAGCTCGCCCCACCAGCTCCCGAGGCGCCACAGGTCGGTGCCAAGCTCGCCCCGATACTCGAGCTCCGTGCCGTCCTCCGTCTGCCCCAGCTCGAAGGTCTCGAGTACGTGCGGCACCGGACCGCGCAGGAGCCGAAAGGCTACGCGCTCCGGTCGCTCGAATCGGACCGTTTCCACGGTCGTGGCGGTCAACCCGGCGCCGACACGCGTGAAGTGCGCCGCGAGGACCATGTCCGATCCGCGCTCGAGCACCTCGAGCTTTGCGCCCATCGCTCGCGGCGTCCTTCCCAAGTACGGCGCGGCGATGACGTCGAACACGGTCTCGCGTGGCGCGGCGATGCTCACGCGCATCGGTCCCAGCGGGCGAAGCCGACGGCCGAGTCCGAGATCGAGCGTCAGCGCGCCGGGGTGCGTTCGCTGGGCTCGGCCTCGGCACCGAACTCGCAGCGCTCGCCCTACTCCTTATCTTCTTCAGGCGCCGCGGCTGGTTCTAATAGGTGGCTTGTAAGGCTCAAAACCGTGGTCTGACCTGAGAGGGACTCTCAGTCAGCGGTGCCGCGCTCGCCGCCGCGCTCGCCGCCGCGCTCGCGTGGCATTCTTCCGTACGGGCGGTGGGCCGCAGCTAACCTTTCCATGGGCGCTGATGGCCCACCGCTGCTTTTGCGGGAGCAGGCGAATTGGTTAGTCTTCGTCCACGCCGAGTCGCTGACCAGCGTGGACCGGTCGGCG
>JBBRGF010000397.1:0-1768 GCA_038240975.1 Gemmatimonadales bacterium
CCGGAGCGGCATTCCCCACATATTCCCGCTCGGGGACGTCTCTGGGGTGTTGAGGTCACCGTGCGCGTCCAGCCAGACCACCGCGAGCCGGTCGTGCCGGGCGGCCAGGCCCTCGATCGCACCGATGTGCGAGCAACAGCAACCGCCGAGGACAAGGGGGCGCTCGGGGAGCGCCGTCGCGAGGGAGAGGTTCTGCTCGCCGAGCGTCGGCTCCTCGATCACAGCGGCCTCCGGGAAGTCCAGCCGGAGCGAAGCCGCCGCGGCCATCGGCTCGCCTCCCTCGCCCCACGCGCGCGGGACGCGGACCAGGCCAGAGGTCCACTCGCGACCGCAGCTGTGGCACTGGTAGTCCGGCCCCATCGCGACCGCGGTGAAGGTCAGGCAGTCGGGACATTTCGCGCGCAGGCGGCTCATCTACGGCAGATCTTTAGCGTAGATCACGGCCTCGAAGCCCACGCTCATGCCGACACGTTCGTAGAGCCGCGTCGCTCCGGAGGGATTCTCGGCGTCGACACCGAGCTGGACGACGCGCTCGCCGCGCTCGTAGAACTGGCCGAAGGAGCGGAGCAGCAGCGCTTCGCCGAGTCCGCGCCGACGCCAGGGCTTGCGCACCGCCACCGATCCGATCCAACCCGCGTCGCCGTGGCGTTTCCAATCCGCGATGAGCACCGCGGCGATCTCACCGCCGCCGCGTACGGTCGCCCAGAGTGTGGGGTCGAAACGCTCCTCGTCGATTCGCCGCTTCGCGAAGGCCTCGAACGGCTCCGCGGTGTGACCCCACTCGTCGGCGAAACCTTCCTCGAGGGCAGCGTGGAACTCGCGCGCCTCGGCGGGATCGAAGTCCGAGACCAGGAAACCCTCGGGCCAGCGGGTTTCCGGCGGCGGCGCCTCGAGGTCGATCCGCATCCGGTAGAAGTGGCGGACGTCGCGGTAGCCGCGGGAGCGAAGGAGATCGGACGCGCGGGCGTCATTGCCGAGGACGGCATTCTCGATTCTCGGCGCGGCAAGCTCGCGCGCCCGACGCTCGGTGGCTTCCACGATCGCGGTGCCGAGCCCACGGCCGGCGTGCTCCGGGGTCACGTAGCCGTCAGCGACCAGCCGCCGGTCCGGACCGTCCTCGCCGCGGGCGAACACCGCCCCATAGGCCACGATCCGGCCTTCACGCTCCCAGACCCAGGCGTCGCGGTCGAGGTCGAGCTCGCGCCACTCGTCGGCGAGGTCTTCGGCCTGCTCCGTCTCCTCCACGCCGAAGCTGGAGTCGAAGGCCGCGACGACGCGTGACACCTCGGCGGCGTCCTCCGGGCTCGGCGCCCGGACGGTGAACTCAACCGGGGACGAGCTCATCGAGGACCTCCGGCAGCTGGCCGAGGTCGCGCAGCTCGCGGGTCGGCTTCGGTTCGGTTTCCGTTTCGCCGAGACGGTTGATCCAAACCGAGCGCAGACCGAGCTGACTGGCGGGGACGATGTCGTGGAGGTGACTGGCGGCGACGTGGACGTGCCGACCAGGTTCGGCGCCTGACTCGGCGAAGAAGCGCTCCCAGTGTGCCTGCGCAGGCTTGTAGGAGCCGATCTCCGAGGCAACCACGCGCAGGTCGATGGCCACGCCGATCTGCTCGGTCGAAGCGGTCAGGAAGTCGGGATCGGTGTTCGAAAGGATCGCGAGCCGCCAACCGCGCGCACGCAGCTCGTCGAGAGAGCCCGGGACTTCCGGGAAAGGCCGCCAGCCGGGCAGCGACCGCGAGAGCGCATCTGGATCGGGGAGGTCGGC
>JBBRGF010000398.1:0-1754 GCA_038240975.1 Gemmatimonadales bacterium
CGCCAATTCCACCGAGTTCGACATGTTCACCCAGAACCCGGTGATCGACTTCATGCCCGACCAGCGGGACATGGAGGAAAAGGGGGGCACGATGCGACTCGGGCTCTACCCGACCCGACTGACTCCCGGTTCCAAGGCGGCCGCGGTCTACGGGACCGAAGTGATCTACGAACGCCATCGGCACCGCTTCGAGGTCAACAACCGCTATCGTTCGATGCTCGAGAACGCCGGCATGGTGCTGTCCGGCCAATCGCCCGATGGGCGCCTCGTCGAGATCGTGGAACTGAAGGACCACCCCTGGTTCGTCGCCAGCCAGTTCCATCCGGAATTCCGGTCGCGGCCCGAGCGACCGCACCCACTCTTCGACGGCTTTGTCGCCACCGCGCTCGCCGTTCGCGAGGGACGTGCCCCCGAACTCACGGCGCGACGCAACCGCGAACCAGCCGCGGATGACACCCGCCTTGGCGAGGCCGCGTCCGCGCTTTGACGGGACCAGCCCGATCGACCCAGGATCAGTTTTCCCGGGCCTCGCGGTTTCAGGAAGCAAGAAACCCCGCCGTCACGCCCCGGGTCCCGGCACCGGCTGAATAGTGGCGAGGCTCATCGGCTCCCCGCACTGGTCGCACGTCGCCCGAAGCTGGGCGGCCTCGCCACAGGCCGCGTGGATCAGAAGCAGCGGCGGACCGGCTGAGCCGGCCGTCCACCGGTCGCCCCACGCCATCAGCGCCGCGATGATCGGGAACAGGTCGCGGCCCTTCTCGGTCAGCACGTATTCGTCCCGAGGCGGGTGCTCCTCGTAGCGCTGGCGCTCCATGATGCCGGCCTCGACCAGGCGATTCAGACGCGCCGCGAGCACGTTTCGGGCGAGTCCCAGGCTGCGCTGAAAGTCCTCGAATCGCGAACGGCCGTAGAACGCGTCCCGCACGATGAGGGGCGTCCACCACTCGCCGATGACGTCGACCGTCCGGGCGACGGAGCAATGGAATTCCGCGAGGCTTGTTCGGCGCACGTCCCAAATCTACCCCGTTGCATCAGGCAACGCACTCGCGTAGAGTCCGTTGCGTCACGCAACGCGCGCTCCCACGATTTGCGGAGCCGGGAAAGGATGGAGGGGATCATGCGGCGCACACACCTCAGCCTGTACTACCTCGTCGGCTACATCCTCCCGGCCGGGCTGCTCCTGCTGATCATTCCGGACGTCGCAACGAAACTGCTCCAGTCGAACCAGACCTACGACGAGCCACCTCTGCGCCTGGCGGGCCTGGTCCTGGTGGCACTCGGACTGGTCGTCACCCAGATCGTCCGGCTCCACATCGAGGCTCTTTACACAACCACGCTGGCCGTGCGCGGCGTTCTGAGCCTCGGCCTCCTCTACCTGCTCGTCTCGACCGGCAATCCGTTCTTCGGGGTCGTGCTCGTCATCGTCCTGATCGGTGTCGCGCTCACCGGCGTCAGCTACCTGCTCGACCGCCGTGACGCGGCAACACGGGCGCCGGCGCACGCCTGAATCGCTGAGCGCGAACTTCGGGCAACGGGCCCTCCGGGATCGCGGGCGTAGAATCGCAGCCTTGCCCACCCGCCCGCCCGAGGTCACCCCGATGAAGATCTTCCTTGACACCGCCGACATCGAAGAAATCCGAATCGCCGCCCGCTGGGGCGTCCTCGACGGCGTGACGACGAATCCCAGCCTGTACGCGAAGGTCGGCGGATCGTACGAGGACATCCTCAAGGAGATCTGCCGCATCACCTCCGGG
>JBBRGF010000399.1:0-1743 GCA_038240975.1 Gemmatimonadales bacterium
AAGTACCCGAACAGAAAGAATCCGACCGAAAGGGCGCCGAGGACCAGCAGCCATTTGAGGTGTCCGAAGTCGCCGCGGAAGAACAGGACTTCCTGGTACGAGACCGCCAGATGCGTAAACGGGTTCAGGTTCAGAAATCGCTTGGCGACCGGCGGGGCCTGGAACCACGGATAGATGATTGGCGTTGCGAAGAACCAGAACGTCAGGAGGTTCGACAAGATGTCGCGGATGTCGCGGAAGTGCACGGTCAGCGCTGAGAGGATGAGCGCAAACGAGACCGTCAGCACGAGCTGCACGAGAACGACCATTGGCAGCCACAGCAGCGTGATGTGCGGAGGCAGCCGGTAGTACGCAAGAAAGGCGGCGAGTATCCCAAGACCCAGGAAGAAATGGACCATGTTCGCGAGCACGGTCACGATTGGCAGGATTTCGGCGGGGAAGAGCACCTTCTTGATGAGGTTCCCACCGGAGATCAGGATGCTCGAGGATTCCGCCAGCGAGGCGGAGAACCATGTCCAGGGCAGGATGCCGCAAAATATGAAGACGGCGTAGGGCTCCACACCGGTGTGAGTACCCGGCATGACGTACTTGAAGACGAGCGTGTAGACGGTCAGCAGCAGAAGAGGGTTGATGAAGGACCAGAAAAACCCCAGGGTGGACCCCCGGTAACGGGCTTTCAGCTCGCGCGCCACCAGGCTCTGCATCAGCCCGCGATAGCGGAACAGCCTCGCGAGGTTATGGAACATCGATTTCGAGAATCAGTGCGGTGATGTTGTCCGGGCCTCCCGCCTGGTTCGCCGCGTCCACGAGGTTCCGGCAGATCGCGTCGAGCGTTACACCCGCCTCTCCCAGGATTTTCGCAATCCGGTCGTCCCCCACGACGCCAAACAGGCCGTCTGAACAGAGGAGGTACCGCTCGCCGGCAGCGGGGATCACCTCCGTGACGTCAACTTCGGGATCCTCACCGCCCGAAAGAGCTCGGGTCACGACGTTGCGCCAGGGATGCTGGCGCGCCGCGCTCGGTGTCAACGTTCCGGCGCGGACCTGCTCCTCGACCCATGAATGGTCGTGGGTGATCTGGGCCAGCGTGCCATGCCGCAGCACGTAGACCCGGCTGTCGCCCACGTGTCCGACGCTCGCCGAGTCGCGCCCCACCAGCACTGCCGACGCGGTGGTCGCCATGCCCCGCAAATCCTGCGAGTCGGCGATCGCCGAGGCAATGCGCCGGTTTGCAAGGCGGAATGCCCCCTTGAGCCGATTGGCTTCGAGACTGAGGGCGGGTTCGAAGGGGAAGGGCCAGGTGCGGTTCTTGTCGGCGCCGGCGGTCTCTTCGATGAACGCCTCGATGGCCTCGACCGCGACGCGTGATGCGACGTCTCCGGCGACGTGGCCGCCCATCCCGTCGGCGACGACGAACAGCCCGACATCCGCGCGGGTCGAGTAGCTGTCCTCGTTGCTCGTTCGCCTGAGGCCGGGATCCGTGCTGACGGCCCACGAGAGCGAATGCGCCGGGGTCATGATGTCCGTCAGCCCTTCACGACGTCGCGCATCCGCTTCGCGGAGCCCCCGGGGACGCGGCTCGACACCTGCAGCCGTGCGATCGACTTGAGGAGCGCCACCCGCGCGCGCTCGTAGTCGACGTCGGACTTGGGACGTGCGAGCCGCGCTTCGGCTCGCTTTCGAGACGCCTCGGCGCGCTCGATGCTGATGTCTTCGGCGCGCTCCGCGATGCGCGCCAGGATC
>JBBRGF010000400.1:0-1732 GCA_038240975.1 Gemmatimonadales bacterium
AGAGAATGTTCCAGCGGTCCGGGCCGTGGCTCGACCAGCAGCCAGCGCCCTCCGGCGCCGAGGCTCACGAGGCGCAGCGTCGCGTCGTCGAGGCGATCGACCATCTCCGCGGCCAGCTCGCCGCCGGTCGCGATCCGCACCGGGATGGCCTCCTTTTCGAGCCGCGCGTTGGCCAGCGCGACCATCACCTCCAGCTCCGCCGGAGCGACGTCGTGGTCAGGCCTGATGTGCGGTGTGGCGCAGACGACCTCGATGCCGTCGGTCGCCGCCTGGCGGGCCATGGCGACGGTGTCCTCCATGGTCTTGGCGCCGTCGTCGAGGCCCGGAAGGATGTGGCAGTGGAGGTCGATCATGGGAAGCGGCTGCAGCCGCACAAGCTATCCTCACGGGCGACCACGGGGCGTAGCGCAGTCTGGTAGCGCACTCGGCTGGGGGCCGAGCGGTCGCTGGTTCAAATCCAGTCGCCCCGATTTCACGGTTGGTTGCTCGGGATCGGCTGTCGCTTTCACGCGAGGCTGTTGCACAAACGGCCGATTCGAGTCCGCGCGGAATGCAAGAACGCACCGACAGTAATAAGAGAGGGGTCCGAAGACCCCCGGATCAGGCTGTTCCCACCCGCAAGGTGTGTCGGTGGAGCTTCAGAAGGTTGTGAGTGGCTGTGATCAGGCGCCATTCCGAGCGTGCGGCCGGCTGGCCTCGTCGTTTGAAGCGCCCGATCCGCCGGTTCGCCTTGATCTGGCCGAAGACCGGCTCGACCATGCACTGTCTTCGTGAGTAAAGCTCGCCACCTCTCTCGGTGGCGATCACCCTTCGCATGAAGTCGTAGGGTCCGCCGAGGCGGTTCTTGCGTGGTCGGTTGCGGGTGGTGTCGGGAGCGACGATCGGAGTCATGCCGCGCTCTCGCAGTGAGTCGATGTGGCCGTTCGACCAGTAGCCGGCGTCAGCGAGCACCACGCCGGGGCTTTCTTCGATGCCCGCGCCTTCGAGCTCGCGCTCGGCGGCGGCGACCATCGGGTGAAGCTGCTCGAAGTCGCCGCCCTCGGTGGTGATCTCGGCGGCGACGACGATCTGGTCCTCGGTGACCACGGCCTGGGCGTTGTAGGCGGGGAGGAAGTTGCGACCGAACTTCATCCGCCGCGCGTCGGGGTCGGTCGTGTTGATCTTGCCCTCGGGCTTTGCGGGTGGCTCGTATCGGTTCGGCCCCGGGCCCATCGCCTGCTTGCCGCGCTCGCGCACACCGCGGTCGTAGCTGGCCTCGTAAGCGCGGTTTGCGTGGCGCTCCGACTGCCAGTCCTCGACCAGGCGGCGGCGGCAGAGCTCAAGGCGCTCCTCGCGCGCCCTTGGGACCGGCTCGTCGTTTGCGGCCCGCTCGGCGTCGAGGCGCCGCTTAGAGCGACTTTCAGAATGAATCGCCACGCAATCGACCGCCTCGCCGGACTGATTTGACCTCCGGCCAGATCCAGCCTTTGGGATTTGCCACAACGAAAATCAACCCGCCGGGATTTGGCGACATCCTCCGAGACAAGCAGGAGCGTGTCGAACCGGGCGGAAGCGGGAGCGGACAGGATCTCAGCCCACGGTGGGCCGTCGACAGTCCTTGCCCTCCACCCGTATCACTCGCCGACGCCGACCTATCACCGTTCTTCAAAGGGCTCCCCAACGACCAGTGTCAGTGCGAGCACATGGGTTATGTGATCAACGGCAAGGTCGCCTTCCGTTCGGCAGACGGAGA
>JBBRGF010000401.1:0-1714 GCA_038240975.1 Gemmatimonadales bacterium
GACGGCCAATGTGCTACGATTGTGCGTCATGAGCGGGCACCAGGGTAAGCCGACACGTGTGGGTATCCGTGAATTACGCCAGAACCTGTCGGTCTACGTCCGCCGCGTTCGGGAAGACGGACAGGCCTACGAGGTGACGGAGCGCGGCGAGGCTGTCGCGCAGCTCACGCCGCTGCCCGGACGACCCAGGACGCAAGCGGACCGGATGCTAGAAGCAGGCAGGATCGCGCCGGCCCGACGCGATCTGGCGGACCTTCCCGTGCCGATCGCGTCTCGCGACGGTCAGGCGCTCTCCCAAGTTGTACTCGAGATGCGCGACGAAGAGACGCGATGAGTGGCGTCTACGTCGACTCATCCGCGTTAGTCAAGCTGGTCGTCGAAGAGCCCGATTCGTCCGCGCTCCGAACCTACCTGCAGGTGGCGGACCACCTCTACGCAAGCCACATTGCCTCGGTCGAAGTGCGGCGCGCGGTGCGGCGACACTCCGCGCCTGCCGCCATGGATCAGGCCGAGCTCGTGCTCGAAACGATCCGGTTCATTGAGCTCGACGAGGCAACTGCGCGGGCCGCTGGCACCTCGGACCCGCTTCACCTTCGCACGCTCGACGCCATCCATCTCGGCGCGGCTCTTGAGCTTGGGGATGAATGCGCAGCATTCGTGTCTTACGACGCACGGCTCAACGCAGCGGCGGAGGCGGCTGGATTGACCGTCAGCGTCCCCCACTAAAGCGGCTTCACATGATGGCGTCGCCCGAAGCCCGAAGTGACGCCTACTCCGGGCAGGCGCCCGCTAGGGCGGGTTGGATCGGCATGTCGACGAGGCCGGTTCCCACGAAGGCGGTACGACCTTGACCGGCCACCTCGTGGAGAGCTGGAGCCGAGGACGGTCCGGGTACGTCAGCTCAGTCTCGGGCGCCGACGAGACCGTCCCATGACCAGTGCGGGATCGCGAGCCCTATCGGAACTTCATCTGCCGACGCGTGATACCGCGTCATCGACACGCTGGTTGCCCATACGAAGTAGTCACGGAGGACGGTGCGTAGGGGTTCGCCGGTCAGGCCCACATCGGCCAGCGCCTGGTCGAAGCAGCTGATCGCTCGCCGGTCCATCTCGTGGTGCGCGCCGTTGCCGCTGTGCAGACGAACCACCGATGACTCATCTCCGTACTTTTGGGAATAGTCTGCGGGCCCGCCCAAGGCTTCCGCCCAATACGCCGCGAGGCGCGCCGTGTGATCCTCGCGAAAACCGTGGCTGAAAGCGTGACTCACCACAGCGTCGGCAAGGACCCGTTCGTGCCACGCGTGGGCGAGCCGACTGAAGCCCTCGATGCCGCCCGCGGCGTCGTACACGCTTTGCATGGCGCGAGGTTGCCGCGCCGCTCCGGCACCGTCAAGCGCCGGGTGGTACCTCGTTAGGCTCGTACCGGGGTCAGCAGTCAAAAACCGACCAGCAGATTTCGTTCCGCAGCCGCTGGTCGTCAAGAATGAGCTCGCGAATCGCCTCGGGCAGCTGGTCGCGCTGCCACCGGCATTCGAGTCGCCCTGCACTCTCACTGTCGCCATCCGGCGCGGCAGCACGTGCGGCCTTGATCGCATAAGCGGCCGCACCCAGCTCGTGCGCACAGACATGCGCGACGGCCGCGGCCTGGGCGGCAGCGAACGCGGCCTGCCGTGCTGCCCCAATCAGGTCTCTGGCTGCGGCGTTTGCATGGCCGG
>JBBRGF010000402.1:0-1706 GCA_038240975.1 Gemmatimonadales bacterium
CTACGCTGGTGGTGTTCTCGCGTCGACGCCTTGGCGCCCGGGTGCTGAGCGGCGGTCGCGACCACCTTTCGCACCGTCTGATGATGCGTCTCGGGTCGCCACGGGCGGTTGCGGTGGTGCTGGGAATCACCCAGGCGATCCTCTGCATCGGCGCCTTAGGCCTGCACCAATTGGGGCACACGGCCGTGGTGGGATTCACAATTGTCTACCTGGGGCTGGGAGCCGGGGCGATCGCCGCCTTTGAGGGACTGGTGGTGGCGCCGGAAATCTCCGAACGAGCGAGCTAAGGTGGAAAACATTCGTGTGCTGCGCGTAATCGCGCGGCTCAACATGGGAGGACCGGCGCAGCAGGCAGGCATCCTCAGTGGCAGGAGGATGGACACAGAGGGTTTTGAAACGTTGCTCGTCCACGGCAGTCTGGCGCCCGGTGAGGAGTCGATGGCCGGGTTTGCTGAGAAGGAAGGAGCACGGATGGTTATGCTCCCCGACCTCGCGCAGCCGGTTTCTCCGCTTCGCGACCTGAGGGCGTTGGGGCAGCTGATCAGAGTCCTGCGCCGCTTCCAACCACACATCGTGCACACCCACACCGCGAAGGCTGGCTTCCTGGGGCGGCTGGCCGCGCTGTCGGTGCGCCCGCGCCCGGTGATCGTCCACACGTTCCACGGTCACGTGCTCAGCGGCTACTTCGGCCGCGTCAAGTCCGGCGGCTACCGGTTTCTCGAGCGGGCACTGGCCCGGGTCAGCGACTGTCTCATCGGCGTCAGTCAGGCGACGGTGGACGATCTGGTCGGATTAGGCATCGCCCCGCGTGAGCGATTCCGAGTGATTCCCCTCGGCCTCGACCTGGAGCAATTCGCGGCGCTGGACGCAGCGCCTAGTGGTGACCTACGCGGCGAGCTCGATGTCGCCGAGGACGAGGTACTGCTGACCTATGTCGGCCGGGTTGTGCCGATCAAGCGGCTCGACGTCTTGCTTCATGCCTTTGAATGTGCTCGGCGCAGGGGAGCCCCAATCCGCCTTGCGATCGTCGGAGATGGCGAACTCCGATCCGACCTCGAGCAGACCGCCAGAGAACTCGATGTCCTCGAGTATGTGCGCTTCCTGGGCTACCGGAGTGACCTGGTCCGAATCGCGCGCGCTACCGATCTGGCGGTACTCAGCTCGGACAACGAAGGGACTCCCGTATCGCTGATCGAGGCCGCTGCGGCTGCACGGCCGGCTGTCGCGACTTCGGTAGGCGGGGTTTCCGAGGTTGTGACCCCCGAGACAGGCCTGCTGGTGCCGCCTGGCGATCCCGAGGCATTCTGCACGGCGCTGATGGAAGCCATTCGTGACCGCCGACGCATTCAACTCATGGGTGCCGCTGCGCGCGAACGCGCGGTCGAGCGCTATTCCAGCGGCCGGCTACTCCATGACATTGAGAGCCTTTACGAGGAAATGGTCAGCTCAAAGATGCGGCGGGCATATTCGCCTGCCGCTGATGATCAGCAAACGTCAGACCGAGCCCAGTGAGAACGTCGACCTCCGGTTCGTATCCAAGTATCTCGCGGGCCGCGGAGATATCGGCTTGCGAGTGCAGGACTTCGCCGGGCCTGGAGTCGACATAGGTCGGTGCGATCGTCCGACCGACCAGGGATCCGAGTTCCTCAATCAGGGCATTGAGTGTGGTTCGCTCGCCGCAGGCGACGTTGAAGGCTCTTCCCGAG
>JBBRGF010000403.1:0-1702 GCA_038240975.1 Gemmatimonadales bacterium
GGTGGTGTCCGGCAAGTCCCAACAACTATGCGAGCGATGCATGGCGTGATCCGTCCACCACGCCGTGCAACGGCGCGACGCAGAGTCCGCCCTACGGCAGCGTCTCGGTCAGCGGCGGCCAGGCGGTAGTTGGCGCCGGCGCGACCCGCGCCGACGCGTACATCTGGAGGGGGCCGCCGATCGAGGAGAGGGCGTTTCCCGCGAGCGGCGACTTCACCTTCGAGATTCGCACGAAGGCCCGACGCCGCTCTGGCCGCCACGATCAAGGACAAGGCCGGCACGACCGCCTGCGGCTCGTCCAACTCGGCCGACGGCTCTAGCCCGCCGCCTTCGCCAGCGGCGGCACGTACGACAGTTCCGCCGATCGTCGGGAGTGATGTACGTGTTCTCCGGCGTAAACGGGTACCCGCGCTTGCATCGAGTTGGCGGCTTGGGCTGCGGAGGACCGCCCTTCGGATGCGGAGTGAGCCCGGCGGCAAGGATTGCGGCAGTTCTTAGAGTCCGTCGATCTTTGGGCCGCTCCGCGCGAGCAATGCTCCGATCGGGAATGGTTTCGTAGCTGGGTTTCATTGCGGTCACCGAGGTGAGGGAAGTGCGACTTGATAAGGCCAGCCTCCGCTGCACTTTCGCGCCGCGGTGATCTGAACACCCTCGCCGACGCGTACAACAGTCCGTGCACTCTGCGGACTCCGAGCTTCGCCCCATGAGGATCGCGGTCGTCGGCGCTGGAGTCTCCGGCCTGGTCGCGGCCCACCTGCTCGCGCGTCGGCACCAGGTGACGGTGTTCGAGGCCGGCTCATACCCGGGCGGCCACACCAACACCGTCCGCGTGGACACTCAGCACGAGAGCCACTGGGTCGACACCGGGTTCATCGTCTTCAACGACCGCAACTACCCGAACTTCGAGCGCCTGCTCGAGCGGATCGGTGTGGCGAGCCAGGCGTCGACCATGAGCTTCTCCGTGGCCGACGAGGCAAGCGACTTCGAGTACAGCAGCGCATCACCGAACGGGCTCTTCGCCAAGCGCGCGCACCTCGCGTCACCCTGGTTCCATCGGATGGTGGCCGATCTGGTGCGCTTCAACCACGAGGCTCGAGAGTTGCTGCGATCCGATGACACGGGTCCGTCACTCGGTCACTGGCTCGAGGCCCGGCGCTTCTCCCGTGCGTTCGTCGACCGGCTGATCGTGCCCCAGGCGGCCGCGGTCTGGTCCGCTGATCCGCGGCAGATGTGGAACTTCCCCGCACGGTTTTTGCTCGAGTTCTTCAACAACCACGGGATGCTCAGTTTCCGCGGGAGGCCGAGGTGGCGCACGGTTCACGGCGGGTCGCACCGCTACGTGGAGGCGCTCGTGAAGCCGTGGCGCGACCGCCTGCGCCTGTCGACGCCGATCGACTCCATCCACCGCCACGAGGGCCACGTCGCAATCACCCCGCGCCGGGGCGAGGTCGAGCGGTTCGACGAGGTGGTCCTGGCGACTCACTCCGACCAGGCTCTCGCACTGCTCACCGACGCCACGCAGCGGGAGCACGAGCTGCTCGCCGCGATTCCGTACCAGCCCAACGAAGCGGTGCTACACACCGACACCCGCCTGCTGCCGCGGCGCCGGCGCGCATGGGCCAGCTGGAACTACCACCTCCTCGACGAGCCGCCCGCCCTGTCGACGCTGACCTACCACCTCAACCGCCTGCAGGCCATCCGC
>JBBRGF010000404.1:0-1683 GCA_038240975.1 Gemmatimonadales bacterium
CGCCGCGCCCGAGCGGTTCGTCCGCCACGCGCCCACGCCGCCACCGGTACCGGCGGCGGCGTGGATCAACAAGCCCAAAAGCGAGGAGGCCGCTCACTAAACTCGAACACCAGCTGTCTCATTCGACTTGACAGGCTCCGCGACCCCTCAGCGCGATGTTGCCGCTCGGCAATACGCTGCTCGCGTCGTGCGTCGTCGATTTGTGAAGGTGTGAATGGGAGGCCCCCAATCATCGGAGGTGGGCCGTCTACGTCAAGAGCCGCACGAACAGCGCCTAGTAGCCGACGGAGTCTCTTCGTCATGTGTGCCCTTCTCACGGTGGTGGACCGCCCAAGTACGCAGCATACGGCACACATTCGCAGCCAACCGTCCTATTACTGAGCGAGCAGGTTCGGACTAGGCTTCGCCCTGCCGAACCTACGGCACTCGTCGCGGGCGACGGTTCAGTCCTCCCATCCAATCCGGTGACGCGGAGCTGCCCACACTACTTGCCAGCGCGCCCGCGAGTAGAATCGAGGGCTCCCTAAACGATCTGGTACTCCACTTAGTTTAGGGCCGATCGTCAGACAGCCCGACCAAAGACCTCGCCGGGTTTCCGCAGATCGCGCCTCACTCCGCAATCCATTTTATTTCCTTGCTCGTGACCTAGGGCCTCACATGCCCTCCTACTCTCGAGTTCGAGCTCTTTCCCAGGAGGCCTCTCTCGGCCAAAGTCAGTCGGATATCGGCAAGGGTCTCAATGTCGACGATTTCGGCCTCCGTCACTGTGGGTAGGCCTCGGACCAAATACGGCGCCGCCTGGCCGCGATCAACAAACACCACTAGCGACTTCTGGCGCGCCACCGCATAGCCGAGTTCGAGTTGAACTCCGGGTGAGGGCGGAGATCCAACATACGCGATCACTAGGTCGCTCTCATCGAGGCCCGCCAAGTCTGCCGATAGAGCTGGTCCTGGCAAATCTAGGTCGGCTCCCCAGGATTCTCGTCGATGCGCACTAAACACATCGTGGCCAGCCGCTTCGAGCACCTCCGTCAGCCGTGTCCATTCGGTTCTGAAGTCGTCCAGCGTGGTCCGACCCGGCATAGCAAGGTACTGCGTCAACGGCGCTGACAGAAAAAGCTTCACGCCTCCGCCTGCTCACCGGTCGGGGTCGAGGGAAAGTAAAAGCCCCAGCTCAGGGCAAAGTCAGCAACGGTCGTTATCGCCAGCACTGCAAGGCCGGCGTCGAGCGCCCAGGCTCGGTCCGGATGGGAATGATGGACGACGTAAAATGCGCCGAGAGCAGCGACTGCAACAAGGTTATTGAGCAACCAGCTCCGCTGGGGAGACGCAGGCTGGGCGCCCGCTTCCAGCGTTTGCTCTGAGTACACAGCCCACAAGATGTCAAATCCCAGCAACACTATGAAGAGCGATATAAACTCCGAAGGCGATGAAATGTAGAAGCTAGCAAGCGAGAAGAGTAGGCTTTGTGTAAATACTATGAAGAAATCGGCCCCCAACCCCCCGCGCGGTTCAACGTGGCGGCCCGACGCTGTACGGCTGATGCCCTCCCTCTGGTACGCGGCATCAAGGTGACGAACGTTTCCATGGTAGAAGCGTACAATGTTGACTATGAGCACAAACCCAAATGCTATGTCCTCGGGGGGCAGCTTGGAGAGTGGAGTAACGTGCCCGTAAGTTCCC
>JBBRGF010000405.1:0-1656 GCA_038240975.1 Gemmatimonadales bacterium
ACACTCAGTAGAGGCTGCATAATGCATCTCAGTAGAGGCTGCATAATGCGTAGGGGCTCGGCCCACAGCGGTCCGAGTTCCGTTCCCGGGGGACACAGGCCGCGATGTGTGGCGCGGGCTAGCGTTCCGTTGAACTCGCACGACCGAGGCAAGCGTGCACGACGACTGGACCCTGACAGTCAAAGCTACTTTTCGGTATCTTGTCACGCCCACATCACCGGAGTCGTCGTCGGTGATGACTAAACGCTCGTGGAAGGCTCTTCCTCTTCAATGCCCATGACCTTGCGAACGCTCCGGCGCCGACTCGGCGTGGTCGTCCTCTGCTGTCTGGTCGTTCCCGCGGTCGCCTTCCTCGTATCAAGTAGCCAGCGGAAGCAGTACACCGCTTCCGCTTCCCTCCTCTTCCGCGATCCGGGCTTTGACCAGAAGCTTTTCGGCTCCCAAGCCTTCCAGCCATCGTCCGACCCGGCGCGAGAGGCGGCGACGAACTTGAAGCTTGCTTCGCTGGACGCCATAGCTGAGAGGGCGGCTTCGCGGCTACGGCGTGCGGGGTCGGTGAAGGACCACGTGTCGGTTCAAGCCGAGGGCCAGTCGAACGTGGTCGGCATCAGCGCCACATATCCAGATCGACGCCTTGCTGCCGACGTGGCCAATACATTGGCTAGGCAGTACATCGCTTCACGTCAAGAGGCCGATCGGGCGAAGATCGCGCAGGCTGAGGCACTTGTGAAGGGTCGACTCCAAGCCCTTCCGGCCAATGCCCAAAGCTCGGAGGCCCGTGGCCTTAAACGGAGCCTGTATCAACTTGACGTGCTGTCCTCGCTCCAGACAGGTAACGCTGAGCTCGCGGAGACCGCAAGAGCACCGTCGTCGCCGTCGTCGCCAAGAGTCGTTCAAAACACGATCATCGGGGCGGTTCTGGGCCTTCTACTGGGTGTTGGGCTCGCATTCCTCTTTGAACGCCTCGATCGACGGCTTCGCGATCCCAAGGAGATCGAAGAGATGTTCGAGCGGCCAATCCTGGCGGCCATCCCGGAGAGTCGCGCTCTGTCGCGCTCAGGCCTCGTGCAAGAGGTGATGCCGGCGGCCGAGGGCGAATCCTTTCGCATGCTGCGGGCTAACCTGCGCTATTTCAACGTCGACCGCGCTGTCCAATCCGTGCTGGTAACTTCCGCCGCGCCCGGGGATGGCAAGTCCACCGTCGCCTGGAATCTTGCCTCCACCGCCGTGGGAGCCGCAGCACGGGTGCTGCTCGTCGAGGCCGATCTCCGGCACCCTGGCCTGGCTGACAGCCTGGCCATGCGCGGGGCGCCGGGATTGAGCACCATGCTGTCGGGCGAGGCGACGCTCGAGGACGTTATCCAACAGGTTCCGGTACAGGCAAAGGCGAGCGGCTTCGGCGTTGTCACGGTGGACGTGCTCCTGGCTGGGCCGCTCCCGCCCAACCCGGCGGAGCTCCTCGAATCGAATCGTATGCGGGAGCTCATCGAGTCCGCCGAGCGCAGCTACGACCTGCTGGTCATCGATACGCCGCCCACCTCGGTCGTCTCGGACGCGATCCCGCTCCTCAGCCAGGTTGGCGGCGTCATCGTCGTCGCGCGCCTGAAGAAGACCACGCGCGAGGCAGTGGGGCACCTGCGAGACCAGCTTCGCAAC
>JBBRGF010000406.1:0-1646 GCA_038240975.1 Gemmatimonadales bacterium
ATCGGCGCACCGAACAGCGCCATGATGCCGTCGCCGGTGAACTTGTCGACCGTGCCCTCAAACCGGTGAACGCCCTCGCAGAGGATCTCGAAGAAGCGCCCCAGACCTGCCGCCACGCCTCCGGATCCTGCTGCTCGGCAAGATCCATGGAGCCCATCACGTCAGCGAAGAGCACCGTCACATGCTTGCGCTCACCCTCCAGCGCGGTTCGGCCGGCGCGGATCTTCTCCGCCAGGTGCTCCGGAACGTGCGCGTGAGGCTCGCGCAGCGCGGCGGACTCAACACGCTCTGAGGAAGCCCCCTCGGACTGTGCGGCCATGGCCCGACCGCAGGCATTGCAAAACGGCTGACCGGCGGGGTTCGCCGCGCCGCAGTCCGAACATCGCCAAGCGATGAGCAGCGACGCGGCGCAGTTCCCGCAGAAACGGGCCTCCGCCGGATGGGGATGGCCGCAGCTTGGGCAGTCCATGCGAGCGCTCCGGACCGGGTCGGCGCGAGCCTACCCCTCAGCCGGCCCGGCGTGCCTGATTCTTTCCTCGGGCTCTCCACCTCCGGCCAGTCGTCGTTCGCCTGATCCGCATGCAGTGCGACGGCATACGGGAGCTACCGCGCTCTAGCGTGCGACGCCAATCCCGCCTCGCTCGACGCGACGCCGCCGCTGCGTGCGCCTGTCCGATGCTCGGGACTCCGAGGGCACAACGCGAGCGGCGAAGGCGGCTAGGAGGTCGTATCCGAAGCCTCTGTACCGCCCGCCCCGGGCTCGAGGCGCCCCAATTGCCAGTCAAGACACGGAAGCCCCCTGGCGAGAGGGGGCTTCCGAAAGACCGACGGTAGTCAACTCCCGATCCTCTGTCGACAGGAAGTTTCGACAGGTAGTTGTATTCTGGCGTCTCGGCCGGGAAACAAGAAAGGCCCGCTTTTGCGGGCCTTTCCTTGCTATAGCGGGGGCGGGATTCGAACCCGCGACCTTCGGGTTATGAGATGCACTGGGCAAGGTCAGAAACGGCCAGATGCCCGCAACTAGCGAGAAGTTTGTCGGGTTGGATCCGGCTAGTTCTGGGCAAATTGGAACCCTGAACGGAACCCCGTGGTCGCCAGGTCTGCGCAGCTGTGGATGAATGCGCGGGGCCGTGCCACTCCGTAAGCAGACGCGCTGCCGTCGGCTTCCCATGGGACGGTCCCCGGTCTGGAAAGGATGCCCGGCCAACTCTTCGGCCGGTGAGAGTGCTCTCGTCCGATAACTCCACAGGAGTCACCACGAATCCAGCCCCCTTGACTCTCACCTGTCACCCAGCGCTCGGCATGCGCTCGTTGACGGTCGTGCGGCGCCACATCAGTCGCACGAGCTCGTGTGCACCTTGTTGCCAATACGTGTTGAACACGAACCCGTCGCCGGCGTCGTGGATCGCACGAAGAGCGGCGTCCTTCGCGATGATCCGTGGCTCGGTCACGCTCAAGTAGTTCGGTGAGGGAGGGCAGGCTCTGACGGCCTGAGCATAGAGTCGCGTACACGAGCCGTCACGTCTCGAGGATCGACGTCGACTCGTGTCGTGACGCGTGGTCGAGATCGATCGACGCTGGCTCCAGAGGACGCTTGAACGTGCTGCACATCCACCGAGCTGAACGGGCCGATGGCCTTGCCGAGG
>JBBRGF010000407.1:0-1623 GCA_038240975.1 Gemmatimonadales bacterium
CACGAGTCGCGAGGGAAGTGGGCGGGGACCCAGTCGAGGAGGACGCCGATGCCGTGGCCGTGAAGCCGGTTCACGAACTCGCGGAACTCGTCGGGTTCGCCGAGCACGGGGGTAGGGGCGTAGTACGACGTGACCTGGTAGCCCCAGGACCCGCTGAACGGGTGAGCCATCACCGGCATCAGCTCGACGTGGGTGAACCCCAAGTCCCCGGCGTATGCCGCCAGTTGATCAGCCAACTCGAGGTAGCCGAGCGGCTTGTCACCGTGCTCCGGCGACCGTCGCCACGACGCGAGGTGCACCTCGTAGATCGACAGCGGCGCGATCGAGGGCTGGCTCGCGCGGCGCTGGTCCATCCAGACCTCATCGGTCCAGGTGTGGCGAGATTCGTGGACGATCGACGCCGTGCCCGGCGGGACCTCGGCGGCGTACGCCATCGGATCGGCCCTGAGCATCGGCTCGCCGCGCGCCGGGTGGATCTCGAACTTGTACCGGGTCCCATCGCCGACGTCTGGCACGAAGCACGCCCACACGCCGCTCGAACCGAGGACGGTCATGACGTGTTTGCGCCCGTCCCATCCGTTGAAGTCGCCGACCAGCCGGACCTGGCGGGCGGCCGGCGCCCACACCGAGAACGCCGTCCCCTGGACCCCGTCGACGGTGGTGACATGTGCGCCCAGCCAGTCGTGGATCCGGCGGTGGCGCCCCTCGCCGAACAGATGCAGATCGAGCTCCCCGATCAGCGGAGCGACCATCGAGTCCGACCCTCGCGCTCCGCGCTCGCTCATTGGTGGTCCATCCTGGTCGTGGGACCCGTCGACTCGATCCCAGCCGGGGGGGCACCAATGACCGCTCGCCACTGCATGGCGAGAAACGAAAACGCGCCGTGCTGATTGTTCGCTCGCGCTCCGCGCTCGCTCATTGCTCGTGCTCGTCGAGCAGATGACAGATCGCGGCGACCGGGATGGCGGCCCACTCGGGCCGGTTGTGAATCTCGTAGTCGAGCTCGTAGACGGCCTTCTCCAGCTCGAACACCGCGAGCAACTGCTCCACGGCAACACTCTCGGGCGGCATCAGTAGGGGATCAACCGCGTCGAAGTACCCCGCCAGGAACGAACGGCGGGCCCGGTCCTCCCACTCGTCCGGGGCCGCCGTTCCCCGCTGGAGCTGCACGGCAGACGCGGCATAGGCGAACGATCGGAGCATCCCCGCCACATCCCGCAGCGGTGAGCGCTTCCGGCGTCGCTCGATCATCGACCGGGCCGGTTCACCCTCGAAGTCGAGGATCACCCAGCCGCCGGCTGTGCGCAGCACCTGGCCGAGGTGGAGATCGCCGTGGGTGCGTATGAGCCGCCCGGCGCTCGATGCGCGTAAGAGCGAGTCGAGCAAGGCCCTCACCGCCTCGCGCCGACCGTCCAACGGCGCGAGCGCCGGCGAATCCGGAAGCGCCGCGAACAGCTCCTGGATGTGCTGGTCGATGTCGACACCGAGCAGCATCATCCACTCCGCACTCGGCTCCTCGGGCGCAAATGCCGGGTGACGTGTGTCGCCCCCGAGGACTCGATGCATCGACCCCACGACCTGGCCGAGCTCGCGCAACGGTACGGTGTCGCCGTCACCGCTCTC
>JBBRGF010000408.1:0-1609 GCA_038240975.1 Gemmatimonadales bacterium
AAGGTACTGCGGGATACCGTGCTGCCGACGTGGCGGGATTTCGCCGCACATCCGAATTACGATGCGTTCTGGAAGAAACAGTCGATGCACCGGTCGCTGACCCGCGTGACGGTGCCCACGCTCAACGTGGCGGGCTGGTGGGATCAGGAGGACTTCTACGGGCCGCTGACGATCTACCGCGAGCTCGAGAAGCACGATGACCAGCGGCGGAACTTTCTCGTGGTGGGGCCGTGGCGGCACGGCGGGTGGAGCTCCGGACCGGGCCAGCAGCTGGGGAAGATCGACTTCGGGTCACCGACCGGCGAGTACTTCCGTACAAAGATCGAAGCCCCGTTCTTCGCCTACTATCTCAAGGACGAGGGCCGGCTCGACCAACCGGAGGCGACGGTCTTCGAGGCCGGCAGCAATCGCTGGCGCACCTTCACGCGCTGGCCGCCCGTCGAGGCGGAGCGGCGCGCGCTCTATTTCCACGCCGGTGGTGCGCTGTCGTTCACCCCGCCCTCGGCGAGCGAAGGGTCGTCCGCCGACAGCTACGTGAGCGACCCCGCGCATCCGGTCCCCTACCGGCCGAGGCCGATCGAGCCGACCTACTATCCCAAGGGGTCCGGCTGGTACACCTGGCTCCTCGCGGACCAGCGCTTCGCCGAGAGCCGGCCCGACGTGCTGAGCTGGGAGACCGAGCCGCTCACCGAGGACGTCGTGCTCGCGGGAGAGATCAGCGCGAAGCTCTTCGCCAGCACCACGGGGCGGGACGCCGACTGGATCGTCAAGCTGATCGACGTGTATCCAGAGAACTACCCGTCGGACTTCACGCTGGGCGGCTACCAGCTCATGGTCGCCAACGATGTCTTCCGCGGCCGCTTCCACCGCTCGTTCGAGCGGCCGGTGCCGCTGGTGCCGAACGCGGTGACACCGTTCACGATCGACCTGCACACCCAGAGCTACCGGTTCCAGGCGGGGCACAGGATCATGGTGCAGGTGCAGAGCACCTGGTTTCCGCTCATCGACCGGAATCCGCAGACCTGGGTTTCGAACATCTTCCAGGCGAAGGCGGGCGACTACCGGGCACAGACCCACCGGATCTGGCGGACGCCGGGGTATCCGTCGCGCGTGGAGATCCAGACGGTGGCGCCGTGATGGCCGCGGCTACCTCCCCGCGGTCGTCTGCGTGGCCAAGTCCCTCACCGCGCCGACCAGCGTCCGCACCCTGGCCCCGTCCCCTGCCCCGCTCACGTCCGCGTCCAGCCGTGCAGCCAACCCCGTGAGCGCCTCCCGCCGTTCCGCCACGGACGCCTTCTCCGCGCTGCTCAGGGACTCCCGCACGGCGGAAATCCTGTCGGTGGCGAGCCCCTTCGACCGCTCGAGCTGGTCGACGTACGCCCGGGCCAACGCGAAGCTCGCAGGCCACGTCAGCTTCGGCTGCCCCTGCGTGTTCAGGTAGTCGAGGTGGACCGTCTTCGCCGCGTCGATCTCGTTCTGCGAGATGAACCCGCTCGGCTTGAGCTCGAAGATGTCGAGCCCGCGCGAGATCTCCGAGCTCACCATGACACCGTTGTACCAGTAGACCGACCACGATCCGCCGCTGGCCAGCCTGGTCGAGTCCACCGGC
>JBBRGF010000409.1:0-1579 GCA_038240975.1 Gemmatimonadales bacterium
GCCCCGATTCGGTAAACTTTTTGTGGGCAATCGCTAGCGAATTCACCTCAACTGAGTTCTCCACGTCGCCGGGCCATGGGTTACGCTAGTGGTCACCATCATGGCCGTGCTGCGGCTCCTCCCGAGTAGGCCCCTCATGACGAACCCCTCCAGCGCGACCACTGCGATCAGCGCCACCACGGTCGAGTTCACGTACACGCCGACGACCTTTCTCGAGTCACCGGTCACTCAGAGCCGGCCGGACTACGAGCTCGAAGTGACTGAGGGGATGGGTGAAAGCAGCCCTCGCGGCCGTGCAGGACCCTGTGCCCGACGCCTTGATCGCCGCCATTCGGTCTCATGCCGAAAGCATCCTCGGGGCACGGCAACTGCTGACCCATCAGCCCTACAAGCTGGATGAGCGCCCGCGCACGGCGCAGATAAAGAGCGATGGTAACAGGAACGTCAGCCTCCACATGGGAGTCAATACCCTGATCGTAGAAGGGCACGCCCCGGACAGGGTGGTGAAGGACGCGACGGGTAAGGTGATTCAGGATACGCGGGCGGAGCGGATCGTTGAGCATCAGGCGTTCATCACCTGGTTCTCCGAGGCAGCCATGAAGGATCCGCTGGTCGGCGAGCTACAGAAGAGCTATACCGCCGCGGTGAATGATCCGAGCGATGAACTCATTCACCTCTACGAGATCCGCGAGGCCTTGAAGAAGCGCTATGGAAATGAAAGAGCGGCGCGACAGCAGCTCGGGGTGACAACGGGAGAGTGGAAGGTCTTGGGTAAGCTCGGGGACGCCGTGCCGATTAAACAAAGCCGGCACCGCGGCGCACACGTGGGCACACTCCGGCCCGCCAGGCCGGAGGAACTCCGTGAGGCGCGGGCGGCCGCGGGACGGCTGATCGAGGCGTTTCTTCGTACGTTATAAGGCCGGTGTCTGGCGAACCATGGCGACGAGACGGTCATGGAGCACGTCGCGGTAGCTCTCGACTCGGTACTCTACAGCCTCGGTGCGATTCCTGACCTGACCCGGTGCGAGTAGACCTCCTCCACCATCGCGCGGGATCCGTGGCCGAGTTCCCGCGAGACAGTGAAAGGGCTCACCGGCGCGCCGGCGTCCAGCGTCTGCAGTCGCGCCGCGCACTAGGTGTGCCGGAACGCCTTCGTTCGGATCTCCCCCACCCGCCAACCTGCCCGCACTGCCACTCGATCGAGCATCTTGCGCCAGTCGGTGAGCATCGCCTCCCGCTCCGTGATGAACGACGGAAAGAGCAGCGTGGTCGGCGGCCGGCTGAAGATGAACGGCCGCAGGATCTCCTCAAGCTGCGGCCAGAGCGGCACGACCCTGGCCGAGCTCAGCGTCTTCAGCCGCCGCCAGGCGTTCGGCCGGAAGGTCACGGTGCGCCGATCGAAGGCGATGTCCTCCACCTCGAGGCACAAGACCTCGGCGCTGCACCGCTGCCCCGGTAGGCAGCGCCTCGGCGAGCGTGCGCAGGCCTGCCGCCGTCTCGGGCGTCATTAGGCGCTCCCACCTGCGGACTTACGCCGGGGGTCGGCGACTTGCGCGGCCGCAAGGCCTGCGCCGACGTT
>JBBRGF010000410.1:0-1570 GCA_038240975.1 Gemmatimonadales bacterium
TTGTGGCGCTCGAGGAACGCGAGCAGGAGTGGCTCGAGTATGCCCGCGACCTGTGGCGCGAGCGGAGCGCCGCCGCCGAGCGCGGAGAGTTTGCGGAAGGTACCCCAGCCGAAATCATGGTGGGCATCCGTGCCCGCGTCGAACGCCTCCCTGACGAATGACGCGTGTTCGCACGCTACTTGCTGCCGACGCGGACATCGAGCACGCGCTAGTCTACACGCTTCGCACATATGGTCGCCGCAAGTACGACGACTACTCGGCGCTGATACAAGAGGCGCTCGAAGCGCTGGCGACCGCCCCCGAGGCGGGACGCAATCGCCCGGACATCAACCCTGATGCGTGGACGGTCCACATTGCGAAGCCGGGTCGCGCCGCGCGCCATCTTCTCCTCTACCGGATCGTGAACCCCGATTTGGTGGAGGTCCTGGCTTTGGCGTATGACGCCATGGATTTGCCTCGTCGATGGCGCTCGCGCGGAGGAGCCGTGTAGCGACGCCGACGTCGGGGGGCCGGGCAGGCCTCGCGGAGCAAATGGGGCGGAACGTGCTACGAGAGGGAACCATGAGTCAGTCGTTTCGCGTCGAACTGGAGCTTGAGGCCGACGGACGTTGGATCGCTGAGATCCCCGAGTTACCAGGTGTCATGGTGTACGGCTCTACACGCGATGACGCGTTAGCGAAGGTCGAGGCCCTTGCGCTTCGCGTGATCGCCGAGCAACTCGAGCACGGCGAACGGCCGAGTGCACCTCTCGATTTGTCCTTCGCGGCTGCGTGAGCCAACGGCCTTCTCAGCGCGCGAGCCAGGTCCTCGCTGTGCTCAAGCTAATCGGTTGGCAAGAGAAGCAAGGCTCCTTCTGCTGATTCAGCTCAAGCCGCCCGAAGCGGCGCCCACTCCTCGGAAGGAATCGGCTCCAAGCCGAGCTTGGCAAGGATGTCGTTCACATCTGCGACGGTGACTGCCGAGGGGGCCGTGATCTCGACTCCGATGGGTCATCACCATGAACACGATCGCGTAGGGAAACTTCTTCAAAAGGCCGCGCCGTATGCCGAGCTCCTCGGCAACATGAGGCACGACGGGCCAAGCCTCGGGATCAGTTTGGACTTCTTCGAGCACATCTTCGACCGCGGCAACAAATCGGTGCGCCACTCTTTCGCTGCGCTCGCCGTACCAAGACACCGCGGCCAAGAATTCTTCGCTCGCTGCGGGTTCGAACTGGAGTCTCTTCACCGTCGCGTGATCTTCTCGATCGCCTGACCACGAACCGTCTCCCAGGGAATCGGTTGTGTCTGATCAGCCAGCGCCTGTCTTGCGCGGCGCTCAATCTCGGCGCCCCAGGCCGCTTCGACGTCAGCGTCGGCGTCTCCATCTATGCTGGCGAGAAGGTCGGCCGCTAGCTCCGCTCGTTGGTTTAACGGAAGCTCAAGAGCATCCCGGAGCAAATCCTTTGCGCGAGCACCCATGGTGGGATGTTAGCCCATTTCCCCCTCTGGACGGCACTCGAGGTCAGGAGCCCCTCGCCACGCACCCGCTCACCGACCGACAAATATCCAAAATTATCATCTATTTACCC
>JBBRGF010000411.1:0-1549 GCA_038240975.1 Gemmatimonadales bacterium
CGACCTGCCACGGCTCCCCCAGGCCCAGAGCCCGCTCGAAGAGGTCCGAGTCGTACATGCCAGACTCCCATCATCGAGGACAAGGAGCCCGGCACCGTCACTGCCGGCCCGGACGCTACCCACACGATTCGGCGAGGAGCCTTCCTGCGCCGCATCGCGACGTGGCACCACTCGAGTGGCCGCCAATGACCAAAGCCCCTGATGTAACTGTGGTCATACCGACGCGCTCCCGATGGCGGCTGCTCTCGCTCGCCTTAATAGGGGCGCTGCGCCAAGAGGACGTTGAAGTGGAGATCGTCGTCGTCGACGATGGCTCGACCGACGAAACGCCCGATCGCCTCGCGCAGATCGACGATGACCGACTTGTGGTCATACGGCGCGAGACGTCGGGCGGCGTCGCCACTGCGCGCAACGCCGGGATCCGGGTGGCGCGCGGTGGGTGGATTGCCTTCCTCGACGACGACGACCTCTGGTCGCCACGCAAGCTTCGGGCTCAGCTCGATGCGGCAGGCGACGCCGCGTGGGTCTATGGTGCTGCCGTAGTCATCGACGAGGCCGGAGAGGTCCTCAACGACTGGCCGGCCCCTCGGCCGGAGCAGCTCTGCCGCGATGTCCTCACCTTTAATCCGATGCCGGGAGGCTGCTCGAACGCGATGGTTCGCACGCCGCCGCTTCAAGCACTCGGCGGCTTCGATGGCAACCTCAGCGTGCTCGCAGACTGGGACCTCTGGATCCGCCTGGCCCGAACCTCGCGGCCGGCTCGATGTCCGGACGTGCTCGTCGGCTATCTCCACCACGTCGACAACATGCACGTGCAATCCATGGGCCGCCTGAAGCACGAGCTGCGCTACCTGATTGCCAAGCACGGAGCCGCGGCGCCGGACACGGCCGTGCGCGTGGACTCGATGGCCCTTTCGGACTGGATGGCCACCGCCCATCGCCGCGCCAATCATCGTGCTCCGGTCGCGCGTGCCTACATGAGCACGCTGGTCAGCGACGGGGCCAGGCGGACGGCGCTTCGGCGGGGCATCAAGCTGGTGCGGCGCAAGCTCAACGCCCGTCGCGCCTCACCGGGTCCCGCGGTGGTGCCTGACCCACCGGATTGGCTTGCGCTTTATCAGGGTTAGCTTGGGCGGGCCCTTCGCCTCTACCAAGCAGACGTCTGGCTCGCCGCCGAGTCCCCTCGGGAAGTACCTCTCGAGCAAAGCGACGTGTCAGCTCGCGCCTCCCCGGACGGCGAGGCTCGGGTACGTCTTTCCATTCCACGGCGTTGATCGCCGGTGTGGCCTTGAGTTGGAGCCGTTGACCCTTTACCGCTAGGACCGTGAGCCGGTTGGATTCCTTCCCCGGTTCGGGGGGCACGTGGCACTCGAACACGGTGGTGAAGCCTGCCCGGCGAATCGCGTTGACGAGGGAGGGCCGCGTGAACACGAAGCTCGCGGTATTGCCTAGTAGTACTTTGTTAGCCTGCTGGTAGGTGTCCTTCGTCGACCGGCGAACTGTTCCTGCATCGTTGACACTCGATGGGGGATGGTGAAGATGTCTGCTG
>JBBRGF010000412.1:0-1548 GCA_038240975.1 Gemmatimonadales bacterium
GGCCTGGTCGACAGCTTCGAGGCGGTGATAACGGACGAGATCGAAAACTCGGAGAAAGAAATCATCATCCACGCGCACGTCGAGTTACTGATCGCCCGAATGCTGCGGTCGATCACTCCAGAAGAAGTTGAGCGGGCAGCGACGTACTTCGAGGCTCTCGCCGACACGCGATTGAGTGACCTGCTCGACGGTCGGATGGAGACAGCCGATGCCTAGCGGGAGCGTTGTCGAGTACGCCGGCAAGCGCGGGACCGTGTGGAGGATCAAGTACTCCGACGCGACCGGCAAACAAGTAATGGAAACGATCGGTGCGGAACGCGACGGTGTGACCCGCAAACGGGCCGAGGCCGAGCTCCGCGAGCGGCTCGTGAAGGTGGAGAGGAGGGGCTGGCGCAAGCCGGCCCCTCTGACCTTCGCCGAGTACGCGGGCCGATGGTTCGAGCAGAGCGAGACGAAGCGGCAATGGAAGCTGAGCACCGTCCGTCAGTACCGCAGCGTCCGTAGGAGGCTCGTTGCCGCATTCGGGTCGCGCCCCTTGGCGGCGATCCGGCCACGCGACGTCGCCGCGTACGTCACGGACGAGTCGGCGAAGCGGGCGCCTGCCAGTGTCGGGATGGATCTGTCTGTGTTGCAGGCGATCTTCGTGTCGGCCGTTCGGGAGGAGCTTGTTGAGTCCAACCCGGCGGCGCGGGCTGAGAGGCCGAAGGTTCCGAAGCGGCGGTGGCGGATCCTCGAGCCGCACGAGATCGCGCGGGTGGAGCGCGCATTCACCGATGAGCAAGCGCGCGTCGTGTTCTTGACGCTCGTCCAGCTCGGCCTACGCCGGTCGGAGCTACAGCGGCTCCTCTGGTGCGACGTGGATCTGCTCGATGGCGTTCTCCGCGTGACGCGTTCAAAGAGTGAGGCGGGGGAGCGGTCGATCGCGATTCCGCCGCGGCTGCTCGACGAGCTGTCGGCGCACTACGGCAGGACGGCGTTCAAGGGCGACGGGGAGCTTGTGTTCTGCCATCCCGAGCGCGGCACCGTCTACAACGCCCCCACGTTCGCTGTGGCGCTCAGGGAGGCACTCAAGGCTGCCGGAGTCGATGCGGCGCTCCGCCCGTTTCATGATCTACGCCATGCGAGCCTGACGAACGGCGCGGCGGTGGGGGAGAGTCCGATCGCGTTGATGACTCGGGCTGGGCACGCGAACATGGGCACGACGAAGCGGTACTTGCATCTTGCCGGGACGGTGTTCCGTGACGAGGCGCAGCGGCTAGAAGATCGTGTTTTAGGCGTAGAACTTTCTACGGACCTGAGCGAACCTGAGGTGATCTCGGACGACCCGACGCACGTCGGTAAGCCGTAGCGAAGCGGCCCGACCGGGGTTCCGGGAACCAGCTCTTCTAGGTCTAGGTCGGAGGCTCGAAAGGGTCTAGGAAAGCTTGCTCGCCTCCGAAGCTCGGTCATACTGGTTGCAACGTGCATAGGCGCCTAGATCCGTGTATCGCTGCGTCGATCCGGTCACGTATGGCCGCCGGCGGCGCGGTGCTCGCCGCGGCCACGCTA
>JBBRGF010000413.1:0-1546 GCA_038240975.1 Gemmatimonadales bacterium
CTTTCCCGATTGACCCGGGGTGCCGGGGACGGGAACGCGGGTTTGTTGATGACGGCCAGGCTTGCCCGCTCGCGCTTCGCTCGTCTGCTCACCGTGTCGCTCGGTCGGGTCTGTCGCCTGCTTCGTTGCTGCGGCGCAAACGCCTGGCGCTGCTTCAGTCGCGAGCTCCGATCCGGCTGCGCCGCCACCCGTGGGGTAGCGCGGCTGACCGCTGAGTGCTGAAAGCGCCGAGGTGTATGCTGGGCGAGCTCGGAGCCCCGGCTTTGCGGCTGAGGAACACGTAAGTCGACTGCACGGTATCCCGGGCTCAGGGAGCTGCTGGCTGGAACGCTGATAGCTGAACGATATGTTTCAGGAGGATCGCCGTGAAGCGGATTGGGATGGGAATTATCGGTGCCGGGTTCGTCGGTCCCCACCATATCGATGCGGTACGGCGCCTCGGGTACGTCGACGTGGTGGCAGTCGCGGGGAGCAGCCAGGCATCCGCTGAGAAAAAGGCGGAGGCGCTCGGCGCGCGGAAGGCTTACGGCAGTTATGAGGCGCTCCTGAACGATCCGGACGTGCAGGTCGTCCACAACGCCACGCCGAATTACCTGCACTACCCCGTCAACGCTGCGGCGATTGCGAAGGGAAAGCACGTCATTTCCGACAAGCCGCTTGCGATGACCGCGGCGGAGGCCAGAACGCTCCTCGACCAGGCCACCAAGGCAGGGATCGTCCACGCGGTCACGTTCAATTATCGCGGCAACCCGCTCGTGCAGCAGGCGCGCCTTGCGATTGCACGCGGCGACATCGGGCGGCCGACCTTTGTCGTCGGTCAGTACCTGCAGGACTGGCTGGTGAAGGACACCGACTACTCGTGGCGGCTCGAGCCCGAGAAGGGTGGTGTTTCGTCCGCGCTCGGCGACATCGGATCGCACTGGTGCGATCTCGCACAGCACATCAGCGGGCTGCGGATCACTCACGTTCTTGGCGACATCACGACGGTGATTCCCAAGCGGAAGAAGCCCAGAGGCTCGAGGGAGGCGTTCGCCGTCGGCGCCGCTGATCAGGGCGTCGAGGAGGTCGACATCAAGGTCGAGGATCTCGCCTCCGTGCTCCTCCGGTTCGACAATGGCGCGAAAGGCAGCTTTTCCGTCGGACAGGTCTGCGCGGGGCACAAGAACGACCTGCAGGTCGAAGTCTGTGGTTCGAGCGCGTCGCTCCGATGGCTCCAGGAGAGACAGAACGAGCTCTGGATTGGCCGCCGCGACACGGCGAACGAGGTGCTCGCGAAGGACCCCTCGCTTCTCGATACGGAGGCGGCCCGTTACGCCCATCTCCCCGGTGGGCACCAGGAAGCGTGGGCCGATGCGTTCTGCAACCTGATGCGCGACATCTACGGCTTCATTGCGGCGGGCAGGAAGCCCTCGGATCCGCATCCGCCGGCATTTGCCACTTTCGACGACGGGTACCGGGCGAACTGCGTCGTCGAAGCAATCCTCGAGAGCGCGCGCAACGGATCTGCGTGGACGAAGGTGCCGTACCAGGCGTAGAGACGATATGA
>JBBRGF010000414.1:0-1539 GCA_038240975.1 Gemmatimonadales bacterium
ACCAAAGCTTGCTGATTCGGCCCTACCTCCTTCGAGAGGCTCTCTCCTCGACCCGTATCGAGGGAACCCAGACGACGATGGCCGAGGTGATGGAGGTGGACGCCGCCGGAGAGGCGCCGAATCCCGATGTCGAGGAGGTCCTTGGCTACGTCGACGCGCTCCAGTGGGGCCTCAACCAACTCGAGAGACTGCCCATGAGCACGCGGTTGCTGCGCGAGATGCACCGTCGCCTGATGGCGGGAGTGCGCGGGCGCACGCGCACGCCGGGGGAGCTGCGCACGACTCAGAACTGGATCGGCGCACCAGGCTCAACCTTAGAGACCGCGGAGTTCGTGCCACCGCCCCCTGAAGAGTTGCCCGCGCTGCTGACCGACTGGGAACGGTTCGCAAACGAGGAAGCCGAGATGCCGCTGCTCATCCAGGACGCTCTGCTGCATTCCCAGTTCGAAACGATCCATCCCTTCCTGGACGGCAACGGACGGCTCGGCCGCCTCGTGCTCGTTTTCTTCCTCATCGCACGGGGACGCCTCAGCGCACCACTCCTGTATCTCAGCGACCACCTCGAAGCGGACCGGCAGCGCTACTACGACTCGCTGCGGGCGATACAGGAGCGTGGCGACCCCGCGCCTTGGATCAACCTGTTCCTGACCTCTGTCGAGACCCAGGCCGTCGACGCCGTGGCGCGCGCCGAGAAGATCATCGATGTGCGGGAGAGCTATCGCGAGGAGGCGGCCGGGCTCGGCACGCGGAACGCGCTCGCTCTTGTCGACCTCATATGCGAGAGCCCGGTCGTGACAAGCCGCCTGGTGGAGGAACGCCTCGGCGTCAGCCGCCCGACGGCACTGCGGCTGTTGCGACGGCTTGAGGCACGAGGGGTGTTGAACGAGAGCGAACGCGGGACGCGGGGGCAGCGGCACTACGTTGCGCGCGAGATGATGGCGGCGGTGGCCGGTGAGAGAGAAGGACAGGCCCGGTGAGCGAGTCGCGGGAGAACGCACTCGCCGAGGTGCCTATCCTGCACGAAGGCCTCGGCCCCTCGGCGTTCCCGCGACGAGGTCGACATAGTCTCTCCCGAGGCAGCGGGCTCCCTCGAAAGCTGTATCGATGAGAACGCAAGGCCGACGATGAGCGCTTGGCGTGAAGTGACCCTAGGAAGCCTGTGCAGCATGGCGAGTGGAAAGGCGCGGCGGGATGAGCCACGCGGTAACTATCCGCTCTTCGGCTCGAACGGTGTGATTGGCAACTCCACCAAAAACCTCGTTGACGCAGGCATAGTCGTTGGACGCGTGGGCGCATACTGTGGCTCGGTCAGGATGGCGGTCCGGCCATTCTGGGCGACTGACAACACCATCGTCTTGCGTCCAGCGGGCACAGTGGATTTGAGATTTCTCTATGCGGCCCTGAGTAACGCACCGCTTTTTGCATTACTAAGCTGAGGTAGTAAATAGTTGGTGTTTCTGGTAGTGTTTCGGGTGTGGGTCGGGATGCTCGCTCGTTGCCGCAGGCAGCCCAGGAGGAGCTGCGGCGCACGGCGGTCCG
>JBBRGF010000415.1:0-1538 GCA_038240975.1 Gemmatimonadales bacterium
ATCACCGACGGCAAGTTCGAGTCGCAGGTCGTGCGACTCGAGCGCGAGCTGCACGAGTGGCGGGCGGGATTCAACTTCGTGCGGAATCCGAACGGAAACTTCGCCTTCTATTTTTCGATCTACCTGACCGATCTGCCCGAGCTCAAGTTCGACTACGACCAGACGACGATCGACCGCTAGAGTCGGTGCCGGCCGTCCTCGGAACCGCACACCCGGGGCGGCGCGGACGGGCTCAAGTGCAAGCCATGAGGCACGTTGAGCCGTCCATCGGTGGCACGCGACCTGCTGGACGAGCCGGACACCCCATCGGAGACATCTATGCGCGGCTGGTGGATTCCAGCAGTCCTGGCAACGGTCGCCGGCTGCTCCTCGCACGATCGGACCGGACCCGGCGTGCCGCCCGACGTTCCGGCCACCCTCTCGAGCACCACGCTGGACGGCGCGATTGCCCTGAGCTGGGACGATAACTCCTTCACCGCCGACCCCGGCCTCTTCCAGAACTACCGCGTCTACAGCACGACCTACAACCTCGACGCCGACCAGTGCGGCACCAAGTGGCAGCTCGAGGGCACCACGGTGGCGGCCGAGTTCATCGTCGGGGCGCTCACCAACGGCA
Organism: Gemmatimonadales bacterium; assembly: GCA_038240975.1. Lineage (GTDB taxonomy): Bacteria > Gemmatimonadota > Gemmatimonadetes > Gemmatimonadales > GWC2-71-9 > CAVVWJ01. The sequence continues at coordinate 617 of JBBRGF010000415.1, forward strand.
TCTCGCGCTGCTTCAGCGTGACGGCGCTGAGTGTCGATGGCTTCGAGAGCGGTCGGTCGCCACTCCGGTCCGATACACCACGGCCGGACGCGCGGAACGTGCTGGTCTACGCCTCCCAGTTCCAGTCGGCCGGCAGCGGCTTCCGGTTCTGGGACGATCTGAACGGCGACGGACGGGCGCAGGACGCCGAGCTCGGCCTGCTTCGCCCGGGGGGCGGCTCCGACATCGACTTCGTCGTCGACCGCGATGGCGCGGGCGACCTCTTCCTGACGCCGGTCCGCGCGGGCACGGGGGTCGAGTACTACGACGAGAACAACTTCACCGCCGACCTCACCTCCATCGACTTCGCGGCCGATCGCACCTACCGTACCTCGGGAGTCCTCGCGATCCCGGACTACGGCTACGTTTTCGAGACCGACGGTGGCGACGGCTTCAAGCGCTACGGCGCGGTGCGCGTCAGTCACGTCGGGCAGAATTTCCTGATTCTCGACTGGGCATTCCAGACGGATCCCGGCAACCCGGAGCTGGTCGTTACCCGCACGCACTCCTGATTTCCCGCCTCCCCGTCCTCTTGAATCCCCGAGGCCGGCGCTGTTACTTCGGCCATGTCTTCAGAGCCCTGTCGTTTGGATGGTCAATCGCTCGCGGTCTCGGACGTGGTGCGGGTGGCGCGGGACGGCAGGGTGCGGGTCACGATCGACCCAGCGGCGCGGGAGGCCTTGCTCGGGAGCCGCCGGTTGGTCGAGGCGGCGATTGCATCCGGGCAGACCATCTACGGCATCAACACCGGATTCGGCAAGCTCGCGAACGTGCGGGTGGCGCCGGATCGGCTCGATCAGCTTCAGACCAATCTCATCCGCAGCCATGCCGCCGGCGTCGGCGTTCCGTTGCCCGCCCCGGTGGTCCGCGCCGTCATGCTGCT
>JBBRGF010000416.1:0-1523 GCA_038240975.1 Gemmatimonadales bacterium
TCCACCCGGCTCCGGGTGTAGGCATACTGGGCGTGGAGCTGGAGCGGATCGAGTCGCAGCGTACCCTCCACCTCGATTCCGCGGTTCTTGACCCGGCCGACGTTCACGAACTGATCCGCGGGCACGTCATCCACCGGCTCGCGCTCGACGGACAGAATGAGATCCCGTGCCGTCTGGTCGTAGTAGGTGACGTTCAGCGAGCCTCGTTGCCCGAAGATGACGTCCACGCCGCCGTCGACTCCGGTCTGGCGCTCGGGTGCGAGCGATGGGTTCGCGAGCTGGATGCCGAACGGAGTGACCTGCTCGGTCTGCTGGCCGGGGCCGGGGGGCCGGATCGCCTCGCCGTACGAGGCGCGGAGCTTGACCGTCGTCCCGCCGAGCTGGCGGACGTAGGACGCGCCGACGCGAGGTGATACCGGCGTGCCCAGCTCATCGCCGAAGTTGGCGTTCTGCTCGGCGCGGAGACCCGCGGTGAGGAAGAGCGCCTCGGAGAGGTTGAGCTGAAGTTGGCCGAAGTAGCCGGAATTCGTCGTGACCTGGCGCAGCCCCACGACGGGGTCATCGGGGGACGTCTCGATTGTCCCGTCGACGTTCAGCGCGTGAAAAGTGAAGAAGCGATTCTGGTTGAGGACGTAGTGGTCGACGCCGGCGGTCAGCGTGGCCACGGCAGGCTTGCCGACCGGGACCGTGACCGTGGTGGTGTAGCCCACCGAGGCCTTGCGCTCGTTGCTGATGAAAACCCGCCGGAGGCTGTCGCCGGGAAAGAAGCCGGCGCGGGTGCGCGTGTTTCGCGTGTCGGTGGACACGCGGTCGATGCCGGCGGTGAGAGTGTGTTGCCACCACGCACGGGGCATGTAGCTGAGCCGCGCGCCGTAGGTCTCCTCCTGCGTCTGATTGCGTTCGTGCGGCGGCGTCGTGAAGAAGGAGAAGCCGGTTTCCGCCAGTCGAGGATCGAACGGCGAGTCCGAGGCCTGGGCGTAGTAGCGCCCGGAGAGATCGAGCCCGAGCGCCCCCTGGACGAGGTGGAGCCCGCCGAATACGCTCGGAACGGAGAGCGAATAGTCCGGGACCCAGTCGCCGACCCTGCTATAGCCGCCGCCGACGTGATAGTTGGCGGTTGCTCCGCCACCTCGGATGGACCCCCGGTAGTCCTGCCGCAGAGCGCCGCTGCCTTCGAACTGGCTCTGCACCGCCCCGATGGCCGCCTGCGCCTCGATCTGGGGCCGCACGAGCGTGGAGTCGCCCCGCTTGGTGAACACCTGCATGACTCCGCCGATGGCCTCGGACCCGTAGATCGCCGCGGCCTGGGGACCGCGAATCACTTCGATGCGCTCGATGCTGTTCGGGTCGATCGCCGCGAGCCCGCGGTCGGCGATCTCGATCCCGTCGAGATACACTTTCAGCGTGCCTTCGAATGGATCCAGCGCGGCAGCACCGCGGACCGACATCACCGTCTGCTCGGGAAAGGTGCCCAGGTCCGGCGCGAGCGCTCCCGGCACGAGTTGGCGAAAGAGTTGATCGGT
>JBBRGF010000417.1:0-1521 GCA_038240975.1 Gemmatimonadales bacterium
GTGGTGGGTGACGACCTTCGAATGGGTGAGGTAGCGAGCCACGATCTGGCGCCATGACAGCCCGTCCTTGCCGCAGTCGTACGCGGAGTGCTGCATCAGATGCCAGCCGTCGGAATCGGCAGCGCACTGGACGAACGCCCCGGCGCGCCAGCCCGTCAGCACGAACCGCCAGCGGCCGTAGCTGATCTTGCGCACGGTGTAGTTCCAGGTGGCCTCCACCGCGGCCGCCTGCGAGGCGGTGAAGCTGCGCTTCTCGGGGACGTACCAGCCATCACCCGCGTCCTTGACGTCGTAGCACACGCCGAGGCTGTCCTTGCCGCCGCGCCAATGGCCCTGCAGCAGGTAGTACCAGCCGTACTGCTTCACATAGACGGCGTTGGCCCGCAGGCTCTCGCGCGGGTAGTAGCCCGGCATCTGGGTCCCGAGCACGTGCTTGACCCACTTCTTGAACTCGACCTTGACGCTGTGGCCGGCGTCCGGACCGGACTGCCGCAGTACCCGGATGTACGGCGGCGGAGCCGAGTAGTGGGTGTACCCGGTGCAGCTGCCGGTCGCCGCGACGCTCGCAGGACTGGCCGCACTGCCGATGCCGAGGAGCGACATCGTGAAGATGAGGGCGCCGACGCGCCTGATCAGCTGGAGCCGGCGCGGGGAAGGCGTCGGTCGGGAGTCACGCAACAGCGTTCCCTTTCTGTCATGGCGACGATGCTGCGGCGTGACGGCACGGTCGCGTGGCGACCGACAGCACGGGCGAACTCCGGTGACCCCTGGGGAGGTCAGTCCGAGCGGGCGACTAGGGTGACGCACCGGCTCGGGAGCTCGAGCTCCGCGGACATCGTCTGGTGGGCGATCGGCGAGCGCGCATGGCCCGGGGACCGTCCGTGATGTGGCGTTGGGCCTCTGCGTCAGCGCCGTTGGTTCGGCACCGCTAGTCGGGACTGTGGCAGATGCACCGCCATCACGCAACCGTCGACGGATCGCCCGACGAGCCATACGACTGCCTACAGGACTGGGTTCGGTTCACCTCGCGGCGGATGGAATCGAACGACCACCTCCCCGTCGCGCCGGTCACCGCGGCCTTCGCCCGAGTCGAGCTCGAAGGCACCGCCGAACGCTTCGCGAAGTCCCGACCGGAGGGTGTGTGCGGTCCGATTGAACAGCGCGATGTCCGCCACCCGACTGGCGAACTCGACGAGCTCGCTGGCCGGTCGACGCTTGGCGATGACCCGGACGGTCTGGAAGCCGTCCGCCTCCCAGGCGATCCGGACCGAGCCGTCCAGCTCTCCGCTCACTGTGCGCCGCTCCGATCGTCCGTCATCACCCGGAGTCTACGGAAGCCGCCTCAGGTCGGGGTGGGGCGATAGATCGCGCCTCTGCTGGCCACGGACGCGATGGCCCGCATCTTGGCAGCGGTGCGGGAAATCGTTTACGGTCGGTCGCTGCCGCTGGCCACGCGGGATCTCGTTATCAAGCTCACGGCGCTGGGGGAGGTCGGAGGAGTGATCGGTGCCGGCAAGTCGA
>JBBRGF010000418.1:0-1516 GCA_038240975.1 Gemmatimonadales bacterium
GATCAGCCGCCCGAATGCGCTCGACCTCGCGTCCGCCCAGTCGCCAGGTCGGCTGAACCAGTTCCTGCGGATACTCTGCCCAGGCCAGGACGTCCCGATAGTCCTGGCGCGCCTGGCTCATCACTCGCTCGAGGTCCGCAAGGCGACCTCCGCTGAGCTTGAGGGCGGCCACGCGGACGCGGATGGCTTCGCGTTCGTGTGCAGCGGCCGTTCGAGCAGCACGGCGGCGCCGACTCGCTCCTCGAGGGGAAAGAGCCGCTCGACAAGTCGTGCACGAACTGTGCGGTCAACTCCAGCGTGCGCCTCTCCCGTAACGCTGACTGAACGGTTGGCTGATCTGCTGCAAACCACCACTGACAAACCGATCATCCGCACCTGCCGACGAGGACTCCTGCCGCCAAGGGCGGGGCGCAGCTCGCATCCGTCGGTTGCATTAGTGGGTAAGGCGACGCCGGCGTCGATTCCTCGACGCGCCGGCGCCGGCCCTCACGCATAGTGCTGCAGGATGTAGCGGAGGAGCACCAGCACCATGACCAGAACGATGGCGATGATCATACCGATTCCAGCCAAGAGCTTGCGAGCTCGCCCCATGCCCTCTCGCTGCAGGCGCAGGGCCTCCTGTTGGTTCGCCAGCGCGCGTGCATAGGCTTCGACCTGTTGCCGCTGCAAGTCCCGAATCTCCTCGAGAACGCGAGTCAGGCGGTCCTCATCCATCTATTGCGGCTCCTCTGCGTCGGGTGCGTCTGCCCAACGACACGCTAATCAGTTGCAAAACGAGCTTGTGAAGGCCGATGGTCCGTTGCCATGCTGGAGGCTCGGGATACGGGCCGTTGCCCGGGTTTGTCTGCTTCTGCATCAGGGGGGGTAGGTCGCAAGCCTGAGGCACCAGAGGTCATTCGGGGTCAAGCCGATGTGCTTCGTGATGCGAGCCAACACCCTCGGCCCGATTTCCTCAGTATCATGGAAGCTGGCGATCCGCCAGTACACGAAGTGCCAAGGCTTGTTCCCGAGCGACAGCATCGATGCCGGTCACCCCGTAGATGAGAACGCCGGGGAGCGTTGGCATCTCGGCGATCCAACGACCGTCGGCTTCCTCCTCGACCTCGATCTGAAACGTCATTAGGGCCTCGTGGGGACCTTACCAATGTACCATGCCGATGAGCGTGCGGCCTAACGACGAGTATCAGCAAAAGCCTGGGAGCGCGCTCACCATAGCTCGCCTTTCTGCTGCATGCAGCGCTAGACGGAAGGCGCACGGTCACCCGTGAGAACGCGCGCTGCTTCGGTGAACGCCCTGCGAAGGTGTTCCCGTCGGCTTTCGCGCACGCTGGGGTCGGGGTGCCAAAACGCTTGACGACTCGTGTGAAAGGTCTCGATGACGACGAGTTCACGCGCGGTCAAGAGGCTTTGGTGTTGCCGCGCAAATCTCTTCCATCCGTCGACCGCGGAGCCGCCGTGTAGCATCACGGCGCGAAGGTGTGGAAGGAGCTCGATTACGCGCCGCAGAGGCTCGATC
>JBBRGF010000419.1:0-1512 GCA_038240975.1 Gemmatimonadales bacterium
CGCTCCCTTGCCATCCGGGATCTCCTGCCCGGACTGGTCGGATACGAGCACTGTCTTCTTAGCCATCGAGCCTCTCCTTGCGTGGGGATTGATGAGCCTACAGTTCGAGTCGATGAAGGAAGGGGTAATCGTCGTGGCACCCTGGGGCCCCCCGAGCAACCGAGATCAGAGCCTTTCCCAACCGAGGCGATTGAAGAAATTGGACACTTACGCGGCGAGGAGACACTTTGCTCCTTCAAGCAAGGAGGAGTGGGCGATTGAAAGTCACTGAACTGATCGAGACCTACCCGCGCCTGTACCACATGGCCGATGACCGGGCATGGCCGAGCATCGAACGGCACGGCCTGCTGAGCACAACTGCGCTCCTCGACAAGTTCGAGGTCGCCGAGCCACACCGCGGGTGGGAGACGTCGTCTACCTGGCGGTCGCCGCCGCCGCCGCACTCGCGCTCGGCGCCTGGGTCTTCAGCAGGGCCGACGACCGGATCGCGGTCGAGCTGTAGCGAGATCCGCGGACCCTCCGGTCCGGCCCTTCCCTCGAGGCGAAAACTCGTCTACCTTGGACGCGTCCTTTGACAAATGGTCGCGGTCCGAAAGGGGTCGAGTTCATGAAGCGGAAGTTCATTACCACCGGCGCGACGGCGCTGGCACTGGCAGCTGTTCTGGCAATCGCAGCAGCAGCCAGCGGCACGTTTGGCGGCGGCACGAATGCCGATCTTCCTCCCCGCGTGGCGCAGGATCCGGACGCGACCGCGAACTACCTCCAGCTCCGCGATGCGTATGAGTCGCGGATCCGCGGCATCGAGCCCGGCCACTTCTTCGATCCGACCTGGCGACAGGAGGCCGTTGCGACCCGCTTCCGCCAGGAGCGCACCGAGGGGAGGAGCGCCACGGCGTGGACCGAGATCGGCCCCGACTCGCTTCCGAACGGTCAGACGCAGCAGTTTCCCGCCACGGCCGCCGTCAGCGGCAGGGTGACCGCGATCGCGATCGACCCGACGAACTCGAGCAAGGCATATCTCGGGACGGCTCAGGGAGGCGTCTGGCGCACGCTCAACGGCGACGCGACCTGGACGCCGATCTTCGACTCGGCACAGTCGCTCTCGATCGGCGCACTTGCGCTCGCCCCTTCCAACCCGACGATTCTCTACGTCGGCACCGGTGAGCCGAACCTCTCCGTAGACAGCTTCTTCGGCGTCGGGATCTACCGGATCGACAACGCCGACACGAGCGCCACCCTCCTGGGGCCGATCAACCCGCCCTTCACCTTCACGGTTGCGAGCACCGGCAACCCTCTCACGACCACCACCTTCGGCGGGCGGAGCATCAGCCGGATCCTCGTCCATCCGACCGATCCGGCGACGATCTTCGTGGCGACGACCACGGGCGTCGGTGGTGCGGGCGGCAACTCGCTTTCGGGCTTCATCCCGCCGCTTGCCCTCGTCGGCGTGTACCGGTCGACGAACGCCACCTCGGCCCCGGCAGCGGTCACCTTCCAGAAGCTGGCGGTGGC